>SCUF01000148.1 GCA_004298325.1 Betaproteobacteria bacterium | reverse complement strand
CGGGCGAAACAGTTCGGGATGGCGATCGAGCTGGCGCGCAGTGCGCGCGCGCTCGGCGCGTACGACCGCGGCCAGATCGCGCCGCGCTTCCTCGAAGTCGTTGTTAATTATAGCGTATTCAAACTCGGGGGCGTGGCTCAATTCTTCGCGCGCGTTGGCCAGGCGCTGCGCGATCACCGCCTCCGAGTCCTGGCCGCGGCGGCGCATGCGCCGCTCGAGCTCCGCGATCGACGGCGGCAGGATGAAGACACCGACGCACCCGGGAAGCAGGCGCCGCACCTGCTGCGCGCCCTGCCAGTCGATTTCGAGCACGAGGTCGCTGCCGCCCGCAAGCAGTTCGCGCACGGCGCGGTGCGCGGTGCCGTAGCGATTGCCGTGCACCTCGGCGGCTTCGAGGAATTCGCCGCGCTCGAGCATGGCGAGGAAAACCGGTTTGTCGACGAAGTGATACTCGCGGCCGTCCTGCTCGCCGGGGCGCGGCGCTCGCGTGGTGTACGACACCGACAGCTGCAGCCGCGCGTCGTCGCGCAGCAGCGCCTCGATGAGCGAGGTCTTGCCGGCGCCGGAGGGTGCCGTGACGACGAACAGGAGCCCCGTCATTCGATGTTCTGCACCTGCTCGCGCATCTGCTCGATGAGCAGCTTCAGTTCGAGCGCACCGTCGGCAATGCGCGCCCCTGCGGCCTTGGAGGCGAGCGTGTTGGCCTCGCGGTTGAGCTCCTGCGCGAGGAAATCGAGCCGTTTGCCTACCGGTCCGCCGCGCGCCAGCGTGCGCCGGACTTCGCCCAGGTGAGCCGCGAGCCGGGTGAGTTCTTCGTCCACATCAGATTTCATGCCGAACACCGCGATTTCGGCACGCACGCGCTCGTCGTCGGCCGAGCCGAGCGCTTCGCGCAGGCGCTGGGCGAGCTTCGCCTGGAATGCGGCCACCGCCTCGGGCACGAGCGGCGCCACCTCGGCGATGCGCCGCTCCATCTCGGCGACGCGCGCGGTGATGTTTGCGGCGAGCTTCGCGCCCTCGCGCTCGCGCGCCGCGCACAACTCGTCAAGCGCGTGGCGCGCGCGCTCCAGCACCGTCGCGCGCAGCGCCGCTTCGTCCTGCGGCGCCTCGGCGATCACGCCCGGCCAGCGCAGCACGTCGGCAAGGCGCAGCGGCGCGGCATCCGGAAAAACGCGCCGCGCCTGGTCGGCGAGGCGGCGCAGGCTCTCGAGCGCAGCGGCGTTCAGCGATCCGGCCGCCGCGGCAGACGCCCCGGCGCTGAACGAGATCCGGCAGTCGACCTTGCCGCGCGCGATGCGCGCGCCGATCAGCTCGCGCAGCGCCGGCTCGGCGGCGCGCAGTTCCTCGGCAATGCGCAGCTGGATGTCGAGGTAGCGGGAGTTGACCGAGCGCAGTTCGAGCGCCAGCGTGCCGCGCGGCAGTTCCGCGGTCGCGGTGGCATAACCGGTCATGCTGTGGATCACGCTGGACGGGCGCGCTGCGATCGATGCTCGAGGGAGCGCGTATCATAGGGGAGATGCAGCCCCAAGCCAACCCGCCGGCGGCGCGCCCGAGCGGCCGCGCGGCGCACGAGCTGCGCGCCGTGCGCCTGCAGCGCGGCTACACGCGGCACGCCGAAGGCTCGGTGCTGGTCGAATTCGGCGACACGCGCGTGCTGTGCACCGCGAGCGTGGAGGAGCGCGTGCCGGCATTTCTCCGCGGCCGCGGCGTCGGCTGGCTCACCGCCGAGTACGGCATGCTGCCGCGTTCGACCAACACGCGCAGCGAGCGCGAGGCGGCGCGCGGCAGGCAGTCCGGCCGCACGCAGGAAATCCAGCGCCTCATCGGCCGTGCCCTGCGCGCGGTGGTCGACCTGCCGCTCCTGGGTGAGCGCACGCTGCAGATCGACTGCGACGTGCTGCAGGCCGACGGCGGCACGCGCACGGCCGCGATCACGGGCGCCTTCGTCGCGGTGCACGATGCGCTCGGCTGGATGCGCGAGCGCGGCCTGATCAGCGTCTCCCCGGTCCAGGACTTCGTTGCCGCGGTGTCGGTCGGCATCTACCAGGGCGTGCCGGTGCTCGATCTCGACTACGCCGAGGATTCGGCGTGCGACACCGACATGAACGTGGTGATGACAGGCGCGGGCCGTTTCGTCGAGGTGCAGGGCACGGCGGAAGGCGCTCCGTTCGAACGCGCCGCGATGGACGCGATGCTCGAGCTGGCGGCGCGCGGCATCGCGGAGCTGGTCGCGCACCAGCGCCGCGCGCTCGGCCCGTGAAGCAGCTCGTCCTCGCCTCGAACAATCCGGGCAAGGTGCGGGAGATCCGCGCGCTCCTCGCGCCGCTCGCGATCGAGGTGGTGCCGCAGGCCGAGCGCGGCATCGCCGAGGCCGAGGAGCCGCACGCGACCTTCCTCGAAAACGCGCTCGCCAAGGCGCGGCACGCGAGCCGCGCGGCGGGGCTGCCGGCACTCGCCGACGACTCGGGCCTGTGCGTGGACGCACTGGCCGGCGAGCCCGGCGTGCATTCGGCCTATTTCGCGGCAACGCACGGCAGCCGCGAGGAGCGCGATGCGCGCAACAACGCCAAGCTGCTCTCGGTGCTGAAGGGCTGCGCGCAGCGCGGCGCGCATTACGTCTGCGTCATGGTGATGCTGCGCAGCGCCGACGATCCCGAACCCATCGTGACGCAGGGTCGCTGGCCCGGCAGCATCGCGCTGGCGCCGCGCGGTGCCGGCGGCTTCGGCTACGATCCCCTGTTCCTGCTGCCGGGGCGCGGGCTGACTGCGGCCGAACTGGCGGCGGAGGAAAAGAACCGCATCAGCCATCGCGGCCAGGCGCTCGCGCGCCTGCTCGTGCAGTTGCGGGAGCGCGCTGCGTGAGCGCAACCGGGCGTATCGCCCTGCCCGGCGAGCTGCGCCTGGCGCAATTGCCGCCGCTCGCGCTCTACGTGCACCTGCCTTGGTGCGTGCGCAAGTGTCCCTACTGCGACTTCAATTCGCACCAGCGCGGGGGCGCGCTGCCGGAGCGAGAATACGTGGACGCGCTGATCGCGGACCTGGAGGGACTCCTGCCCTCCGTGTGGGGCCGGCGCATCATCAGCATCTTCATCGGCGGCGGCACGCCGAGCCTGTTTTCACCGGATGCGATCGATCGACTGCTCTCGGCAGTGCGCGCTCACATCGCTGTGGTACCCGAGGCCGAGGTCACCCTGGAGGCGAATCCCGGCACTGCGGAAGCGGGGCGCTTTCGCGGTTACCGCGCGGCGGGCGTGAATCGCCTGTCGCTCGGCGTGCAGAGTTTCGACGACCGCAGGCTGCGCGCTCTGGGGCGGATTCACTCGGCCGACGAAGCCCGCGCCGCGATCGCGCTGGCGCTCGCAAGCTTCGACAACGTCAATCTCGATCTGATGTACGGGCTTCCCGGTCAGTCGCTGGCAATGGCGCGCGCCGACGTCGAGGAGGCGCTGCGCTGGCAGACCACTCACCTGTCCGCGTATCAGCTCACGATCGAGCCGAATACGGCCTTCTATCGCCAGCCGCCGGCGCTGCCCGAGCACGATCTGTGCGCCGACATGCAGCTGCTGGTGGAAGACGTGCTCGCGGCGGCCGGGTTCGAGCATTACGAAACCTCCGCATTCGCGCGCCCCGGGCACCGTTGCCGGCACAACCTCAATTACTGGCAGTTCGGCGATTACCTGGGCCTGGGCGCGGGAGCGCACGGCAAGATCAGTTTCCCCGACCGCGTCACGCGCCACGAGCGCGCGAAGCAGCCGCGCGAATACCTCGCGGCACCGGGTCGCGTGCAGGAGCGCTTCGTGGCGCCGGGCGAGCTGCCGTTCGAATTCATGCTCAATGCGCTGCGGCTGAGCGAGGGTTTTGCCGCGACGCTGTTTGCGGCGCGCACCGGCCTGGCGGCGGCCGCGATCGAGCCGGGCTTGCGCGTTGCCGAAGCGAAGGGTCTCATCGAGCGCCGTGCCGACCGGCTGCGACCGACGCAGCGCGGGCGGCTGTTCCTCAACGAACTGATCGCGCTATTCCTGCCGGCGCCGAAACAGCAGGTCGTGCACCGCGTGGCCCAGCCCTAGGCCGCGGCGCTCGAACTTGGTGAGGGGGCGCTGCACCGGCCGCGGCGCGTAGCCGCCGGCCTGGTTCGCGAGCAGCGGCTCGGCGGAGAACACCGCGAGCATCTGTGCGGCGTAGTCGGGCCAGTCGGTCGCGGCGTGCAGGTAGCCGCCGGGGGCGAGCTTGCGCGCGGCGAGCGCCGCAAATGCAGGCTGCACCAGGCGGCGCTTGTGGTGGCGCTTCTTCGGCCAGGGGTCGGGAAAGAACAGGTGAATCCCGGCGAGCGAAGCATCCGCGACCATGTATTGCAGTACTTCGACCGCGTCGTGCCGGATGACGCGCAGGTTGGCGATGCGATCGGCTTCGATGCGGTTGAGCAGGCTCCCCACGCCGGGGCCGTGCACCTCGATCGCGATGAAGTCGTACTCCGGCTGCGCGCGCGCGATCGCGGCCGTGGTCTCGCCCATGCCGGAGCCGATTTCGACCACCAGGGGCGCGGCACGCCCGAAGATCGCGCGCGCGTCGATCAGCTGCGGCGCGAAATGGATCGCGTGCTTTGCCGCGAGCGCGCCGAGCGCGCGTTGCTGCGCCGCTGAAGTGCGCCCCTGCCGCAGGACGTAACTGCGGATCGGCCGGGTCAAGCGGCCTTGGGTTGGGACGGAGCGATGGTGCCCGCGGTCGGTGACGACGGCGCGGCGGTATAGAGCTTCTTCGGCATGCGCCCGGCGAGAAAGGCCTCGCGCCCGGCTTGCACCGCGAGCTTCATGGCGCGCGCCATGCGCACCGGGTCAGCGGAGGCGGCGATCGCGGTATTCATCAGCACGCCGTCGCAGCCCAACTCCATGGCGATCGACGCGTCCGAAGCCGTGCCGACCCCGGCGTCCACCAGCACCGGCACGCTCACCCGCTCGATCACCAGCTGCAGGTTCCAGGGATTGAGGATGCCCATGCCGGAGCCGATCAGCGAGGCGAGCGGCATCACCGCGACGCACCCCAGGTCCTCGAGCATCTTCGCCTGGATCGGATCGTCCGAGCAGTAGACCATCACCTTGAAGCCTTCGCCGACGAGCTGCCTGGCCGCTGCCAGCGTTTCGGGCATGTTCGGATAGAGCGATTGCGGATCGCCCAGCACTTCGAGCTTCACCAGGTCGTGGCCGTCGAGCAGCTCGCGCGCAAGGCGCAGCGTGCGCACCGCTTCCTGCGCGTTGTAGCAGCCCGCGGTGTTGGGCAACAGGGTGTACTTCGAGGGCGGCAGGTACTCGAGCAGGCTCGGCGCCCTGGGATCCTGGCCGATATTGGTGCGGCGAATCGCGACCGTCACGATCTCCGCGCCGCAAGCGTCGATCGCAGCGCGCGTTTCCGCGAAATCCCGGTACTTGCCGGTTCCGACCAGCAGGCGCGAGGCGTAGGCCCTGCCGGCGACGACGAGCTTTGCGTCCGCGGGCTCCACGCCCTCAGCCTCCGCCCACCGCGGCGACGATTTCGAGCCGGTCGCCGTCCTGCACCAGTGTCGAGCCGTGCGCGCTCTGCGGCACGATTTCGCCGTTTCTCTCCACCGCGATCTTCCTGCCGCTCAGATCGAGCGTGGCGAGCAGCGCCGCCAGCCCGAGCGGCTGCTCGAAGCAGTGCGCGCTGCCGTTCACCGTCACCTGGATCATGCGAGCAATCATACAACGGCTGCGGCGGCGCCATCACGCCCCGATGCCGCGGCACGTGACGCAAGCCAGTGGCCGCATTCACGGACAGGGTTTGGTGGCCGAACCCGCGATGCAATCCTGAACGGACGGCGCATTGGTCACGGTGACGCCGATGCGCGGCCTCTCGGCGCACGCGGCGGCGAGCAGGCACAGGGCGCAGGCGAGCCAGTGCAATCGGGTCACCGTGCTGCGGATCCTCCGCGCCTGATGCGAACTTCGCAAGGCACCGGCGCGATCGCACCGGCAGCTATCCACAAAAACGGTGGATAAGTCTGTGGATTGCGCTGCGAATGCGGCGAACCCCATCCGTACAGCCGATGTACAAGTTGGTGCTGATGAAATATTCAGCGCCAGTTTTGCCAATGAAATGAGAAGCTTGCGCATAACAATGGCAGTCGGCGCCGGATTTCCCCAGGGTATCCGGACGGCATGTCATCGCATTCAGGCTGCCTCCCGTCGCCCGGAGGCGAGTGTTGCTACACTCGCTGGCACCAATATCGGCGCGACGCACGACAGAATTCGATCGAATGTATAAGCGAATCATCCGCTGCACAACGCCCGCCCTGTTCGGCCTGCTGCTGACGGGTTGCGGCGGCGTCAACCTGTGGCCGTTTGGCAGCGAAGGCGCACGGGAGCGCTCCCGCGTGCCTGTCAATGCCACCGAATTCCTGTGCGACGGCGGCAAGCGCTTCCACCTGCGCTATCTGGACGGCGGGGCGTCGGCCTGGGTGATCTTCCCCGAGCGCGAATTTCGCCTCGACAAGGTGACCGCCCCGGCCGGCACGCGCTACACCAATGGCAGCGCGACGCTCGAGGTCGACGGCAGCGAGGCGAGCCTTGTCGACGGCCCCACGATCTCCTACACGGGCTGCAAGAGCGCGGGCGGCTAATCTGTCAGTGCGGGCCGCCCGCTGTCCGGGGCTAGTGCACGTGCAGCGCGAGCACCCTGCCGGTCAGGGCCTGGACGTCCGCGGCCACGTTTTCCAGTGCGTGCGGCCAGTCGGCGTCAAAGCCGGTGCGCCAGGAATCGCTGGCGCGCCGCCGCCCGTTGCCGCCGAGTGCATTCAGAACGCGCCAGGCCGAGCGCTCGTCGTCGAGCAGGCGATGCGCGTACTCCAGCGCTTCTACGGCAAGCCTGACGGTTCCGCGATTGGGTGCGCCGCCGTCCAGGACCTGCCGCAGCAGGTGCAGGCAGTCGGACTCCGTGTGCAGCGCCGCCAGCAGCACCGCTTCGTGAAAGCCGCTTGCGCCGCCGAAGACGTCGGCGGCCCTTCGCGCGGGTATCGTGGCGCGAACCGCCCAAGCCTGGGGCTGCGCCGGCAGGCTCGCGTCCAGCCACTCGAGATACGCGGTCGAAAAAAAATCGCTGACCGGGGCCGCCCCGCCGCCGCCAGTGGAATTCGCTGCCGTGAGTTCTTGCTCGATCTGAGTCCAGTCGAGGTACGCGCCGATCCAGTCGGGCACGTTGTCGATCTGATCCATAAATCCTGACCTCCTCGTCGATGCGTGTCGCAAAGTCCTGCGGGTCGAGCATCCGACCGCCGCCAGGACACCGCTCCCGGTCCTTTTCTTGGCAGCTCGTTATGCAGGAAATTTTCTGCGCTTTGCCCCGACAGGGATCCGGCGCGACTTGATTTCGGTCAACGGGTACGCAACGATTGCGCAGCAAGTGGCGCACGCGAGGCATTCGCTGCAAAGCAGCAATGTGCCTTAGAATTCGCGGCGGCTGCGGGTGTAGTTCAATGGCAGAACGGCAGCTTCCCAAGCTGCATACGAGGGTTCGATTCCCTTCACCCGCTCCAACGCCTGCGCGCCACGCAATCGGATCAGCGCGCTTGCGATCGCGGCAGCGTCAGGATCGCCTCGAGTCCGTTGGCAATCCGGTTCTGCAGCAGCAGCTCGCCGCCGTGCGCGCGCGCGATGTTGCGCGCAATGCCAAGGCCCAGCCCGGTGCCGCCGGTTTCCCGGCTGCGCGAAGCTTCGCCCCGGAAGAACGGTTCGAAGGCCTTTTCCAATTCCTGCGGCGTCATGCCCGGGCCTTCGTCGAGCACCCGGATGACGATCTCGCGTGCGCCATCCTCGACCCGGATCGTTGCACGCCCGCCGTAGCGATTGGCATTGTCGAGCAGGTTGCCGAGGCAGCGCCGCAGGGCGAGCGGCCGGCCGGGCAGGGGCTGCGGGCTCGAGCCCTCGATCGCCACCGCCTTGCCCATGTCCGCGTAGTCGCTCCTCAGGCTCTCGAGCAGCGCCATGACGTCGATGCGCTGCACCGGCTCGGCAGCGCTCGTGTCGCGCATGAATTCGAGCGTCTGCGTCACCATGCTTTCCATCGCCTCGAGATCGCGTACGAACTTGCCGCGCAGCGCCTCGTCGTCGAGTGCCTCGGCGCGCAGGCGCATGCGGGTGATCGGCGTCTTCAGGTCGTGCGACATCGCGGTCAGGATGCGCGTGCGATCCGAAATGAAGCGCGCCAGCCGCTGCTGCATGGTGTTGAAGGCTCTCGCGGCGCGCTGCACTTCCGCCGGCCCGGTTTCCGCGAGCGGCGGGTGATCGATGTTCTCGCCCAGCCCCTCGGCCGCCTTGGCGAGCACCGACAGCGGCCCGGTGACCCAGCGCACGGCGATCAGCGACAGCACGATCACCGTGCCGAGCAGCACGAGCAGTGTCAGCCCTACGCGCCACGGCACGGCCGCGGCCTGCGGCGAAAGCTGGGAATCGAACGTCGCCCAGCTGCCGTCGCGCAGGGCGATCTGCACGATGAAGGACGCGCCGCCCGCGAAGCCGCCCGGGCTCCACCCGCGGTGCTGCATCATCGGCATGTGCGGCGGCGTCGGGCGGTCCCCCGCAAACCGTGCGTCGCGCGCGGCGGGCGCGCGCGCGACCAGGATCTTCGCTTCATCGCCGAGCGCATAGCGCAGCAGGGTGGCGAACATCGAGCGCGGAAAATCCGAATCGCCGGCGACGGCGTCTTCGCGCAGCGGCGCCCGGTCGAGCGAGACCGCGAGCGGCGGTGCGTTGAATACGGCCACCACCCGGCGGCGCTCCGTCGGCGGCAGCGAATCGAGCAGCTTGACGATGTCGGATATCTGCTGCGCGAGGCGCATGCCGCCGGCGCGGTAGAGCAGCTCGCCGCGCTCGGCGAAATTGATGTACGCCGTCGCGAGCTGCGCGAGGACGAGCCCGCCGAGCAGCACCACGACCAGCCGGCCGAAAAGGCTTCGCGGCAACAGGCGCATCAGCGTTCCGCTTCGACCGGCACGGCGAGCACGTAGCCCAGCCCGCGCACGGTCTTGATGATGCGCGGTTCCGAAAGATCGTCACCGAGCCGGTGGCGCAGGCGGCTCACCTGCAGGTCGATCGTGCGATCGAGCGGATCGCTCTCGCGGCCCTTGGCGAGCAGCATGAGCTGGTCGCGCGTCAGCACCTGGTTGGGGTGGCTCAGCAGGATGCGCAGCAGCTGGTACTCCGTGCCGCTGAGCGAGGTCACCACGCCCGCCGCCGAGACGAGGTGGCGCGCGACCGTGTCGAGCGTCCAGCCGGCGAAACGGACGCGGCGTGCCTCGTCGGCCCTCAGGTTCTGCGGCAGGCTGCGGTAACGGCGCAGCACGCTCTTGATGCGCGCCAGCAGCTCGCGCGGACTGAAGGGTTTCGCCAGGTAGTCGTCGGCGCCCATCTCGAGGCCGACGATGCGGTCGGTCTCCTCGCCGCGCGCAGTCAGCATGATGACGGGGGTGTCGGCCTCGGCACGCAGCTTGCGGCACAGCGTGAGCCCGTCATCGCCCGGCAGCATCACGTCGAGCACCACCAGGTCGTACTTGCCGCGCCCGAGCGCCGCCCACATCGCCTTGCCGTCTGCCACGGCGGTGGCGCGATAGCCGTTCCTGCGCAGGTAGTCGCAGAGCAGGTTGCGGATTTCGGCGTCGTCGTCGACGACCAGGATCTGGTCGGTGCTGTCCATGGCCGCCTGTTTATAGCTCGCGGTCCGCGCCCTGGGAAGCGGATTTGTAGCACAGCGTATCAACCGGGAGCTGGCGCTACGGCCGCGTACAAGAACGGAACGGCGCGCTTACATTCGGCTGCTGCAATGGGAACCGATGCGGCAGCGGACGGCAAGGTCCGCGCGGCGCAGAGCCAACGACTGAACACTTGAACGGAGATCGACCATGAAACGCACGACCAAACTCGCCATCGCAATCGGACTCGCACTCGGCTTCGGCATTGGCGCCACGGCGCTCAATGCACATCCCTACGGCAACGGGCCGGGTTGGGGAATGGGTGGCGGCCCGGGCTGGGGCCATGGCCACATGATGGGCTATGGGTCTGGACCCGGCTACGGCATGGGACCGTGGCATGGCGCGGAATTCGGTCCTGGTGGTGTCGACGGTTCCGGCGACTACGTCGAGAAGCGCCTGGCCTGGGTGAAGGCGGAGCTCGGGATCACGCCGGCGCAGGAGGGCGTGTGGAACGCCTACGCCGAGCAGGCCAAGCTGCAGCACGACGCCATGCGCAAGTTGATGATCACGATGCACGAGAGCGGTGCCGCGTCGCTGCCCGAGCGCATCGAGCTGCGCGAGCAGATCTGGAAGCAGCGCCAGGCGCAAACGGAAACCATGGCGCAGAAGGTCAAGGACCTGTACGCGGCGCTGACGCCGGAGCAAAGGCCGCTCGCCGATCGGTTCCTCGGCGGCTTCGGTCCGCGCGCCGGCGGCCGGTGGGGATATCGCAACCGCTGAACCTCGCGGCCGCAGCAAGCCGGGCGCATGCCTGAGAGGATCGGGCAGGCGCCCGTTTTTTTGCCGCACCCGATCCGCTACACTCGCCGCATGCCTGCGACCTTCGAAGGCAAGCTCGTGGTGGCGATCTCCTCGCGCGCGCTGTTCGACTTCGAGGACGAGAATCGCGTCTTCGAAGCTTCCGGTGAACGCGCCTATATCGAGCTGCAGCTCTCGCGCCTGGAGGTTCCTGCCAAGGCGGGCGTCGCCTTCCCGCTGGTGCAGAAGCTGCTTGCGTTCAACACGCCCGAAGCGCAACGCGTCGAAGTGGTGATCCTGTCGAAGAATGATCCGGTGTCGGGCCTGCGCATCTTCCGCTCCGCGCAGCGCGCGGGGCTGCGGCTGGAACGCGGCGTGTTCACGCGCGGGCGCAGCCCCTACCGCTACCTCGATGCGCTCAGGGCGAACCTGTTCCTCTCGGCCAACGAGCACGACGTGATGGGGGCGCTGGACGCGAAGTTTCCCGCGGCCCGCGTGGTGCCGGAATCCGCGCAGGCGGCCGAGCGCCACGCCGGCGAGGTGCGCATCGCCTTCGACGGCGACGCGGTCCTGTTCTCGGACGAGGCCGAACGCGTGTTCCAGCGCGAGGGGCTCGACGCCTTCACGCGCCACGAAACCGTGCACGCGCTGCGGCCGCTGCCGCCCGGTCCGTTCAAGCCGCTGCTCGAGGCGCTGCATCGCCTGCAGGCGGCCGCCGGCACCGACGTGCCGGTGCGCATCCGCACGGCGCTGGTCACGGCGCGCAGCGCGCCGGCGCACGAGCGCGCGGTGAGGACGCTCATGGACTGGAACATCGCGGTCGACGAGGCGATGTTCCTCGGCGGCCTGGACAAGGGCGAGTTCCTGCGCGCGTTCGAGCCCGATTTCTATTTCGACGACCAGCGCGGGCATGTCGAATCGGCGCAGCAGCACGTCGCCACGGGCCACGTGCCCTTCGGCGTCGCCAACCGCGACCGGAAAGCCTCGTGAAGGCGCTGAAGATCCTCGCCTACGGCGCCGGCGGCTTCGTCGCCCTGCTGCTGGTGGCGCTGGCCGTGGCCGTGCTCGTGATCGACGGCGGCTTCGTCAAGGCGCGGCTCGAGCACGCCATGCAGGAAAAGCACCGCACGCTCACCATCGAAGGTGAGCCCAGGATCCGGCTGTATCCCGTAGCCGGGATCGCGCTGGGCAGGCTGGTACTCACCGAGCCGGCGAGCGACAACGTGTTCATCGCGCTCGATTCGGCGGAGATCGCGCTCCAGACGCTGCCACTGCTTTCGCGCGAGGTGGCGGTGGAGGTGCTGAGGATTTCGGGGCTCAAGCTGAACGTCGCTCGCGCCGCGGATGGACGCCTGAACTTCGCCGATCTGATCGGCGCCGGCGAATCCGTGGCGGGCCCGGAGCGCGGCGAACTGCGCATTCCCGCCGTGCGAATCGCGCAAATCGCCATCGAGCGCGCCCGGATCGGCTACCGCGATGCGGCCAGCGGCCAGGAAATCACGCTCGACGACCTCGACTTGAAGACCGGGCGGCTGGACGGCGCGGCCCCGGGGCAGGTGACATTTTCCGTCCGCCTCACCGGACGCAGGCCCGAGCTCGACATCCGCGCGCAGGCTGCGGGCGCGGTGCGGTTCAATCTGCAGCGACAGGAGGTGGGGCTGGATGCCTTTTCGCTGCAGGTGAAGGGGCGCGCCGACCGCGACACGCTGGCCGTGGAAATCGCGGCGCCAAAGGTGGATATCACGCCTTCACGCGCCTCGGGTTCGGCGGTCGCCGCCGCGGTGAAGGTCAGCGGTCCGAAGCGCAGGCTCGATGCGAAGCTGAACATCGCGGCGGCCGAAGGCACCGCGAAGGCGCTCTCGATTCCGAACCTCGCGCTCGAGCTGGACGCGAGCGCCGAGGGCCGGTCGGTGAAGGGCAGGGTCAGCACGCCGTTGCAGGCGAACCTCGCGGGGCCGGCGTTCGAGCTGCCGAAGATCGCCGCCCATCTCACGCTTTCCGGTCCGGGCCTGCCGCAGAAGGGTCTCGCCCTGCTGGCCGACGCTGCGCTGAAGGCGGACTTCGGCAAGCAGTCCGCAGCGGGCGAACTCGCGGCGCGCTTCGAGGATTCGAACCTGCGCGCCAGGTTCGCGGCGACGCGGTTCGCGCCGCTCGTCGCGACTTTCGATGTGAAGGCCGACCGGCTCAATCTCGACCGGTTGATGCCCCCGAAGATGGCGCAGGCGAAGGGCGATGACCGCATCGACCTGTCCGGGCTCAAGGGCCCGCGGGTGAGCGGCCAGGTGGCGATCGGTGCGCTCACGGCGCAGCGCCTGAAGCTCGCGGACCTCAAGGCCGGCATCAAGCTCGCGGGCGGCAGGCTCGAAGTGGCGCCGCATTCGGCGAATCTCTACGGCGGCACGCTTTCGGGCAGCCTCGTTGCGCACGCCGATGGCAACCGGATCGCGATCAAGCAGGCGGTGCGGGGCGTGCAGCTCGGGCCGCTCTTGCGCGACGCGGCGCAGCAGGATCGGCTCGAAGGCCGCGGCAACGTGACGCTCGACGTGGCCACGGCCGGTGCGGGCGTGCTGGCCATGAAGCAAGCGCTCGGTGGCACGGCACGGGTCGAAATGCGCGACGGCGCGGTGAAGGGCATCAACCTGGCCGAGGCGATCCAGGACGTGCGCGCGGTGCTCGGTTCCAGGTCGGCAACGGCAAGCGATCCCTCGAAGCGCACCGATTTTTCCGAGATCACGGCGAGCTTCGTCATCAAGAACGGCGTCGCGCATAACGAAGACCTGCAGGGCAAGGCGCCGCTGTTGCGCCTGACGGGCGGCGGCGACGTCGACATCGGCAACTCGACGGTGAACTACACCGCGCGCGCCGCGGTGGTGGCGACTTCGAGGGGCCAGGGCGGGCGCGATCTGTCGAACCTCGCGGGCGTCACCGTGCCGGTCAGGATTACCGGTGCGCTGGAAAAGCCCGCCATCGCGGTCGATTTCGCCGAGCTCGCCGCGAAATCCGGCGTCGACCTGGCGAAGGCGCTCGGCCGCGAGCGTGGCGTCACGGAAAAGATCGGCGACAAGCTGCGCGGGTTGTTCAGGCGCTAGGTCGGTCAAGTGCTGGCCTGCCGGTGCGCTACCCGACGGATCATTCAAACGCGGTACTATTTCACGCCGGTTTGCCGTATCCGCGCCGAGTCGGTATTTTTTCCGGCCTGCGGCGATGCCAGCTAATAAAATTGCTCGCGAGACAAGGAGAGGAAACGTGCGCGCGCAAGGCAGTCAGCGAGGGTTCACGCTGGTCGAGTTGATGACGGTGGTCGCAATCATCGCCATCCTGGCAGCGGTGGCGATCCCCATTTACCTCAATTACATCAGTCGCACCCGGATGTCGGAGGTGGTGCTGGCGCTGAGCGCCTGCCGAACCCCCGTCTCCGAGGTCTATCAAGCCGGGGGCGCCCCCCCGGGTGCGGGCAATTGGGGCTGCGAAGTGTCGGGCCCGTCATCCATCTATGTCCAGTCCATCGCGACGGACGCGAGTGGCAAGATCACGGCCATGGCGCAAGGATTCAGCGATTCCGCCATCGACGGCAAAGTCGTCACGCTGGTGCCGCTGATCGGCGGCGCCGCGGCAAACGCCGCGACGGACATGGGCAAGGCGGTCACCGGATGGCGATGCGGCAGCCCGGCAGATGGCACTACCATATCGGCCACTTACCTGCCGGCTTCCTGCAAGGGCTCTTGAAGCCGCGGCCGGCAGCGAACCGGGCAGAACCTGAATCGGGCTGACAGATGACGGATCCAAGAGACAAGCGAAGCAGGAAATCGATATTGCTTTACCGGGGCTTTCAGGGGCGAATCGTCTCTTTCATTCTCCTGGCCGGTTTCCTGTGCATCGGCGTGACCAGCTATCTTTGTTACGCGTACGTCGTCGACAGTTATGACTTCATTCTCAGACGCTCCAGCCTGCCGCAGGAACTGATCGACGCCAGGTACAGCGATCTTTTCACCTTTCTGGTGTCGATGAGCCTGGTCAACCTGCTGATCGTCGTGGTGATTGCGATCTGGGCGCTATTCATCACGCATCGAGCGGCCGGATCGGTCTATCACATGAACCGCGTGATCGACGAAATCCGGTCGGGTGATGCCGCGCAGCGCGTCCATCTGAGGGAGAAGGACGAGTTTCAGGAGCTCGCCAGGTCGTTCAACGCGATGATGGACGAGTTGCAGAAGAAGTGACCCCTGGCCGCAACCCGACCTAGAGCCTTCGCTCTTCGACCGCATGGCAGGCGACCACGGCGTCGCCCTGAACGATCACCTGCGGCCGCTCGCGGCGGCAACGCGCGTTGGCGTGCGGGCAGCGGGGATGAAACGCGCAGCCGGCCGGCGGATCGAGCGGGTTCGGCACCTCGCCGGCGACCGGCGTACGCGCCTTGCCGGACATCTCCAGATCGGGGATCGCGTCGAGCAGCATGCGCGTGTAAGGGTGCAGCGGCTGCACGAACAGGTCTTCCGCGTTCGCCAGCTCCACCAGCCGCCCGAGATACATCACGCCGACGCGATCGGCGATGTGCGACACCACCGCCAGGTTGTGCGAAATGAACAGATACGTCAGGCCGAGGCCGCGCTGCAGGTCGGTCATCAGGTTGAGGATCTGCGCCTGTACCGAGACGTCGAGAGCGGACGTCGGCTCGTCGCACACCAGGAACTCGGGGTTGCCGGAAAGCGCCCGCGCGATCGAGATGCGCTGGCGCTGCCCGCCGGAGAACTCGTGCGGGTACTTCTCGCCGTCCTCCGCCACCAGGCCGACCTGCCGCAGCAACTCGGCGACGCGCGCCGCCACCTCGTGCTCGGAGGCCGCCAGCTTGAGCACGCGGATCGGCTCGGCGACGATGTCGCGCACGCGCCAGCGCGGATTGAGGCTGGCGTAGGGATCCTGGAAGATCATCTGCATGCGCCGGCGCAACGCCTGCGCACCCGGCGCGGCGAGGTCGATGCCGTCGAATTCGATGCGTCCTTGCGATGCCGCGTGCAGGCCGACGATCAGCCGCGCCACGGTGGACTTGCCGCAGCCCGATTCGCCCACCAGCGCCAGCGTTTCGCCGCGGTTGACCGCCAGCGAGACCCCGTCGACCGCGCGCAGCAGCTGGCGCTGCGTGCCTTCGAGCAGGCGGTTGAGCCAGGGCCGGGAAACGTCGAAGTCCCGGCTCACTTCGAGCACGCGGAGCAGGGGCAGGTTATCACGGTCCATCGGCGTACAACCAGCAGGCCGCAGCGGTCGTCCCCACCGCGATCAGTTCGGGACGCTCGGCGGCGCAACGCGCGAACCGTTGCGGGCAACGCGGATTGAACGCGCAACCGGGCGGGATCGCGTTCAGCCGCGGCATGGCGCCTTCGATCTGTACCAGCCGCCCCCGCTTCTTGCCGGCGCCGCGCCCCACTTTCGGGATCGAGCCCATCAGGCCCGCGGTGTAGGGATGGCGTGGCGCGTGGATCACCTCGCGCACCGGGCCAATTTCCGCGATGCGGCCGGCATACATCACCGCGACGCGGTCCGCGGTCTCGGCGATCACGCCCATGTCGTGCGTGATCAGCATCACCGCGGTGCCGTGCTCGCGCGCCAGGCGCCTCAGCAGCGCGATGATCTGCGCCTGGATCGAAACGTCGAGCGCCGTGGTCGGCTCGTCGGCGATGATGAGTCGCGGTTCGGCGCAGAGTGCGAGCGCGACCACGACGCGCTGGCGCATGCCGCCCGAGAACTGGTGCGGATAGTGGTCGATGCGGGCCTGCGGCGCCGGAATCCCGACCTCGGCGAGCAGCGCCAGGGCACGCGTGCGCGCCGCCGCCGGCGTGACCTCGAGGTGCGCAAGAATCGTCTCGGTGAGCTGCTCGCCGACGGTGAACAGTGGATTGAGCGAGGTGAGCGGGTCCTGGAAGATCGCGCCGATGCGCCGGCCGCGGATGCGCCGCATCTGCTCATAGGGCAGGCCGTCGATGCGCTCGCCTGCGAGCCGGATTTCCCCGGCCGCGATGCGCCCGGGCGGCTCGAGCAGCCCGATGATCGCCATCCCGGTGAGCGACTTGCCGGCGCCCGATTCGCCGACCACGCCGAGGATTTCGCCGGGCGCGATCGCGAGCGAAGCGCCATCCACGGCCACCAGGGTGCCGCGCCGCGTCGGGAACTCGACGCGCAGGTCCTTCACCTCGAGCAGCGGCCCGCTCACCGCAGTTTCGGATTGAGCGCGTCGCGCAGCCAGTCGCCGAGCAGGTTCACCGAGAGCACCAGCACGATCAGCGCGAGTCCGGGGAAGACCGTGATCCACCATTCCCCGGAAAACAGGAAGTCGTTGCCGACGCGGATCAGCGTGCCGAGCGAAGGCTGCGTCGGCGGCAGTCCGACACCGAGAAACGACAGCGTCGCCTCGGTGATGATCGCGGTGCCGACGTGAATCGTGCCGATGACGAGCACCGGACCCATGACGTTGGGCAGGACGTGATGCAGCATGATGGCGAAGCGGCTGCGGCCGATGACGCGCGCCGCCTGCACGTATTCCCGGTTCTTTTCCACCAGCGTCGAGCCGCGCACGGTGCGCGCGTACTGCACCCAGCCCGAGATGCCGATCGAGAAGATCAGCACCGGGATGGCGATGCTGTCGTGGGTCTCGCGCGGCAGCGCCACGCGCGCCACGCCGTCGACCAGCAGCGCGATGAGGATCGCGGGAAACGACAGCTGGATGTCGGCGACGCGCATGATGAAGGCGTCCAGCCGCCCGCCGACGTAGCCGGAGAGCAGTCCGAGCGACACGCCGAGCAGGGCCGAGAACGCCACCGCGGCGAGGCCGACCCCGAGCGAGATGCGCGCGCCGTGCATGATGGTGGAAAGCACGTCGCGCCCCTGGTCGTCGGTGCCGAGGGGGAAGCGCGCCTGCCCGCCCGCACTCCAGGCGGGCGGGGCGAAGGCGTCGCCCAGGTTGAGCGAGGCGAGGTCGAACGGATCGTGCGGCGCGAGCCACGGCGCAAAGATGGCGGCGCCGAAGCAGGCGAGCGTCAGCAGCGCGGCGACGATCGTGACCGGCGAGTGCCGGAAGCTCCAGGCGAGGTCGTGGTCCCAGGCGCGACGCCACCAGCCCGGGGCCACGGCCATGCTCGATCGTCCCGCGTCGGTCCGGCCGGCGGCTTCAGTCGACGCGAGCGAAACGCGATTCGGGCGCGTCGTTGGCGCGGTAGACCGTAGCGACGTTCTTCTTCATCGCCCACGGCCGCAGCTGGTAGTGCAGCGGCACGAAGTAGTGCTGGTCGCGCACCGTGATCAGCGCATCGCGGATCAGCGCGTCGCGCTTCTTCGCGTCCATCTCGACCTTCATGGCGTCGATCAGCTGGTCGAGCTTCGCGTCGCTCACGCGCGAGAAGTTGAAGCTGCCGTCGGCGCCCGTGGTGCGGGTGCGCGCCAGCGCCTGCAGCATGTAGAGCGCGTCGAAGGTCGCCACGCCCCAGCCGAGCATGTAGGCGCTGGTGTCGAAGTTCTGCACCTTGGCGATGAACGGCCCCATGTTCTCGGCCACCAGCCTCGCTCTGAGGCCGATGCGCGCCCACATCGCGACCAGCGCCTGGCAGATTTCCTCGTCGTTGACGTAGCGGTTGTTCGGGCAATTGAGCGTGAACTCGAAGCCGTTCGCATACCCGGCCTCGGCGAGCAGCTTCTTCGCGCCGTCGGGATCGAACGGCGGCACGCGGTCGATGTCCTGCGCGTAACCGTGGACGTTGGGCGCGATCATCAGGCCGCCGGGGATCGAGAGCCCGCGCATGGTCACGCGCCGGATCGATTCGCGGTCGACCGCCAGGTTGAGCGCGCGCCGCACGCGGAGGTCCTTGAAGGGGTTCTTGCCCTTCACGTCAGCGTATTTCAACTCGGCGCTGCCCACGTCCGGGGCGATGAAGATGGTGCGGTTCTCGGCACCGTCCAGGATCTTGAGCTTGGCATCCTGGCGCAGGCGCGCCACGTCCTGCGTCGGCAGGTCGGTGACCAGGTCGACGTCGCCCGAGAGCAGTGCGGCGATGCGCGTCGCGTCCGCCTTGATCGGCGTGTAGATCACCTCGGTGACGTTGCCCTCGCGCTTGTCCCACCAGTTCGGGTTCGCCGCGAGCACGATGCGCTTGTCGGGCTCCCAGGACTTGATCAGGTAGGCACCGGTGCCGTTCGCGTTGCGCGAGGCGAAGGTGGTCTCGTTGGCCTTGTAGTCCTGGATCTTCTCCGACTTGGTCTTCGCCGCCCAGGTCTTGCTCATGATGTGGAAGACGACGAGGTTGCGCAGGAACACCGGGTTGGGTCCGGCGAGGGTGAAATCGACGGTGTGATCGTCGACTTTCTTGACCCCGGTCACGCCGGTGACGTAGGGCTGCATCGTGCCCTGCGGCTGGCGGATGCGGTCGAAGGAGAACAGCACATCGTCGGCGCTGAACGGGCTGCCGTCGTGGAACTTGACGTTCTTGCGCAGGTTGAAACGCCATTGCGTCGGCGACACCTGCTGCCAGCTCGCGGCGAGCGCCGGCTCGACCTGGAATTTCTTGTCGTAGCGCACCAGCGGCTCGTAGGCATGCTGCAGCAGCGAGATCGTGGTGGCGTGATTCTGCGAATGCGGGTCGAGCGTCAGGACGTCGTTCTGCGCCGCCCACTTGAGCGTGACGGCCTGCGCCGCGCCGGATGCCGCGAACGCGGCGAGGGCGGCGAACAGCCAGTGCTTGAGTTTCATCGGTCTCCTCCTCGGATTGAACTCTGCGTCGTCGAAATCGTACCCCGGATTGCCCCTGCGCTGGCCACTCAGTGCGCGGCGGCCGCGCGGTCGATGCGCAGGCGCGGGTCGACGGCGTAGTACAGCAGGTCGACCACGAGGTTGATGACGACGAAGAACAGCGCGATCAGGCAAAGGTACGCCGCCATCACCGGAATGTCGGCGAACTGCACCGACTGGATGAACAGCAGCCCCATGCCGGGCCATTGAAAGACGGTTTCGGTGATGATGGCGAAGGCGATGATGGCGCCGAGCTGCAGCCCCGTGATCGTGATCACCGGCACGAGCGTGTTCTTGAGCGCGTGGCGGAAGTGCACCGCGCGGTCGCTCAGGCCCCGCGCCCGCGCGAACTTGATGTAATCGGTGCGCAGCACCTCCAGCATCTCGGTGCGCACCAGGCGCTGGATGAGCGTCATCTGGAACAACCCGAGCGTGATCGAAGGCAGGATCAGCGCCTTCAGGCCCGAGGCGGTGAGAAAACCCGTGGACCACCAGCCCAGGTCGACCGTCTCGCCGCGGCCAAATGACGGCAGCCAGCCCAGCAGCACCGCGAACACCAGGATCAGCAGGATGCCGATGAGAAAGGTCGGCAGCGAAACGCCGATGAGCGACAACGCGAGCAGCGCCTGGGAAAACCAGGAATTGCGCCGCAGCGCGGTGTAGACCCCCATGACGATCCCTGCCACCAGCGCCAGCACCGCGGCCACCAGCGCAAGCTCCAGCGTCGCCGGCAGGCGCTCCAGGATCATGCCCGACACCGGCCGCACCTGGCGCAGCGAGATGCCGAATTCCCCCTGGACGGCGCGCGCGACGAAACCGGCGTACTGCACGTAGAACGGCTGGTCGAGGCCGAGCAGCAGGGTGAGCCGGGTGCGATCCTCGGGTGTGGCTTCCTGCCCGAGCATGAACAGCACGGGGTCGCCGACGAAGCGAAACAGCGAAAACGCGATCAGCCCCACGGTGAGCATGACGAGCGCGGCTTGCGCAAGCCGGCGCAGGATGAAAGCGAGCATGGGATCGGTGCGAAGGGTGCCCAGTGTTGCCGAAATGCCCCTCGGGCGTCAAACCGGCGCCACTAGAATCGCCGCATGAACGCTTTCGCGCGCCGCATCATCCGCTGGCAGCCGCGGCATGGCCGTCATGGCCTGCCGTGGCAGGGCACGCGCGATGCCTACCGGATCTGGCTGTCGGAGGTCATGCTGCAGCAGACTCAGGTCGACGCGGTGACCGGCTATTACCGCCGCTTCCTGGCCCGCTTTCCCGACGTGCGGGCGCTGGCGCGGGCGCCGCAGGACGAGGTGTTGCGCCTCTGGAGCGGGCTCGGCTACTACGCGCGGGCGCGCAACCTGCACGCGGCGGCGCGCGAGCTGCTCGAGCGGCACGGCGGGCGTTTCCCGCACTCGCCGGCCGATCTCGCGGCGCTGCCCGGCATCGGCCGCTCGACCGCGGCCGCGATCGCGGTGTTCGCATTCGGCCGCAAGGCGGCGATCCTCGACGGCAACGTCAAGCGGGTGCTGGCGCGCTGCTTCGGCATCGCCGGCTTCCCCGGCGATGCCGCGGTACAGCGCGAGTTGTGGGCACTGGCCGCAACGCTGGTTCCGGCGCGCTCGCTGCGGACCTATACGCAGGGCCTCATGGATCTCGGTGCCGCGGTCTGCCGGCGGGCGCGTCCGCGGTGCGATGCCTGCCCGGTGGCTTCGCTCTGCGTGGCCCGGCGCGAGGGCCGCATCGCCGAATTGCCGGCGCCGCGTCCGCGCAAGGCGATTCCGCTACGCAGGGCGCAATGGATGGTTGCACTGCATGACGGGCGCGTGCTGCTGGAGCGGCGCCCGTCCTCAGGATTGTGGGGCGGCCTCTGGAGCTTCCCGGAAATGCATGGCCGCGACGCGGCGGCGTTCGGGCGGTCCATCGGCTGCGACATCGCCGCGGTGCGCCGCCTGCCGTCGCTGGAGCATGCGTTCACGCATTTTCGGCTGCACGTGCTGCCGTGGCTGTGCGAAGTGCGTCGCAGCAGCGCGCGTGCCGAGCGCGCCGGGCGCCTCTGGCTGGACGTGGCCGACGCGGCGCGAAGCGCCGTGCCGGCCCCGGTGCGCAATCTGCTGACGCAGCTTGCGGCGCGGCCCTGAGCGCGCCTCAGGCCTCGGCGGCGAGCCCGCGATGCCGCACGAGCACGCGCCACTGGGCGCCGAAGGCCTGCGCCAGCTTTTCGGCCAGATACACCGAGCGGTGCCGGCCGCCGGTACAGCCGATCGCCACCGTCAGGTAGCTGCGGTTATCGCGTACCACCTCGGGCAGCCAGCGGCCGAGAAAGGCGCGCACATCCCCGAGCAGCTGCTGCACTTCCTCCTGCTGCCCGAGGAACTGGATCACCGCGGCGTCGCGTCCGGTGAGCGCGCGCAGCGCCGGGTCGTAATGCGGGTTGGGCAGCATGCGCGCGTCGATCACCCAGTCGGCATCCAGCGGCAGGCCGTCCTTGTAGGCAAACGACTCGAACAGCAGCGTGAGCGCGCCGCCGCCGAGGCCGAGCAGGTCGCGGATCCAGTTGCGCAGCACCTTGGGTTGCAGCTCGGTGGTGTCGATGCGGTGGCCGAGTGCGGCGACCTCGGCGAGCAGCGTGCGCTCCTGCGCGATCGCCTCGCCGAGCGTGAGGCCCGCGCCCGCCAGCGGGTGGCGGCGGCGCGTCTCGGAGAAGCGCTTCAGCAGCTCGGGCGCCGAGGCTTCCAGAAACAGCAACCGGCAGTCGACGCCGCGCTCCTGCAGCGCGGCGATGCGCTCGGGCAGCGACGATAGGGCAGCGCTGCGCGCATCGACGCTCAGCGCGATGCGCTCATAACCGACGCCGCGCACGAATTCGAGCGTGTCATCGATCAGGGTCGCGGGCAGGTTGTCGATGCAGTAGAAGCCGGCGTCTTCCAGCACGTCGAGTGCGATGCTCTTGCCGGAGCCCGACAGCCCGCTCACCAGGATCAGCTGCACGGCCGGCGTCCTAATCGTCGTCCGCCAGCGGCTCTTGCTCCATGGCCTGCTTCTGGCGCGCCACGAATTCCGCCATTGAGTTGATGCCGCGCAGCTGCAGGATGTAGTTGCGCACGGCGGCCTCGAGCAGCACCGCGAGGTTGCGCCCGGCGGCCACCGGAACGATCACCTTGCGCACCGTGACGCCGAGGATCTCCTCCGAGAGCTCGGACAGCGGCAGGCGCTCAGTCGCGTCGCGCACGCCGCCGGCCGCGGGTCTTTCCAGCTGCACGACGAGCTTGAGTTTCATCTTCGGGCGCACGGCGGTCTGGCCGAAGATCGTGCGCACGTTGAGCAGGCCCAGGCCGCGCACCTCGATGAAATCGCGCAGCAGCGGCGGGCAGCGCCCCTCGAGCGTGTTGGCGGCAATGCGCCGGATCTCGGTGACGTCGTCCGCCACCAGGCCATGGCCGCGGCTGATCAGCTCCAGACCCAGCTCGCTCTTGCCGACGCCGGATTCGCCGGTGATCAGCACGCCGACGCCGAGCACGTCCATGAAGACGCCGTGCCGCTCGGTGGTGTCGGCGAGCGCCTTGCCCAGGTAGCGCGAAAGCTTCTCGATGACGGCGGCCGCGGAGCGCGGCGTGGAGAACAGCGGGATCCCGGCGTTCACCGCGCCCGCCATCAGGCCGGGCAGCGGCGCGACGCCGTCGGCGAGGATGATGGCCGCCGGCGCCGCGGCGAACAGCCGCGCGGCGAAGCGGGCATGGTGCTCGGGATCGTAGCCGGCGGCGAGGCTCGTCTCGTAGGCGCCCAGCACCTGGATCGTGTTCGGGTGCGTCAGGTTGAGGTGGCCGATGAGCGCCGCCGAGGCGGCGGCTTCGCGGCGCACCACGGCGGCGCTGTCCTGCGCCGCGACCCAGGCGAGGGCTAGCGCCTCGCGGTTGTCGTCATGCAGCTGCTTGACGCTGACCTGCCGCATCCGGCTGCCAGGCGGAAATGAGGCGGTGGAGCGAACCTGCGTCGGGGGCGCCGGCGAGTGCCTCGCGCAGCTCGCGGTCGCTGAACATCTGCGCCAGTTCGGAGAGGATCTGCAGGTGCTTCTCGGTGGCCTGCTCGGGCACCAGCAGCGTGAACACGAGGGTCACCGGCTTGCCGTCCGGGGCATCGAAGGGCACGGGCTGCGCCAGGCGCATGAACGCCCCGAGCGCTTCCTTGAGTCCCTTGAGGCGGCCGTGCGGAATCGCGACGCCTTGGCCAAGACCGGTCGAGCCGAGCCGCTCGCGGTCGAACAGGCTGTCGAAGACGCGGTTGCGGGCGATGCCGTGATGGTTCTCGAACAGCAGCCCGATCTGCTCGAACAGGCGCTTCTTGCTGGACACGGGCAGGTCGAGGACGACGTTGCCCGGCGGGAGGAGCTTGGCGACCAGGTTCATGCAGCCGTGGCAATAGGGCCGGAGAGGGCGCGCATTATATAGCGGAACCCCGGCGGGGGCCGGCGGCCCCCGCTCAGCGCCGCTTGATCGGATCGTGCGGCGCCTCCAGGCGCCTGTTCTTGTATTTCAGAACCTGGCGGTCGAGCTTGTCGATCAACAGGTCGATGGCGGCGTACAGGTCTTCGTCCTCACACTGACAATGGATATCCTTGCCGCGCACGTGCAGCGTGACCTCCGCCTTCTGCTTGAGTTTCGCCACCGACAGGATGACGTGGGCGTCGATCAGGTGGTCAAAGTGCCGCTTCACGCGTTCCAGCTTCGAATTCACGTACTTGCGGATCGCCGGGGTGACTTCGAGCTGATGGCCGCTGACGTTCAGGTTCATGCCTCGCTCCTTGCGGTTTGAAACGATGGTCCGCGCCGCCTCACAGGCTCTTGCGCTGGTTGGCGGGCGGGATCTGCAGGGATTCGCGGTATTTGGCGACGGTGCGTCGCGCCACCACGATACCCTGTTGCGCGAGAATTTGCGAGATGCGTGCGTCCGACAGCGGCAGCCGCGCGTTCTCGGCCGCCACCAGCTGGCGGATCAGCGCGCGGATCGCCTTGCCGGAGGCCGCACCCCCGCTGTCGGTGGCGACATGGCTGCCGAAGAAGTACTTCAGTTCGTAGGTGCCGCGCGGCGTCGCCATGTATTTCTGCGTCGTCACGCGCGAAATGGTGCTTTCGTGCAGGCCGAGCACCGCGGCAATCTCCCGCAGCACCATCGGCCGCATCGCGACGTCGCCGTGCTCGAGGAAATGCCGCTGCCGCTCGACGATCGCCTGCGCCACCCGCAGGATGGTGTCGAAACGCTGCTGCACGTTCTTGATCAGCCAGCGTGCTTCCTGCAGCTGCGCGCCGAGCGCGGCGCCGCCGTTGGCGCGGCCCGCGGCAAGCTCGGCGTAGAGGCGGTGGATGCGCAGCTTCGGCATCGCCTCCGGATTGAGCACCGTGCGCCACGCGCCCTTCACCTTGCGCACGATGACGTCGGGAATAACGTAGCGCGCCTCGAGCTTGGCGAACTCGGCGCCGGGCCGCGGATTCAGGCCGCGGATGAGCTGCTGCGCGGCGCGCAGCGCCGCGTCATCCGCTCCGGTGGCGGCGCGCAGTCGCACGTAATCGTGCGCGGCGAGCAGCTCCAGATGATGCTCGGCGATCGCCAGGGCGAGCCGGCCGGTGGCGTCGGCGGTGCCACGCGCCTGCACTTGCAGCGCGAGGCATTCCGAGGGCGTGCGCGCGCCGACGCCGACCGGCTCGAGATTCTGCAGCTGGCGCAGGGCGACGGCGAGTTCGTCCACGCTGACCTCGGCTTCGGGCGGCAACAGCGCCGCGATCTCCTCCAGGCTCTGCGTCAGGTAACCGTCTTCGTCGAGCGCATCGATCAGCAGCCCGACCAGCACGCGGTCGCGCGCGCTCAGGTTGGTCAGGCGCAGCTGCTCGATCAGGTGATCGCGCAACGTCGGCGTATCCGGCAGCGAGAAGCCGCGATCGTCATCGTCGTCGCCCTCGGGGCGCGGCCACGCCGCGCCGTACTCGGGCGGCAGTTCGTCGGTGTCGCGGCGCGTGGCCGTTTCGCCGCTGCGTGCAGCGCCCTCCGTGGGCGCGCGCGCCGCGGCGCCGTCGTCTTCGGCTTCGGCGTCGGCACGTTCCAGCGCCGGGTTGTCGGCCAGCAGGCGCTCGATTTCCTGGTTCAGCTCGACCGTGGAAAGCTGCAGCAGGCGGATGGCTTGCTGCAATTGCGGCGTCAGCGTCAGGTGCTGCGAGAGCCGGAACTGCAGGGTGGGTTTCATGCCGGCCTACATGCGGAAGTTCTCGCCGAGATAGACCCGGCGAACGTTTTCATTATAGATGATGTCCCCGGGCTGCCCGGAGGCCAGCACGGCGCCTTCATTGATGATGTAGGCGCGGTCGCAGATGCCGAGCGTTTCGCGCACGTTGTGATCGGTGATCAGCACGCCGATGCCGCGCTCCTTGAGGAAGCGGATGATGCGCTGGATGTCGAGCACCGCAATCGGATCGACGCCGGCAAAGGGCTCGTCGAGCAGGATGAACAGCGGCTGGGTGCCGAGCGCGCGCGCGATTTCCAGGCGCCGGCGCTCGCCGCCCGAGAGCGCGTGCGCCGGGTGCCGGCGCAGGTGCGAGATGTTGAGTTCGGCGAGCAGCTCGGCCAGGCGCGGCTCGATCGCCTCCGGTGGCAGCCCCTGCAGCTCGAGCACCGCCTGGACGTTTTCCTCCACGCTGAGCTTGCGGAACACCGAATTCTCCTGCGGCAGATAGGAGATGCCGAGGCGCGCGCGGCGATGGATCGGCAGCTGCGTGAGGTCGCGGCCGTCGAGGCTGATGCGGCCGTCGTCCGCCGGCACCAGGCCGACGATCATGTAGAAGCAGGTGGTCTTGCCGGCGCCGTTGGGACCGAGCAGGCCGACGACCTCGCCGCTCGCCACTTCGAGCGACGCCCCCTGCACCACGGTGCGCGCCTTGTAGCGCTTGCGCAGGTTCTCGGCGCGCAGGACGCTCATCGCGCCGGCGGCTTGTCGGTTTCGGTCTTGCCCGGCGCGGAGGGCGCGTCCGCCGGCGCTTTCGGCTGGATCACCGCGCGCACCCGGCCCGCGGTCGAACCGCCCTTGGCGGCGCTGGCGGAAAACACCTCCGAGCGCTGGTCGAGCGCGATGTACTCGCCGCGCACTTCGTCCTGGTCGCGCAGCACGCGCGCCTGCTCGAAGAGTTCGACCTTCTGGCTGCGGTCGTCGATTTCGATGCGCAGCGCCTCGCCTTCGGCCCACACGCCCTCGCGCGCGCCGCGGGGGTCGCTGCGCTGCCGGAAGCGCACCGGCTTGCCGCTCGCGCTGGCCTGCAGGAAGCCCTCGGCGTCCTGGCGCACCACGATGCGCTCGGCGCGCAGGCTGATGGTGCCTTTGCTGAAGACGACGTTGCCCTCGAAGATGCTGATGCGCCGCGCATCGTCGGCGCTCATGCGGTCGGCCTCGATCTGCGTCGGTTTGTCGCGATCGGCCTTCTCCGCCAGCGCGGCCGCCGCCGGCAGGCATAGGGCGAGCGCCGCAAGTGCGGCGCCGGCAGGCATGTGGCGCTGGCGTGTCACCGTGGGTCCGATTTCCTCGCCTTCGGCGCAAAGCGGCCGCGCACCCGCTCGCGCAGGAACAGTTGCCGCGTGTCGTTGCGGTACTCCATGCCGCGCGCCTGCAGCAGCCGCTCGGGCTCCGCCACGCTCACCTCACGGTCGGTGCGCACCAGCGAGCGGGCGCTCACCAGGTGCAGGAAGCTGGTGCGCATGCGCGCTTCGGAATGGCCCGCGCCGGCTTCACGCAGCAGCAGCACGTTGCCGTAGAGAAATACCTCTTCACCGTCATGGGAGAGCGCGCCCCGGTCGGCGCTCAGCGTCAGGCGCGGCTCGTTCGCCTTGCTTTGCACGATTCGCGGAGCCAGCAGCTCGGTCGAGTCGTCGTCCGGGTAATGTACCATCTTCGAAGCCGCCAGCGTTGCTTCGGGCGCGCCCGCGGCGTTGAAGCGGGTGAGCTTGAAGTGCTCCACCAGGAAATCCGGATCGTGCCGCCGCAGCGCCGGATGCCTTTCCTCTTCGCGCAGGGTGCGCTCGAGCCAGATGCTGAGCAGCGCGAGCGCGAGCACCAGCAGCAGCGGAAACAGGCGGGTCGCCGAGAGCTTCACTGCAGGTAGGCCTCGAGCGCACCGTCGAGCCGGCCCTGAGCGCGCAGCACGAACTCGCACACCTCGCGCACCGCGCCGCCGCCGGCCGCGGCGCGCGCCACGTAATGCGCATGCTGCCGCACCAGCTCGGGCGCCTCGCCCGGAGCGCAGGCGAAGCCGCAGCGCCGCAGCACCGGCAGGTCGACCAGCTCGTCGCCCATGAAGCCGGCGGCAGCCGGCTCGAGCGCGAGCTGCGCGAGCAGCGCATCGAACGCGGCGCGCTTGTCGGCGATGCCCTGCAGCACGAGGTCGATGCCGAGTTCCGCGGCGCGCAACGCCACTGCAGGCGAGGAACGCCCCGACAGCAGCGCCAGGCGCACCCCGGCCGCGGCGAGCAGCTTCATGCCGTGGCCGTCGCGCGCGCTGAACGCCTTCAGCGCCTCTCCCTGCGCGCTGTACCAGAGCCGACCGTCGGTGAGTACGCCGTCGACGTCAAAGAGCATCAGCCGCACGCGCCGCGCGCGCTCGATGGCCTCGGTGGGCGCGGCCGGCATGGCGTCACAGGACTCTGGCGCGGAACAGGTCGTGCATGTTGAGCGCACCGACCAGCGCGCCCGCCGCATTCACCACCAGCAACTGGCTGATCTTGTGCTGCTCCATCAACTGCACCGCTTCCGCCGCCAGCGCCTCTGGGCGGATGGTGCGCGGCGCGCGCGTCATCACGCGCTCGATCCGCGCCGCAAGCGCACGCGCGCGACCACCGAGCGTGCGGCGCAGATCGCCGTCGGTGAAGATGCCCTTCACCCGCCGCCGGGCGTCGACGATGGCGACCATGCCCAGGCCGCCGTGCGTCATCGCCACGAGCGCACGCTTGAGCGACGTGCCCTCGCGCACCACGGGAATCCGCTCGCCGCGCCGCATCACGTCGGCCACGTGCTTCAGGGCCTCGCGGTAAAGCGAACCGCGCGGGTGGGAGCGCGCGAAATCCGCCTTCGTGAAGCCACGCGCATCGAGCAGGGCAACCGCCAGCGCATCGCCGAGCGCGAGCGCGGCGGTGGTGCTCGCCGTCGGCGACAGATTGAGCGGGCAGGCCTCCCGGGTGACGCCAGCATCGAGCAGCACGTCCGCGTCGCGCGCCAGCGCGGACTTGAGGCCGCCGGTGATGGCGATCAGCTTGGCGCCCTCGCGCCGGATGAGCGGAACGATGCGCAGCAGTTCCTCGCTTTCGCCGGAATGCGAGATGCCGATGAAGACGTCCTGCCTGCGCACCATGCCGAGATCGCCATGGCTCGCTTCCGCGGGGTGCACGAAATACGCGGGCGTGCCGGTGCTCGCCATGGTGGAGGCGATCTTGCGCGCGATGTGACCGGACTTGCCGATGCCGCTCACGATGACGCGGCCATGTCCGCTGTGGACGCACTCGCGGATGAGCGCGAGCGCGGCGAGGAAGCGCCCGTCCAGTCGCGCGGCCAGCGCGCGCACCGCGTCGGCTTCGATCTCGAGCACCTTGCGCGCCAGCTCGAGCGCGCCCCGCGAAGCTTGCGGGGCAATCATCGTCCGTCGCAACGCGCACCCCTTATCATAGGGCGGCAGTATAGCTCAGGGGTATTCGCCTTCTCGATGGAGAACACGGGTCTTTCGCTGCAACCGATCCTGGTGCTGCTGGCGAGCGCGGTGCTGGTGGTGATCGCGTGCCGCAGGCTGCATCTGCCGCCCATGGTCGGCTATCTCGCGATCGGGCTGGTGCTCGGGCCGCACGCGGCGGCCCTCGTGCAGGACACCGAAGCGACCCGTCATCTCGCCGAGTTCGGCGTCGTGTTTCTCATGTTCTCGATCGGGCTGGAGTTCAGTCTGCCGAAGCTGCGCGTCATGCGCCGCGCGGTGTTCGGGCTGGGGCTGGCGCAGGTGGCGCTGAGCATTGCGCTCGCGGTCGCCGCGGCGCTCGCGCTGGGCGCGGGCTGGCAGACCGGCCTCGCGCTCGGCGGTGCCGCCGCCATGTCGTCGACCGCGATGGTCTCGAAGCTGCTCGCCGAGCGCCTCGAGCTCGACACGGCGCACGGCCGCGAGATCCTGGGCGTGCTGCTGTTTCAGGACCTCGCCGTGGTGCCGCTGATCATCCTGCTGCCGGCACTCGGCGGGACGCCGACGGATGTCGGGCTGGCGGTGGCCGTGGCACTGGCCAAAGCGGCCGTGGTGCTCGCGGTGCTGATCCTCGCCGGTCCGCGCCTGATGCGCGCGTGGTTCGGCGTCGTGGCGCGCGCGCGATCCACCGAGCTGTTCGTGCTGAACGTGCTGTTCATCACGCTCGGCCTGGCGTACCTCACCGGGCTGGCGGGGCTGTCGTTCGCGCTGGGCGCGTTCCTCGCCGGCATGCTGATCGCGGAGACCGAGTACCGCTACCAGGTCGAGGAGGACATCAAGCCGTTCCGCGACGTGCTGCTGGGTCTGTTTTTCGTCACCGTCGGGATGCTGCTCGATCCGGTGCAGGTGCTGCGGCAGTTCTGGCTGGTGCTGCTGTTCGTGCTGCTGCTGTTCGGCGTCAAGCTGGCGCTGATCGGGTGGCTCTCGCGCGCCTTCGGATCCGCACCCGGCACCGCGCTGCGGGTCGGGCTGGGCCTGGCGCAGGGCGGCGAGTTCGGCTTCGTGCTGCTGACCCTCGCGAGCGCGCACGCCATCGCGCCGCAGCCGCTGGTGCAGGCGTTGCTCGCGGCGATGGTGCTGTCGATGCTCGCGACGCCGTTCGTGATCGCGGCGAGCGATCGCATCGTGCTGCGTTTCGCGCGTTCGGAATGGCTGATGCGCTCGCTCGAGCTGCATCGCGTCGCGGTGCAGTCGCTGGGCACCGAGCGCCACGTGATCATCCTCGGCTACGGCCGCAACGGCCAGCACCTGGCGCGGCTGCTCGACGCGGAGGGCGTGCGCTACGTGGCGCTCGACCTCGACCCGGAGCGGGTGCGCGAGGCGACGCTCGCCGGCGACAGCGTCGTGTTTGCCGACAGCGCGCGGCGCGAAGCGCTGATCGCGGCCGGGCTCGCGCGCGCGGCGGCCGTCGCCGTGACCTATGCCGACCCCGCGGCCGCGCTGCGCGTGCTGGCGCACATCCACGCGCTCAGTCCTTCCGTTCCCGTCATCGTGCGCGCGCGCGACGAGGGGGACGTGGCGCGCCTGACCGCCGCGGGTGCCTCGGAGGTGGTCCCCGAGGCGCTCGAGTCCGGACTGATGCTCGCCTCGCACACGCTGGTCTGGGTCGGCGTGCCGTTCTCGCGCGTCGTGCGGCGCATGCGCGCGGTGCGCGACGAGCACTACAGCCTGCTCAAAGGGCTTTTTCACGGCTCGAGCGACGAGCTGGACACGATCGCCGCGGGGCAATCGCGGCTGCACGGCGTGACGCTCGCGGGCGGGGCGCAGGCGATCGGCAAGCCGCTCGCCGAGCTCAGGCTGGAGGAGATCGGGGTCAAGGTGAAGATGGTGCGCCGGCCGGGCACCGCACGGCGCCTCGCCCCGCACGAGGTCGAGACGCTGGAGGCGGGCGATACCGTGGTGCTGCTGGGGGTGCCGGAACGGCTCGCGGCAGCCGAGATCCGGCTGCTGGAAGGGTGAGCTCCCGCGGCGCTATAATGTGCGCGCTGAGGAGCGTTGCGTCCCCGGTTACCAGGGGGTCAGGCTCAGCGAAAACAACGGCGCTCGCACTGCAAACGGTGCGGGCGCCTTGCTTTTTGGGGCCCCGCGAAACTTGAAAGGAGCTCTCATCATGAATGCACCGAATCCGAAGTTCACCGATTTCCGCGTCGCCGACCCGTCACTCGCCGGCTGGGGCCGCAAGGAAATGGCCATCGCCGAGTCCGAAATGCCGGCGCTGATGGCGATCCGCGACGAGTACGCGAAGCAGCAGCCCCTGAAGGGCGCGCGCATCGCCGGGTCGCTGCACATGACGATCCAGACCGCGGTGCTGATCGAAACGCTGCAGGCGCTCGGCGCCGAAGTGCGCTGGGCTTCCTGCAACATCTTCTCCACCCAGGATCACGCCGCGGCCGCGATCGCCGCCGGTGGCACGCCGGTGTTCGCCTACAAGGGCGAGTCGCTCGACGAATACTGGGAATTCACGCACTGCATTTTCGAATTCTCCGGCGGCCGCGGCCCGAACATGATCCTCGATGACGGCGGCGACGCGACGCTGCTGGTGCACCTCGGCATCAAGGCCGAGAAGGACGCCTCGGTACTGGAGAATCCCGGCAGCGACGAGGAAGTGTCGCTGTTCAATGCCATCCGGCAGCGCCTCGCGGCGCAACCCGGCTGGTATTCGCGCCTCGGCCGGGAGATCAGGGGCGTCACCGAGGAAACCACCACCGGCGTGCATCGCCTGTACCAGATGGCGAAGGACAAGCGGCTGCTGTTCCCGGCGATCAACGTCAACGACTCGGTCACCAAGTCGAAGTTCGACAACATCTACGGCTGCCGGGAGTCGCTGGTCGACGGCATCAAGCGCGCCACCGATGTGATGGTTGCGGGCAAGGTCGCGGTGGTGGCGGGCTACGGCGAGGTCGGCAAGGGCTCGGCGCAGGCGCTGCGCGGGCTGCAGGCGCAGGTCTGGGTGACCGAGATCGACCCGATCTGCGCGCTGCAGGCGGCGATGGAGGGCTACCGCGTGGTGACCATGGACGATGCCGCGGACAAGGCCGACATTTTCGTCACCGCGACCGGCAACTACCACGTCATCACGCACGCCCACATGAAGGCGATGAAGAACAACGCCATCGTGTGCAACATCGGCCACTTCGACAACGAGATCGACGTCGCGAGCCTGAAGGGCTGCACCTGGGACAACATCAAGCCGCAGGTCGACCACGTCATCTTCCCCGACGGCAAGCGCATCATCCTGCTGGCGCAGGGGCGCCTGGTGAACCTGGGCTGCGCCACGGGACACCCCTCCTACGTGATGAGTTCCTCCTTTGCCAACCAGGTGCTGGCGCAGATCGAGCTTTTCACGCAGACCGCGAAGTACCCGGTGGGCGTCTACATCCTGCCCAAGGCGCTCGACGAGAAGGTGGCGCGGCTGCAGCTCGCGAAGCTCGGGGCGATGCTCACGGAGCTGAGCGACGTGCAGGCGCAGTACATCGGCGTGCCCCGGCAGGGGCCATACAAGAGCGATCACTACCGGTACTGAGCCCATGGCGCGCAACGGCCGGGTCTTCAGCTTCGAGTTCTTCCCGCCGAAGACGCCCGAGGGCAAGGACAAGCTGCGCGCCACCTGGCAGCAGCTGGCGCGGCTCGGGCCGCGCTTTTTCTCGGTCACCTTCGGCGCCGGCGGTTCGACTCGCGAGGGCACGCTCGAGACGGTGCTGGAAATCCGCGCCGCGGGTCACGAGGCGGCGCCGCACATTTCGTGCGTGGCCTCGACGCGCGCCGAAATCGCGGCGCAGCTCGAACGCTACCGCGCGCACGGCATCCGGCATCTGGTGGCGCTGCGCGGCGACCTGCCCTCGGGCGTTGCGGCAGCGGGCGAATTCCGCTATGCCAACGAGCTGGTGGCGTTCATCCGCGAGAGCACCGGCGACTGGTTCCGGATCGAGGTGGCCTGCTATCCCGAGTTCCATCCCCAGACGCGCAACGCCGCCGACGAGGTGCGCAACTTCAAGCGCAAGATCGACGCCGGCGCCGACGCCGCGATCACGCAGTATTTCTACAACGCCGACGCCTACTTCCGCTTCGTCGACGACTGCCGCGCGGCCGGCATCGCGGTGCCGATCGTTCCCGGCATCATGCCGATCGGCAATTTTTCGCAACTGGCGCGCTTCTCCGATGCCTGCGGCGCCGAAATCCCGCGCTGGATGCGCATCAAGCTGGAGAGCTATCGCGACGACAGCGCCTCGATCCGCGCCTTCGGACTCGAAGTGGTCACGGCGCTGTGCGAGAAACTGCTCGCTGCCGGCGCCCCCGGGCTGCACTTCTACACCCTCAACCAGGCCGCGCTGACCACGGCGATCTGGCAGCGGCTCGCAATCTGAGCTGCGCGGCCGCGACGCGGCGCGGGTCGAGTAAAATTGCCGCTTTTCCGTCCGCCACCCCGAACCTTGACCGACTCCGCCGTCGTCGCTATCGACCGTGTCTCGTTCGGCTATGACGCCGCCAAGCCGGTGCTGCGCGAGGTCAGCCTGTCGATGCCGCACGGCAAGGTGATCGGCATCATGGGCCAGTCGGGTTGCGGCAAGACCACGCTGCTGCGCATCATCGGCGGCGCGCGCCAGCCCGGCAGCGGGACCGCGCGCGTGCTCGGGACCCTGGTGAACGGCCTGCACGGCAGCGCGCTCTACGCCCTGCGGCGCAAGCTGGGGATGCTGTTCCAGTTCGGCGCCCTGTTCACCGACATGTCGGTGTACGACAACGTCGCCTTTCCGATGCGCGAGCACACCGACCTGCCGGACGAACTGATTCACGACCTCGTGCTGATGAAGCTCGAGGCGGTCGGCCTGCGGGGCGCTTCGCGGCTGACGCCCTCGGAGCTCTCCGGCGGCATGGCGCGGCGCGTGGCGCTGGCGCGCGCCATCGCGCTCGATCCGCAGCTGATGCTGTACGACGAGCCCTTCACGGCGCTCGACCCGATCTCCTTCGCCGTCATCGCGCGCCTGATCCGGCGGCTGAACGATTCGCTCGGCGCGACCTCGGTGATCGTGAGCCACGACGTCAAGGAGTGCCTGGACATTGTGGACTATGTCTACTTCATGTCCGACGGGCGCATCGTCGCCGAGGGCACGCCGCCGGACATGCGCATGACCGCGCAGCCCTTCGTGCGGCAGTTCGTGCGCGGCGAAACCGATGGCCCGATCCCGTTCCATTATCCGGCGCCCGGTTACGGCGAGGACCTCGCGGTGCGAGCGGCCCATGACTGAGGGCAGCGAGGCCGGCGGGCTGCGGCGGCTGTTCGAACGCCTGGGCGCGGCGGTTACCGCGCGCATCTGGCGGCTCGGGTTCGCGAGCCGGTTCTTCGGCTACATGCTGCTGCATTCGGGCACCGCGCTGCGGCGCTTCCACCTGACGATCCGGGAGATCTACTTCGCCGGAGTGCTGTCGCTGATCATCATCCTGGTGTCCGGGATGTTCGTCGGCATGGTGCTCGCGCTGCAGGGTTACGAGACGCTGCAGCGCTACGGTTCGTCCGAGGCGCTGGGCGTGCTGGTCGCGCTGTCGCTGGTGCGGGAGCTCGGGCCGGTGGTCGCGGGATTGCTGTTCGCGAGCCGCGCCGGCAGCGCGATCACCGCCGAGATCGGCCTGATGAAGGCGACCGAGCAGATCGCTGCCATGGAGATGATGGCGGTGGACCCGATCGCGCGCGTGGTGGCGCCGCGCTTCTGGGCCGGGGTGATCTCGATGCCGCTGCTGGCGGCGCTGTTCTCGGCGATGGGCATCTTCGGCGGCTACCTCGTCGGCGTGAAGCTGATCGGGGTCGACGAGGGCGCCTTCTGGTCGCAGATGCAGGCGTCGGTCGATCTGCGCGAGGACATCCTCAATGGCGTCATCAAGAGCGCCGTGTTCGGCGTCGCGGTGACCTGGATCGCGGTCTTCGAGGGCTACGACGCGCAGCCCACCGCGGAGGGGGTTTCCAGCGCCACGACGCGCACGGTGGTAACGTCCTCGCTCGCCATCCTGGCGCTCGATTTCATGCTGACCGCGCTGATGTTTACCGGAGGAAATGCCAGATGAACCGTGCCACGATTGACGCCTGGGTCGGAGTGTTCGTCGCCGCGGGCTTTGCCGCGCTGTTGTTCCTCGCCCTCAAGGTCGGGAACCTGGCTTCCTTCTCGGGCAGCGAGACATACCAGGTCCAGGCCAAGTTTGCTAACATTGGCGGGCTCAAGATCCGGGCGCCGATCAAGAGCGCGGGCGTGGTGGTGGGCCGGGTGTCGGAAGTGCGCTTCGACAACGAGACTTACGAGGCCATCGTCACCCTCAACCTGGACACGCAGTTCCGGTTTCCGCGCGACACCGCCGCCAAGATCCTGACTTCGGGCCTGCTGGGCGAGCAGTACGTCGGGCTCGATGCCGGTGGCGACGGGGTGATGCTCAAGCAGGGCGACCGCTTGCGCCTGACACAGTCGGCCGTGGTGCTGGAGAACCTGATCAGCCAGTTCCTGTTCAGCAAGGCGGCTGAGGACAAGGACGCGAAGGATAAGAAGTGAGCGGCGATAGGGCATCAATGGGCTGGGACGGGAGTGCGCGGCTGCGGCGGTGGCTGGCCACGCTGCTGCTCGCGCTCGCCGCGGGCTGCGCGACCACCAACGGCAGCGATCCGCGCGACCCGCTCGAAGGGTTCAATCGCTCGATGTACGCGTTCAACGACGCCTTCGATGAGGCGATCGGCAAGCCGGTCGCGAACGCCTACAAGTCGACGCTGCCGGATCCGGTGCGCGGCTGGGTGCGCAATTTCTTCGCCAACCTCGGCGATCTGTTCATCGGCTTCAACAACCTGCTGCAGGGCAAGCCGGCGGATACGGTGAACGACTGGGCGCGCTTCGCGTTCAATACCATCTTCGGCGTCGTCGGCATCAACGATGTGGCGAGCGAAATGGGACTGGAGAAGCACAACGAGGATTTCGGCCAGACCTTCGGTCGCTGGGGCGCCGCGAGCGGCGCCTACATCGTCTGGCCGCTGCTGGGCCCGAGCACGGTGCGCGACAGCGCCGGCGGGCTGCTCGACGCGTACCTCGATCCGGTGCGCCGGCACGAACCGGCCGATGCGCGCAGCTTCGCCGTGCTGCTGCGCGCCGTCAGCCAGCGCGCCGACCTGCTCGATGCCAGCCGCATTCTGGAAGAGGCCGCGCTCGACAAGTACATCTTCCAGCGCGATGCCTACCTGCAGCGCCGGCGCGGCCTGGTCTACGACGGCAACCCGCCGCGCGAGTCGCCGTCGTCGCGAGCGCGTGACGACGCGCGGGTGCAAGCGGCACCCGCTGCGCCCGCGGCATCGGACCGCCAGTTCGACGAGCCGGCGGCGGACAGCACCTTGCCCGGACGCGTCAGCAACCTCTACGAACCGCGCCAACCCGCGAACTATGCCGCGGTGCTCGCGGCGAGCGCCCGGGTCGGACGGTGATTACGCTGGCAGGCCTGAGAGCTGCCGCCGCAGCGGCCGCAGCCGCCGGCGCCCTTCTGGCGGGCACCGCGGCGGCGCAGGCGATCACGCCGCCTGACGTGCTGGTGAAGAGCGTCACGCTCGAAGTTGTCGAGATCGTCAGGCACGACAAGGACATCCAGGCGGGCGACCGCAGGAAGGTCGTCGAGCTGATCGACGCCAAGGTCGTGCCGCACTTCAACTTCACCGCGATGACGGCGAGCGCGCTCGGCACCCACTGGGGCAAGGCGAACGCGCAGCAGAAGGCGCGGCTGACGCACGAGTTCCGCACCCTCATGGTGCGCACGTATGCGAGCTCGATCGCGGCCTACAGGAACCAGCGGTTCGATTTCCGGCCGCTGCGCGCCAGGCCCACCGACACCGACGTCACCATCAACGTGCGCGTGCTGCAGCCGGGCACCGAAGCGGTGAAGATCGACTACGACATGGAAAAGACCGCGCGCGGCTGGAAGGTCTGGGACGTGCGCGTGGCCGACATCAGCCTGACGGCGAATTACCGCACGGAGTTCGCCAACGTGGTGCGCGAGTCCGGCATCGACGGGCTGATCAGGACCTTGCAGGCGAAAAACGACAAGGTCGCCGAGCGCACTCCGCTCGCCGGAGGCGAGCGCAAGTGATGCGCCGCGAAGGCCAGCGCATCGTCGTCTCCGGCCCGGTGACGCTCGCCAACGTGGCGCGGGTCCTGGAAGACGGCTACACGCAGATCCGCGACGGCGCCGATGCCGTCGACCTCGCCGGGGTCACGGAGCTGGATTCGTCGCTGCTCGCGATGCTGCTCGCCTGGCTGCGTGAAGCGCGCCGCCTGGGCCGCGGCCTCGAATTTGCCAATCTGCCGCAGGGCCTCGCCACGATCGCCCGTCTTTACGGTGTCGTGGAACTGCTGCCCCCGGCGCAGACCCAGCACTGAGCCGAACGGCAGACGGCGCGAGCGACCGGCCCGCGCCGGCGCCGCATGCCATGACCGCTGCCCTCGAAATCCGCAATGTCGCCAAGCGCTACGGCGCGCTGCAGGCGCTTGCCGGC
>SCUF01000147.1 GCA_004298325.1 Betaproteobacteria bacterium | reverse complement strand
TGCACAGCACGATGCGCAGCCGCTCGAGCAGTGCGTCCATGCCCGCAGGATACAATGCGCGCGCCCCATGCATCCGATGCTCAACGTTGCGGTCAAGGCCGCCCGCCGCGCCGGCGCGCTGATCAACCGCGCGGCGTTCGATGGCACGGCACTGGCGGTGCGCGCCAAGCAGGCCAATGACTTCGTCACCCAGGTGGACCAGGCCGCGGAGAGCGCGATCATCGATATCGTGCGCCGAGCCTATCCCGCGCACGCCATCCTGGCGGAAGAGTCCGGCGAGACGGCAAGCGCCAGCGCGGACTACCGCTGGGTGATCGACCCGCTCGACGGCACCACCAATTTCATCCATGGTTTCCCGCAGTACTGCGTCTCGATCGCCGTGCAGCATCGCAGCGTGATCTCCCACGCGGTGGTGTACGACCCCGCGCGCAACGAGCTGTTCACCGCCTCGCGCGGACACGGCGCCTTCCTCAACGACCGGCGCATCCGCGTCAGCCGTTGCCAGCGCCTCAAGGATGCGCTCGTCGGCACCGGCTTTCCGTTCCGGGAGCTGTCGCGGCTCGAGCCGTACATGCGCCAGCTGAAGACGCTGATCAGCTCGACCGCCGGCGTGCGACGCGCCGGCGCCGCGGCGCTCGATCTCGCCTATGTCGCGGCCGGACGGCTGGACGCGTTCTGGGAGATGGGTCTCGCGCCCTGGGACATGGCGGCGGGCGCGCTGCTCATCCAGGAAGCGGGCGGTCTGGTCGGCGACTTTGCCGGCGAGGCGGGATTCCTCGACAGCGGCGAGATCGCCGCCGGCGCGCCCAAGGTCTTCGCCCAGCTGTTGACCGCATTGCGCTGACTGCCGGTCGCCGCGGCATGCGACTCTCGATCGTCACCACGCTCTACAACAGCGCCCCGCACGTGCGCGAGTTCTATCAGCGCGTGCTGCGCGCCGCGCAGGGCGTCACGGACGATTTCGAGATCGTGTTCGTCAACGACGGTTCGCCCGACGACGCCTTCGCGCAGGTGATCGAGCTGCACCGCAGCGACGCTCGCGTCGTCGGCATCGACCTGTCGCGCAATTTCGGCCATTACAAGGCGATCATGACCGGCCTCGGTCACTGCCGGGGCGAGCGCGTCTTCCTGATCGACAGCGACCTGGAAGAGGATCCGGCGCTGCTGGCCGAATTCAGCCGCCTCATGGATGAGCGCCCGTGCGACGTCGTCTACGGCGTCCAGGCCGAGCGCAAGGGCGGCTGGCTCGAACGCGCCTCGGGCGCGCTGTTCTGGCGGCTGTTCAACTGGTTCTCGCGCGTGCGCCTGACGCCCAACCTCGTCACGGCGCGCCTCATGACGCGGCGCTACGTGCGCAATCTGGTGCGCTTCCGCGATCAGGAGGTGTTTCTCGCCGGGCTCTGGCAGATCACCGGCTTCGAGCAGATCGCGGTGCCGGTGCACAAGCGCTCGCGTGGCGCGTCGACCTACACGCTGCGGCGCAAGATCGCCGTGCTGGTGAACTCGATCACCTCCTTCAGCAACCTGCCGCTGGAGATGATCTTCTACGTCGGGCTCGCGATCTCGGCGGGCGCCTTCGGCTACATCGCCTACCTGCTGCTGCGCTGGACGACGCACGAGCAGCCGGTCCTGGGCTGGACTTCGGTCATCGCGTCGATCTGGCTGCTCGGCGGACTGATGATTTCCTTCCTCGGCGTGATCGGCATCTATCTGGCCAAGGTCTTCATGGAAGCCAAGCGCCGGCCCTACACCGTGATCCGCCAGATCTGGCGGCGCGACGACGGCGCTCGCTAGAAGCGGTACGCCAGCTCGCCGTAGAAACTCCGCCCCGGCTGCTTGTTGAAGACGAAGTACTGCCGGTCGGCGAGGTTGTCGATCGCCAGACTGAGTTCCAGGCGGGGATCCAGCGCGTAGCCGAGCTTGGCGTTGACGACGCCGTGCCCGTCGTAGGATCCGTAGACGCCTTCGACCGAGTTGCGGTTGAGATCGTCGCCGGAACCGAAGACATGGCCGACCTGGCGGTAGACGATCAAGCCCGACCACGGCGGCCGCTGCAGCTCCAGCGCCAGCGAAAATGCGGTGCGCGGCACGTCGGTCAGCACTTTGCCGACGCTTGCCGGCACCGCTTCGTTGCGCGTGATGTGGTAGCGGAACTGGTGCGTGGCCGAGCCCAGGACGGCGAGACCGTGCAGCCCGGTCGGCCAGCGCAGGCTCGCCTCGATGCCGTTGACGTCGGCGGCGCCCGCGTTTTCGGTGCGCGACAGAACCGGGGACAGCCGCCGGCGGTAGATCAGATCGCTCAGCTGCTGCGCGTAGAGCGCGACGGAAACGGCGGCGCCGCCCGCCAGGGCGGCATCGGCACCGATCTCCACCGAACGCACCCGCTCGGGCTTGAGCTGCGGCGCCGGCTCGTTCACCGAGCTGACGCCCGCCGTCGCGGTCGGCAGCACGGTGCGCGAATACAGGTCGAGCAGCGCGGGCGGTCTGAAGCCCTCGCCGTAGGAGGCTCGCAGCGACAGCCAGCGGCGCGCCTGCCACAGCAGTGCGAGCTTCGGGCTGAACTGGTCGTAGGAGCGCTCGGCGTAGGACTGGGTGAACGCGGGCGCGGTGTTCTGGAGCACCTCGCCATCGGTCGCGAAGCGGTCGTAGCGCCCGCCGAAATAGACGGTGATGCCCGGACCGAGATCGTGCTCGCTCTGCAGGAACAGCGCCGCATTGCTCGAGCGGCCGCGTCCCGCGTTGCGCAGGCTGCCCTGCGTGCCATCGTCGCGCCAGTTGCCGAGCGTCGCCGTGCGGCGATCGAGCGTGCTGCGATTGAACGCCCCGCCGCCCACCAGGGACCAGCCGGACATGAGCGGCGCGCGCAGCGCGACGTCGTAGTCGACACGCCGGTTCGGCTGGTCCGTGAACTCTCCCGGACCGCCGGCATAGCTGGCGCGTCCGCTCGCGGCCTGCGCGAAGTCGAAGCGGTGGCGCAGGGTGCTTGCGTTCGCGCGCAGCAGGCTGCCGCCGCTGAAACGATGCTCCAGCCGGGCGAAGGCGCGCAGGTCGCGCTCGCTCGAAGGCGTCAGGGTGAGGAAATCGCTTTCGGCCAGCTGCAGCCGGCGCACACCGTTGTCGGCGAAGGTGACGCTGCCAGAGCCTACCGGGACTCCCGCAGCGTCACGCAGGAAGGTCTCGGGAGGCGAATAACCGACCGTGTATTGCGCCGATGCGAAACCCGCGCTCAGATGCGTCGCCGCCGTGGGGCTGAAGTGCAGCGCCAGCTGCGCGTGACTCTGCGTCCAGGGACGCGGGCCCTTCAGTCCGACCCAGTAGGCGGGCGTGCCATCCGGGGTCGAAGTCGCCCGCGCGCCGCTGACTGGCGTGCCGGCGCCGGCGGCCGCCGGTTGCTTGACCACGTAATCGCTGTCGGGGTAGCCGTCGCTCTCGCGATAGCCTGCCGACAGCGTCACACCCAGCCCGCCCGCATAGCGCTTGCGGTGCGCAATGGCGGCGCCGCGCTGGCCCAGGTTGCCGGCACCGACCCGCAATTCGTTGAGCGGCGCATCGGGCCCGGCACTGATGAAGTGAATCACGCCGCCCATCGCATTGCCGCCGTAGAGCGCCGAGTACGGGCCGCGCACCACCTCGACGCGCGCAATGCTTTCGAAGGGAATCCCGGCAACGTTGACGCCGCCCGAGAGGGCATTGTTCAACGGCTGGCCGTCGATCATCACCAGGGTGCGCGGCGTGCGCGGAATGCCGCGCAGGGAAAGGATCGAAGTTCCCGATCCCGGGAAGCCGCCTCCCAGGGCGGCGCCGCGGACGTACAGGCCCGGCACGTCGACGATCGCATCGCCAAGCCGCAGGACGTTGCGCCGGCGCAGTTCGGCCTCGCTCACCACCGAAACGCTGGCCGGTACCGCGAGCGCCGCCGCAGGCGAGCGTGTCGCGGTCACGATGACCACCGCCGTCGCCTCCGGGCTCGCGGTCTCGGTCTGCGCGTTGGCCTGAGCCGGTACGCCCAGTCCCAGCGCCGCGGCAGCGGCCAGTGCGCCCGCAGCGGCGCGACCGTGCGATGTTGCGTACGATTTCAAATGGGCCTCGTGCATGCCATGCGCGCCCGGAAGGGGCGCCGACCCGAATCTTGCTGCCCGAGGCATCGCGGCAATTGATCCGAATCAACAATCGCGCTTCAATGGCGGCATGCGTCCAACCTGCATCGAGAGGAGAAGTTGAATGGCCAAGAGCCAGCTGCGCAGCACCCGCGAAAAGAAAAAACCCAAGCAGTCGAAAAAACCCGCCTTGCCGGCGCCCGCGTTCGGCGTATCGCCGGGCAGGATGTTGCCGCCGGCGCCAAGCCGGAAGCGCTAGCGCAGCGGACCGGTCGGCCTCGCCGCCGCCTCGCCCGGCGTCATGGGTTACGCTTATCTTGCCATCACGCTGCTGCTCACCGTGGCCGGGCAGTTGCTGATCAAGTGGCGCGTCGTCAGCTACGGCGCGCTGCCCGAGACGCTGCCGGCGCAGGCGGGATTCCTGCTGCGGCTGCTGCTCGATCCCTACATCGTGGCCGGCCTGGCGGCGGCGTTCGCGGCCGCGCTCGCCTGGATGGCGGCGCTGACGCAGCTCGAGCTGAGCCGCGCCTACCCGCTCATGAGCCTGAGCTTCGCGCTGGTGCTCGTGCTGAGCGCGTGGCTGCTCGGCGAGCAGCTGTCGCTGAACAAGGCCGCCGGCGTCACGCTGATCGTGCTCGGCGCGATCGTCATCGGTTACGGCCGCTGAAGCATGAAAGTCCCCTTCAACCGGCCGTACATGACCGGCAGGGAGCTCGGCTACATCGCGCGCGCGCACCAGAACTCGATGCTCGCCGGCGACGGCCCGTTCACGGCCGCCTGCAGCCGATGGCTCGAGCAACGCACCGGCGCGCGCAAGGCGCTGCTGACGCACTCGTGCACCGCCGCGCTCGACATGGCCGCGATCCTCGCCGGCATCGATCCCGGCGACGAAGTGATCATGCCCTCCTACACCTTCGTCTCCACCGCCAACGCCTTCGTGCTGCGCGGCGGCGTCCCGGTGTTCGTCGACATCCGCCCGGACACGCTCAATCTCGACGCCGCGCTGGTCGAGGCCGCGATCACGCCGCGCGCGCGCGCCATCGTGCCGGTGCACTACGCCGGCGTCGCCTGCGAAATGGACGCGATCCTCGAGATCGCGCGGCGCCGCGGCCTGCTCGTGATCGAGGACGCGGCGCAGGGCCTGATGTCCGATTACGGCGGCCGCGCGCTCGGCACGCTCGGCGCCCTGGGCGCGGTGAGCTTCCATGAAACCAAGAACGTCATCGCGGGCGAAGGCGGCGCGCTGCTGGTGAACGACGAGCGCCTGATCGAGCGCGCCGAGATCGTGCGCGAAAAAGGCACGGACCGCAGCCGCTTCTTCCGCGGCGAGGTGGACAAGTACACCTGGGTCGACATCGGCTCGTCGTTCCTGCCGGGCGAGATCGTCGCCGCCTTCCTCCTCGCGCAGATGGAGGATGCGGACTCGATCACCGCGCGCCGCATGGCGCTGTGGAACACCTACCACGCGCGCCTCGAGCCGCTCGAGCGCGACGGCCGCCTGCGCCGTCCCGTGATCCCTGCCGGCTGCCGCCACAACGCCCACCTGTACTACGTCCTGCTGCCTTCGCCCGGGCAGCGCAGCCGCCTGATGGCGCGCCTGAAGGCGCTCGACATCCTCAGCGTGTTCCATTACGTGCCGCTGCACAGCTCGCCCGCCGGCCGGCGCTTCGGCCGCGCCTGCGGCCCGATGACCCACACCGACGACCTGAGCGCGCGCCTGCTGCGCCTGCCGCTGTGGATCGGGCTCGACCCGGCGGTGATCGAGACCATCGCCGCCGAGATCGAAGCGCTCTGATCCGGATGGCGGCGATTTCCGAACTCGATGGCGCGCGCTTCGGCGTGCGCGTTGCCAAGGCAGCACCGGATTCGGCGGAAGACTGGGGCCGCGCGCTCGAATTCTGCGCGCGGCACGGCGTGCAGCTGCTGATCGCGCGCATCGACGCGACGCGCGGCGCGCTGGCCCAGCGCCTGGAAGACGACGGCGCACGCCTGTGCGACGTGCTGCTGCAATTCCGGTGCACGCGACTGGGCGGCGTTGCGGCAGCGCCCGCCGGTTTCGTCATCCGGTCCTGCGCGCCGGCACAAGCCGCTGCCGTGCGCGAGCTGGCGCGCGAGGTGTTCCGCGGCTACACGAGCCACTACCACGCCGACGCGAGGCTCGATCGCACCGCCTGCGACGAGGTCTACGCCGACTGGGCCTGGCGCGCCTGCAGCGAGCGCACCGCCGCGGAGGAAGTGCTGGTCGCGGAGGAAAACGCCAAGCTGCTCGGCTTCGCGGCGCTGCGCATGAGCTCCGCAGGCGAGGCCGACGGCCGCCTGTTCGGCGTCGCGCCCGGGGCGCGCGGGCGCGGCATCCAGCGCGCGCTGCTGCAGCGCTTCCTCGCCTGGGGCGCCGCGCGCGGCGCCGCGAGCGCGATCTACCAGACCCAGCTCGGCAACCTCGCGGCACAGAGGAGCGTGGTGCGCGCCGGATTCGAGCCGGACTGCGCCTTTCTCACCTTCCACCATTGGATGCCGCACCCGGCGCCGTAAGCGGCGCGCCGTGTCAGCCGGTGAGCGCCTGCGCGCCGAGCAGCGCGAGCCGGGCTGCGCCACCCGCTGCGAGCGCCACGCCCAGCGACAGCAGGACGGAATCCAGTGCGGTCCTGCGGCCGAACAGTTTCAGCATCACCGCGAAGGTGGAAACGCAGGGCACGTAGAACGTCAGGAACAGCAGCAGCGTCACGAGCTGGATCGGGTCGAGGAACTGCATGATCTCGAAGCTGCCGAACGCCTGGTAGAGCATGAGCAGCGACAGTTCCTTGCGCAGCACGCCGAAGAGGATCGGCACGCCCAGCACCACCGGCAGCCCGAGCCACCACGCAGTCACGGGGGTGAGCGCCGCGTTGATGAAGGCATCGGCGCCGAAATGGTTGAGCAGCGCGAGCACGACGCTGCCGCCGACCAGTAGCGGCAGCACGATGGTGACGATGTCCTGCGTGCGCGACCAGGTCTCGCGCAGCAGCGCGCGCGCCTTCGGCCGCGCGTAGGGCGGGATCTCGAGCACCAGCCCGGGACCCGTCATGGCCTCCCGGGTCTTCAGCAGCCTGCCGAGGAGCGCGATCACGATCATGGCGGCGGCAAAAATCGCGGCCACCGCCAGTCCGCCCAGGTACTTGCCGGCCAGCGCCAGCACCAGCGCCGAGCGCGCCGAGCAGGGCACGAACGTGATCAGCAGCGCGGCGGCTGCGCGCTCGCGCCCCCGCCCGCCGCGTGCCGCAGCCGAGATCGCCGGCACGTTGCACCCCAGGCCGAGGAGGAACGGCAACGCGACGTCGCCGTGCAGGCCGATGCGGTGGAAGCCGCGGTCGACGGCAAAGGCGATGCGCGCCATCACGCCGCTCTGCTCGAGGGCCACGAGCAGCATCACGAGCGGGATCATGTAAGGCACCACGATCCCCAGGAGCCCGATCAGCCCGTCGGCCACCGCCCGTCCTGCGATGCCGCCGGTGGACTGCGGCTGCCACGCCGAAGCCCACGCCGCGAGCCGCGCCGCGGTGACGCTGTCGAGCCAGGCGCTGACGCCGAAGACGATGAACAGGACCAGCGCGAACACCGCCGCGCTGCCCACCAGGTTCCAGCGCGGACTGAGGAAGAGTTCGTCCAGCCAGTAGCGCAGGTCCCTCGCCTCGCCCGCGCGCTCCGGGCGCGCGGCCGTCTCTGCAAGGCTTGCCGCGCGGTGATGCCGCTCGGCGTGCAGCTCCTCGCGCAAAAGACGCGGCAGCTTCGCCGACGCCGCCGCGCACAGCCGCGCCACTTCGGCCGCGTGCCGAGGGAAGTGCTGGCGCAGCTCGTCCATGAAGTAGCGGTCGCCCTGCGCCAGCTGCGTGACGAGGAACTGCGACGGCACGCCGAAGGCCCTGACGATTTGCGCGTCGCGCATCGCCTCGGCCAGCGGCTCTAGGCTCGCGCGCAGGTGCTCGCTCGTGGCCGGCGCCGGCGGCACGCCCGCGCGCACCGTGTCGAGCGCGGCGCGGAAGAGCTGGGGAATGCCGTAGCCCCGCGCGGCCGACGTGGGTACCACCGCTACGCCCAGGCGCCGGGCGAGCGCCTTGCTGCTGAGGTAAAGGCCCTTCTCGCGCGCCTCGTCCATCTTGTTCAGCGCGATCACCAGCGGGCGCGAAAGCGTCAGCAGCTCCAGCGTCAGCTCGAGGTGCCGCTCCAGCGCGGTTGCGTCCACCACCTGCAGAATCACGTCGGGCGGCGCAAACGGCGCCGGAGCGCCTTCGGGGTCGTGCCGCGCCACCGGCGCCGGGCTGTCGCCCCAGAGCAGGTACTTGAGCGTGGCGCGATCTGCCTCGTCGAGGTTGAGCAGCGAGCGCAGGCTCGGCAGATGGATCAGCCGCGCTTCGTCCAGCCCGGCCTGCACGGCGCACTCTTCGTACGCGTGGCGCGAGCCCGCCAGCGCAGCGCTTTGCACCGAGGTCGCCTGCACGGCGCGAAACAGCGTGCTCTTGCCGCCGCCCGGTGCGCCGACCAGCGCGATGCGCAGGCTGCGTGCGCCGCGCCGCAATGGCGTGTGCAGCGCAATGGCGACGGTCGCGGGCGGTTTCATCGCACCGATACTCGCAGCGCCGACCGTACAATCGCCTGATTACGATCAAGCTTGCCTCAGGTTTGGGCGATCGGACATGGCCGGGTTGATCCGGGCCGTCGCCGCGCTGCTCCTGCCGGTGCTGCTCTGGCCTCTTGGAGCACTGCCGCAGCCCGAGATCGCGCTCCTCGAGCGGCGCAGCCTCACGGCCGCGGAACTCGGCGCGACCGGGGCGTTCACGCACCGGCTGCAGCTGACCGTGGTCTATCTCGAGGGCAGCGGCTGGACGCGTGAGCGCGCGCTCGGGGCGCTGCGCGCGACTTCGGCGATCCTCGGCCAGTGCGGCGTTGGCCTCGCCGGTGCGCAATGGCTCACGCTTTCCGCGCCGCCGGCCTATCTGGATTTTTCAACGCCAACGGCGCGCGAGCTGGCGCGGCGCCATCCGGTCGCCCGGCCGGCCATTTATCTGGTGCGCGACACGCGCAGCCGTCCCGCGTTCGACGCCGAGGCGATCGGCCGCGGCAACAGCCGCACGCGTCCGGAACTCGCCGATACGGTCTGGATCACGGCTGCGACGCGCGATGCCGGCATCGTGCTGGCGCACGAACTCGCGCACGTGCTGATGGATAGCGGCGAGCACAGCGACGCGCCGGG
>SCUF01000146.1 GCA_004298325.1 Betaproteobacteria bacterium | reverse complement strand
GACCGCCGCGAGCGTTGCGCTCGGGTTCATCGGCTTCATGAACGCTGCGCTCGGCTTGCGCTTCTTGCCTGCTGCCTTCTTCGCCTTCTTTTTCGCCATCGCTTCTCTCCTGTGAACGATAAGGGAACTGACGGATCCGCAAATTCCTCCCGCCATCTGCAGCGGTGCCCGAAAGATGCCGAATCCAGAGGGAAGTGTCAATGTTTTTCGAGGGCGGAATGTGGCTTGACGGCAGGCGCGTGGCGCTTGCACCCGGCGTTCAGCGGCCTGCGGCATCGGTCCAGGCGGCGAGGCCCTGCGCGTTCAGTTCGATGTCGAGTGCAAGCAAGGCGAGCAGTTCCTCCTCGGGCAGACACCAGCCCTGCCGCGCGCGCTCCGCGAGCACGATCTGCGCGACGCCGTCTTTCAGCCGCTGCAGGCGCTCGGCGCCACATGCGGCATGGCGCCGCCCGAGCTCGGCGTGGGCGTCGATCAGCCGATGCAGGTCCCCGGCGAGCCGCGCCACCTCCCGCAGCTGTCCGAAATGCGCGACGTAGACCGCCTCCGGCCCGAGCGCGACGATGCGGTCGACGGAACGATGCAGCGCCGGCGGATCGAACTGTGAAGGACTGGTGGTGGGGAGGACGAACTGCCGGCCGTCGCGGTCGAGCTCACGGTACGACAGGCCGAAGGTATCGCCCGCGAACAGGTGGCCGCTGGCCGAATCGCGCACCGCCACGTGGTGGCGCGCATGGCCGGGCGTGTCGAGAAACAGGAACTCCCGGTCGCGCCAGCGCAACCGCGTGCCCTCGGGCGTCTCGATGACGCGTGCCACAGGCGCCGGCAGCACCTCGCCATAGGTCCTGCGGGTTGCCGCCTCGCCATAGATGGCCACCGTGGCCGCCATCAGCCGGCCCGGGTCGACCATGTGGCGCGCGCCGCGCGGATGCACCGTGAGAAACGCGTTCGGGCAGCTGGCGAGCAGCTGCCCTGCGCCGCCCGCGTGATCGAGGTGGACGTGCGTCAGGATCACGTAATCGACGCCTTCGGGCGGTACGCCCTTCGCGGCAAGGGCTGCCAGCACGCGCGGCACCGCCGGCGCCGTCGCCGTGTCGACGATCACCGCGTGACCGTCCTCGACCACGACGTGCACCGAAGTCTGCATCTCGCGCTCGTACACCGCGTCGACCGTGCTGACGCCGTACGCGTGGTCAAAGACGGCCTGCATCGCCGGATTATAGAATTCGCTCCATGAGCATCGCCGACCTGCGGCAGGAATACATGCTGGCCGGCCTCTCCGAGGCCGAGGCGCAGCGCGACCCGATGGCGCAGTTCGAGCGCTGGTTCCGGGAAGCGCTCGACGCCGGGGTGCCCCTGGCGAACGCGATGACGCTGGCCACGGTCACCGCCGAAGGCGCGCCCGATGCCCGCGTCGTCCTGCTCAAGGGCGTCGAGTCCGGCGGCTTCGTCTTCTACACCAACTACGCCAGCCGCAAGGGCGTGCAGCTGGCACGGCAGCCGGCCGCCTGCCTGGTGTTCCTGTGGACGTTGCTGGAGCGCCAGGTGCGCATCGAGGGCGTGGCCGAAAAAGTCCCGGTGACGGATTCCGACGCCTATTTCCGCTCCCGCCCGCTCGGCAGCCGCCTCTCGGCGTGGGCCTCGCCGCAGAGCGAGCCGGTGGCCGACCGCGAGACGCTGGAGCGCGCGCTGGCCGACATGGAAAACCGCTACGGCACCGAGCCGCCGCGACCGCCGCATTGGGGCGGCTACCGGCTGACGCCGCATGCGATCGAATTCTGGCAGGGACGCGAGAACCGGCTGCACGATCGCCTGCTCTACCGGCGCCGCAACGGCGGCTGGACGATTGAACGACTCGCTCCCTGAGGAAGTGCTGCGGTTCCTGCGCCGGAGTGCACTCGCCGCGCCCGACGAAGTGCCGGCCGCGCAGACGCTGGCGGGCGGCGTTTCCTCCGACATCTGGCGCGTGGACCTGCGCAGCGGCCCAGTGTGCGTGAAACGCGCGCTGCCGCGGCTGCGCGTGGCGCAGCTGTGGGAGGCGCCGGTCGAGCGCAACGCCTTCGAGCGGCGCTGGATGGAGATCGCCGCGCTGGCAGTACCAGGCATCGCACCGCGCGTGCTGGCGCATGACGACGCCGGTTACTTCGCCATGGAATACCTCGACGGCGCGCGCTTTCGGCTGTGGAAGGAGGAACTGCACGCCGGGCGGGCGGATCCGGAGGTGGCCCGCAGCGTCGGTGCGCGGCTGGTTCGAGTCCATGCCGCCACGGCGCGGCGCGAGGACCTGGCGCGTGTCTTTGCGACCGACTCCAGTTTCCACGCCATTCGCCTGGAACCGTATCTGCTCGCGAGCGCGCGCGCGCATCCGGGACTCGCTCCGGCGCTGCAGGCGCTCGCCGAGCGCACGGCACAGACCCGGCTCGCGCTGGTGCATGGCGACGTCAGCCCCAAGAACATCCTCATCGGCCCGGCCGGGCCTGTGTTCCTCGACGCCGAATGCGCGTGGTACGGCGATCCCGCGTTCGATCTCGCCTTTGTGCTGAACCACCTGCTGCTCAAGTGTCTCTGGACACCCGGCGCCACGGCGGCTTTGCTCGCCTGTTTCGATGCGCTGGCCGGGCAATACCTGCGCGCAGTGGATTGGGAAGCGAAGGCGGCGCTCGAGTCGCGAGCGGCGTCGCTGCTTCCCGGATTGCTGATCGCGCGGGTCGACGGCAAATCTCCGGTCGAATATCTCCAGGCCGCTGCCGACAAGGACCGCGTGCGGCGGGTCGCCCGGGAACTGCTCCTGGCGCCGCCCGCGCGGCTCGAACAGGTCCGGGACGCATGGCGAGGATCGTAGAGGTCCGCGGGCGCCGGGTCTGGGACTCGCGCGGCCGGACCACCGTGGAGGCTGAAGTGCGCCTGGAGGGCGGCGCCCTCGGGCGCGGCATCGCTCCTGCGGGCGCGTCGACCGGCTCCGGAGAAGCGAAGGCGATCGATGCGCGCCAGGCCGCGCACTTCGTCAGCACCGAGATCGCCGCGGCGCTCGCAGGCAAGGAGGCCGATCAGGCAGCGATCGATCGCCTGCTGATCGAACTCGACGGCACGCCCGACAAGCACCGGCTCGGGGCGAACGCGATCGTTGCGGTTTCGCTGGCCTGCGCGCATGCCGCCGCAGCCGCCGCCGGCGTCCCGCTCTGGAAACACCTCGCGGGCGAGCGCCGCGTAGGGCTGCCGGTGCCGCAGATCCAGATTTACGGCGGCGGCGCGCACGCGCGCGGCCGCGTCGACATCCAGGACTACCTGTTGATCTGCACCGGCGCCCGCAATTTCGACGAGGCGCTCGAATGGACCGCCGAGGTCTATCGCGCGGCCGGGGCGCGTCTGGCGAAGCGGGGCGCGCTGCAGGGCGTGGCGGACGAAGGCGGCTACTGGCCCGCGTTCAAGGCGAACGAGGACGGACTGGCCGAACTGACGGAAGCGATCGAGGACGCCGGCCTGAAGCCCGGCACCGATGCCTGCATCGGGCTCGACGTCGCGGCCACGCAGCTCTGGAGCGGCGGCCGCTACCACCTCGCGCTGGAGAACCGCGTGCTCGGCACGGAGCAGCTGCAGGCGATGCTGCTGCGCTGGGTGGAACGCTATCCGATCGTCTCGATCGAGGATCCGTTCGCGGAGCACGACGCCGAGGCGATGCGCGCCTTCACGCGCGCCGCGGGCGGCCGGGTACAGATCGTGGGCGACGATTTCTTCGTCACCGACGCGCGGCGCGTCGCACAGGCGAACGGCGCCTGCAACGCCGTGCTGCTCAAACCGAACCAGGTCGGCACGGTATCGGAGACACTGGCCTGCTGGCAGGCGGCGCGCGCCGCGGGTTACGGCGGCATCGTGTCGGCGCGCTCGGGAGAAACGGAGGACGTCTCGATCGTCCACCTCGCCGTCGGCTGGGGCGTCCCGCAGCTGAAGGTGGGGAGCTTCTCGCGCTCGGAGCGCATGGCGAAGTGGAACGAAGGCCTGCGCATCGAGGAAGCGCTCGGCAGCGACGCGCTGCCCTATCCCGCGCGCCGGCTGTTCACTCAAGAGGCTTGAGGCCTTCGACCGCGAGCCGGTAGCGCCGGTCGCAGCCCGCGGCGGCGGCGAGCGAGTGGGTGACCAGGATGCCCGCGGCGCCGCGGCCCTTCACCTGGTCGTGGAGCAGCTCCAGCACCTGGCGCGCGTTCTCCGGGTCGAGATTCCCGGTCGGCTCATCGGCCAGCACCAGCTTCGGGTCGCCCACCAGTGCGCGCCCGATCGCCACGCGCTGCAGTTCACCGCCCGAGAGTTCGCGCGGCAGGCTGGTTTCGCGTCCGGCCAGGCCGACCGCGGCGACCAGTGCCGCGGCGCGCGCATCGATTTCAGCCTGCGGTGCACCCCGCAGCAGCAGCGGCAGGCCGACGTTCTGCACCACATTGAGGTGCGGCAGGATGTGAAAAGCCTGAAAGACGAAACCGAAGCGCTCGCGCCGCAGGCGGGTGGCGGCGTCGTCATCGAGCCGCGTGATCTCGGTCCCCTCGAATTCGATGCGGCCCGCATCGACCGGCTCCAGTCCGGCGATCGCGTGCAGCAGGGTGGACTTGCCGATGCCCGACTCGCCGACGATCGCGACGTACTCGCCGGCGGCGACCTCGAGCGACACCGCGCTGAAGAGGTTGCGCGCGCCGAAGCGTTTGGTGACGCCGGAAAGGCGCAGCACTAGACGCCGAGGTAACGCTGGTGGATCGCGGGCTTCGCGCGCAGGTCGGCGGCCTCGCCCTCGTACACCACCTCGCCCTTCACCAGGATCAGGTCGCGGTCGGTGATCGCGTTCACCGCGGCGAAGTTCTTGTCGACGATGACCGTGGCGATGCCCGAGGCGCGCACCGCGCGCACGATGCCCCAGATCTCGCGCGCGATCTTCGGCGCCAGGCCCTCGGTTGCTTCGTCGAGGATCAGCAGGTCCGGATTGGTCATCAGCGCGCGGCCGATGGTGAGCATCTGCTGCTCGCCGCCCGAGAGCTGGCCCCCGGCGTGCCGGATGCGCTCGGCGAGCCGCGGAAAGGTCTCGAGCACCCGTTCCTGGGTCCAGTCGCGCCGGCCGTCACTGCCGGCGCGCGCCGCCATCACCAGGTTCTCCCACACCGAGAGGTTGGGAAAGATGCCGCGCCCTTCCGGTACGTAGGCGATTCCCATGCGCGCGATGCGGTGCGCCGGCGCCCGCGTGGCGTCGCGCCCGCGGATCAGCACCCTGCCCTCGCGCGCGCGCACCAGCCCGATGATGGTCCGCAGCAGCGTGGTCTTGCCCATGCCGTTGCGGCCCATCAGGCCGATCGACTCGGCGCGCCCGATGCGCAGGCCGACGCCCTGCAGGATATGGCTCGAGCCATAGTAGGTGTGCAGCCCGGTCGCCTCGACCAGCAGTTCACTCACCGTCTTCGCTCCCGAGATAGGCTTCCTGGACCTCGCGATTGGCGCGGATCGCCTCCGGCGCGCCGCTCGCCAGCACGGCGCCGTTGACCATCACGGTCAGGACGCTCGCCAGCGCGAACACCGCGTCCATGTCATGCTCGACCAGCAGCATGGCGTGCCCGGGCGCGAGCTTCCTCAGCAGCGCCACCATGCGCGTCGATTCTTCCGCGCCCATGCCGGCGAGCGGCTCGTCGAGCAGCAGCAGCTTCGGCCGCGTCGCCAGGGTCATCGCCACCTCCAGCTGCCGGCGCTCGCCGTGCGACAGCGCGGTGGCCGGCACCTGCTCGCGCCCGCACAGCTCCGCCAGCTCGACGGCGCGCGCCGCCGCCTCGTTCACCTCGCGGTAGCGTGCCGCGGGCCTGAGGAATCGCATCGAGCTCGGCAGGCGCGACTGCGCCGCCAGCCGGCAGTTCTCGAACACGGTAAAGCGCATGAAGATGTTGGTGCGCTGGTAGCTGCGGCCGACGCCGAGCTGCGAAATGCTGTGGGACGGCAGGCCGGTGACGTCGCGCCCGAACAGCTCGACCCGACCCGAGCTCGGCGCCAGATCGCCCGAGAGCAGGTTGATCAGCGTGGTCTTGCCGGCGCCGTTGGGACCGATGACCGCGTGCAGCTCGCCCACGCGGCACACCAGCGCCACGTCGTTCACCGCGGTCAGGCCGCCGAAGTCCTTGCGCAGCGCCGCCGTCCTCAGCGCGGGTTCAGTCACGGCGCCAGCTCTCGAACAGTTGCGCCAGGCCCCGCGGCAGCAGCAGCACCGACAGCACGATGAAGCCGCCGAGCAGCAGCTGCCAGTGCTTGGTCCAGCCCTGGAACAGCAGTTCCAGCACCTTGAGCGCGGCGGCCCCCAGGATCGGGCCGGAGGGCGTGCCCATGCCGCCGAGGATCACCATCATGAGGAGCTGCCCCGACTGGTGCCATGACAGCATTTCGGGATTCACCAGCCCGTCGTGCGCCGCGACCAGCCAGCCCGCGAGGCCGGCGAGCGCGCCCGCGAGGACAAAACACACCAGCTTGTAGCGGAAGGTGGCGAAGCCGAGCATGCGCATGCGGTGCTCGTTTTCCTTGATCCCCGAGATCACGCGCCCGAAGGGCGAGGCGAGCAGCACGCGCAGCGAAAAATACACCAGCACCATCATCGCCAGCGCAACGTAGTAGAAGTGGCTGGGCTGTTCCAGATCGAACGGACTCCAGCCCGCGATCTCGAGCACCGGTCGCACGTAGATGTACTTGCCGTCCGAGCCGCCCAGGTGACTGGAATCGTGCACGTAGAAGTAGGTCATCTGGCCGAAGGCCAGCGTCACCATGATGAAGTAGATGCCGCTGGTGCGCAGCACGAAGAAGCCGACGACCAGCGCGGCCAGCGCGGCGATGCCGAGCGACGCGCCGAGGCTGGTCCAGAACCCGGCGGCCTGGTATTCCGGCGTCAGCAGCATCAGGGCGTAGGCCGCGACCCCGAAGAACAGCGCATGTCCCAGGCTCACCAGCCCGGAGTAGCCGACCAGCAGGTCGAGACTCATGGCGAAGATCGCCATGATCATGACCTTGGTGATGAACTGGAGGTAGAACTTCTCGCCGACGAGCGGGAACGCGATCAGCGCGACCAGGCCGGCCAGGAGCAGAACCTGCAGGACGCGGGGCTGGCGCTCCATCTCAGGCCCGGCCGAAGATGCCCTGCGGCCGCCACAGCAGGATGGCCGCCATCAGCAGGTAGACCACCATGCCCGCGATCTGCGGCAGCAGCACCTTGCCGAAGGTGTCGGCGAAGCCGATCGCCAGCGCCGCCACCAGCGCCCCCTTCACCGAGCCGATGCCGCCGATCACGACCACCACGAAGGACACGATCAGCACCTGGTTGCCCATGCCCGGAAACACCGAAGACACCGGCGAGCCGAGCATGCCGGCGAAGGCCGCCAGCGCCACGCCGAGCGCGAACACCACGCGGTAGAGCAGACCGATGTTGATGCCGAGGGACTGCACCATCTCGCGATTGACGCTGCCGGCGCGGATCATCATGCCCAGCCGCGTCTTCTGGATCAGCCAGTACATGCCGGCCGCGATCGCGAGGCAGATCGCGGACATCGCCACCCGGTACACCTGGTAGGACAGGTTCTCGGTGAGCGGGATCGAGAAGTCGAGCGCCGCCGGCACCGGCACGCCGTGCACGTCGTCGCCCCACACCAGGCTGCGCGACTCCTCGAAGATCAGGATCAGGCCGTAGGTCAGCAGGACCTGGTAGAGGTGATCGCGGTCGTAGAGAAAGCGGATCACCAGCCACTCCAGCAGCAGGCCGATGAGCACCGCGATCACGACGCCGGCCGCGAGTGCCAGCCAGAAATTGCCGATCAGCCCGGTGAGCGAAAACGCCAGGTACGCGCCGATCATGTAAAAGCTGCCGTGCGCGAGGTTGATGATCCCCATGATGCCGAAGATCAGCGTCAGGCCG
>SCUF01000145.1 GCA_004298325.1 Betaproteobacteria bacterium | reverse complement strand
CGCAGGTCGAGGAAGCGCCGGTTGCGCAGTCCGGTGAGCGCGTCGGTGATGTTCTCGTGCTCCAGCATCGCCACGCGCTGCACGTCGTGCGCGGTCGACAGCGCGAGCCGCGTCACCAGCCACACGAACGTGGCTCCGAGCAGGAAGATCAGCGGCGCGATGAGGTCGCGCAGGTCTTCGTGACGGCCGAAAAACAGCGCCACGTAGCCGACATAGCCGAAGATGAACACGCCGATCAGCACGGCGAGCACCTGCCACTGGCGCCGCAGGGGCCTGGAGGGCATCTCCGCGATGAGCAGGAACGCAGGCCGCAACGCGGCCAGCATCGCCGCGATGCCCGCGCCCACCACCACCAGCGCAACGATGTCCAATGTCTGCGCCATCCGGGTCCTATGCCGGCGCCGCCAGCGCCTGCCACGCCACCTGGCGGCCCTGCGCGAGCACCCGCTCCTTCCAGTCGCCGGCATCGCAATAGAACGCGTCCCGCACCTGCCGGCGCAGCGCCGCGCGCTCGCCCGCCGCAGCGTGCGCGTGGCGGCGCAGCCAGTTCTCGGCGCGCAACGCCTGCAGCACCTGCATCACGGGAAGCGTGCCGAATTCCAGCGCGCAGCCCGTCAGCTCGGCCTGCGGCACTTCGTCGTAGGCGGCGAACGCGAGCAGCCCCTCGAGCCGCGCCGACACCGAGGTGCCCTTGTAGATCGACTTCAGCTCGCTGCCCCAGAGCGCAGTGGCGCGCGCCAGTTCGGCGTCGTCGTCGCGGCCGGCGTGGATCAGCTCGCCATGGCCGTAGGGCCCGAGCCCGGTGTGAAAGTCGATCCACAGCAGGCGCCGCGCGCCCGCGCCGTGCGCGCGCAGCACCTGACGCAGCGTCTGGTTGGACCAGCTCGGCGCATGGCCGCCGAAGAACAGCCCGTCGGGATAAGCGTACTGTCCGCCGGACACCGCCGCCTGGAAGGCGAACTCGCCGCGCTCGGCGATGTAGCGGCCGATGGCGGCTTCGCGTTCGGCCGCGGGCGGCCATTCTTCGGCCAGCAGCAGCGGATGCACCTCGGCATAGGCATCATTGGCCGGCCGTGGCGCGCCGTGATCGACGAAATTGCGATTCAGGTCGATGTTGTCTTCGTTCGTGCGCCCCCAGTGCGAAAAGCCGTAGGGATTGACGCCGTGCACGAACAGCACTGCGACGCCGCTCGAGCGCGCGCGAGCGAGGAAACCGGCGTCGTGCAGCAGCGCCACCTGGATGCCGGAGCCGCAGAACCCCTCCACCCCGTGCGTGGCGCTGGTGAGCACGAGCAGGTCCGCCGCCCCTGCTCGCCCGAGGCGGGCGCAATCCAGCGACAGTTGCTCGCCTTCGGCGCCGCGCGCCCGCGGATGGACATGGCGCTCGAGCGCCAGGCCCGCGGCGGCCGCAGCAGCGGCAAACTTCTCGCGCGCCTCGGGATAGCTCTGCGCGAAGTGCCGCGCACTCACGCCGCGGCCTGCGTCGGCACGCTGCGCGGCCGGGCGAGCGCGGCTCCGGGCCAGACCGCGTGATGGCTGCGCGCGTACTGCGGCGGGTATTCGACGCTGGCGCCGAAGCGCTCCGCCGCGTGCCAGACCCAGCGCGGGTTGTCGAGCAGGCCGCGCGCCAGGGCCACCATGTCCGCCTTGCCGGAGGCGACGATCTGCTCGGCCTGCTCGGGGTCGGCGATCAGGCCCACGGCGCGCACGGCGATCGGCACCGCCTGTTTAACGCGCGCCGCAAATCCCACCTGGTAACCGGGCTCGACCTTGATGCGCTGGTGCGCCACCAGCCCGCCGCTCGAGACGCAGACGTAATCCAGACCGGCGGCCTTCAGCTCGCGCGCATAGGCGACGGCGTCCTCGGGCCCGAATCCGCCCTCGGCCCAGTCGCTCGCGGTGATGCGCGCGCCGAGCGCGCGCTCCCGCGGCCAGATCTCGCGCACCGCGCGCGCCATTTCCAGCGCAAAGCGCATGCGGTTCTCGAGGCTGCCGCCGTAGCGGTCGCTGCGCTGATTGGAAAGCGGCGACAGGAACTGGTGCGTCAGGTAGCCATGCGCCGAATGCAGCTCGAGCACGTCGAAACCGATCGCGAGCGCGCGCCGCGCCGCCGCGGCGAAGGCATCGATCACGGCGCGGATTTCGCCGGCGCTCAATGCGTGCGGGACATGCCAGCCGTCGCCGAAGGCGAGCGCCGAGGGCGCGACCGTCTGCCACGGCGATTCGCCGGCGGCGAGCGGCTTGCCGCCCAGCCACGGCACCTGGGTCGACGCCTTGCGGCCCGCGTGCGCCAGCTGGATGCCGATCGGCGATCGGGTGATACGGCGAAAGGCCGCCACCACCCGCTGCATCGCCGCCTCGTTGTGGTCCGTGTACAGGCCGGTGCAATGGTGCGTGATGCGGCCCTCGCGCGCCACGCCGCTCGCCTCCACCATCACCAGCCCTGCGCCCGAGCACGCCAGGCTCCCCAGGTGCGCCATGTGCCAGTCGCTCATGCAGCCGTCGTCGGCGGAGTACTGGCACATCGGCGCGACGACGATGCGGTTGGGCAGCGTGATGCCGCCGAGCGTGACGGGCGTGAACAGTCTTGCGGTCATGGGGCTTGTACCTCGATCGCGTGAAGCTTGAATGCCGCGCGCAGCGCCTTCGCGAAAGCCGCCGCACCGGGTTGGTCGCCATGCAGGCAGAGCGTGCCCGGCTTCACCGGCACCCGCTTGCCCGAAAGGCTCGTGACGTAGCCCTCGCCGATCATGGCGAGCGCCTGGGCCACCGCTTTCGGTTCGTCCTCGATCATGCCGCCCGGTCGATTGCGCGCTGCGAGCGTGCCGTCGTCCTCGTAGCCGCGGTCGGCGAAGGCTTCGCCGACCGCGCCCACGCCCAGGCGCGCCGCGCCGGCCATCATGCGGCTGCCCGCCAGGGCGTACAGCAGGACGCCGCCGCCGAGGTCCTTCACCGCGCGCGCGCAGGCCTCCGAGAGCGCCTCGTCATTGGCCGCCATGTTGTAGAGCGCGCCGTGGCACTTGACGTGGTGCAGGCGCGCGCCCGCCGCGCGCGCGAAGGCTTCGACCGCGCCGGCCTGATAGAGCACGAGGTCGTACATCTCCTGCGGCGTGATGCGCATCACGCGCCGGCCGAAGCCCTGCAGGTCGGGCAGCGCAGGATGCGCTCCCACCGCGACGCCGTGGTCCACCGCGAGACGCACGGTGCCGCGAATCGTGGCCGGATCCCCGGCGTGAAAGCCGCAGGCGATGTTGGCCGAGGAGACGTAGGGCATGACCGCGGCGTCGGCGCCCATCTTCCAGGCGCCGAAACTCTCGCCCATGTCGCAGTTGAGGTCGATGGTCTTCATGACTGATATTTCGATGCGATGCCGCGCCGCGCCGACTCGACGCGCTGGCGCGCGGCGCGGCGCAGCGCATGCGCCTCGGCGAGCGTGCAGCGCACGAAGCGCAGCGCAGCGCCGGGCGCGAGCTGCGCGAGGCGCGATACGTCGGCGCCGGCGATCTCGGCGATCTTGGGATATCCCCCCGTGGTCTGATGGTCCGCCATCAGCGCGATCGGCGCGCCGTCGGCAGGCACCTGCACCGTACCGAGGCAGGTGGGCTCCGATAATATCTCATCGTCGCTGGCGCGGGCGAGCGCGGGTCCGAGCAGGCGAAATCCCATCCGGTCGGAGGCCGGCGCGACGTGCCAGGTGGCGTCGAAGAACGCGCGCTGCGCATCGGCATCGAAGCCGCTGAAATGCCGGCCTTCCAGCGCATGGATCACGGCGAACTCGCGCTCGGGCAGCGTCAGCGACGGCGCCGACCAGGGCACGCTGCGCACGGCTCCGCCGCCCGGCAGCTGCAGCGGCCCGGCCCGCGCGCCGGAGAGCACGGCGCAGTCGGGCGCCAGCGGCAGCCGGTCGTCCGCGCGCAGGGCGCGACCCTGCCAGCCGCCGAATTTGGCCGGCAGGTAGGTACTGCGGCTGCCGAGGACCGGCTCCACCGCAATCCCGCCCGCCACGGCAAGGTAGGCGCGGCTGCCCCGGCGCGCGCGCCCGGCCGCGAGCCGCGTCCCTGACTGCACCAGCACCGGGCGATCGAGCGGCAGCCGCTGGCCGTCGAGCGTCGCGTCGAACTCGGCACCGCACAGCGCGATCAGCACCGTCTCCTCGAACGCGAGTTGCGGTCCGAGCAGGGTGAACTCGAGCGCCGCCTCGCCCTGAAGGTTGCCGACCAGCGCATTCGCCAGTTCGAACGCCACCGGATCCATCGCGCCGCCGGGCACGATCCCCAGGTGCTGCATGCGGTGGCGGCCGCGGTCCTGCACCGTCGTCAGCATTCCGGGTCTGAGCACGCGCAGGCTCATCGCAACGCCTCGAAGCGCTGACGCGAAATCGGCGCGAAGCGCACCCGGTCGCCCGGCAGCAGCAGGCTCGGCGGCTCGCGCCGCGGATCGAACACGCGCAACGGCGTGCGCCCGAGCACGCTCCAGCCGCCCGCGATCTCGAACGGATACACCACGCTCTGTGCATTGGCGATCGCGATCGAGCCCGCGGGCACGCGCGTGCGCGGGGTCGCGCGCCGCGGCACCGCGAGTCGCGGATCGAGCCCGCCGATGTACGGCTGGCCCGGTGCGAATCCCACCATCAGCACGCGGTGCTCCGTCGCCGCATGCCGGCGCACGACCTCCGCGGCGTCCAGTCCGGTCTGCGCGGCCACTTCGCCGAGGTCGAGGCCGAACTCCGCGTCGTAGCAGACCGGCACCTCCACCTCGCGGCCCGCGGTGCGGCCGCGCGCCGTCGCCTTCAGGCACTCGAGGAGCAGGTCGGTGGCGGCGCGCAGCGGCGCCTCCGGCAGCTCGGCGTGCTCGGGATCGAAATGCAGCGCCAGCCCGCCGAGCGACGGCACCACGTCGCGCACCCAGACCGGCGCCCTCTCGCGCAACGCGGCGGCGACCGCCTGCAGCGCCTCGTTGACCCGCAGGTCGAGGCTGCGCGAAAACTCGGCGTACAGCGCCGCGTCGCCGAGCGGCTCGATGCGCAGCGGATTCATCGGGGTCAGAGTAAGTTCCAGGCCTGCGCGAACTTACTCTGATCCCGATGACTCAGGCACCGCGACACCGATCATGCAGTCGCGCGTCACGATCGAGGCGAGCCGCGCCTCGCTCCAGCCCGCAGTACCGGCGGGCCGCATCGGCAGCACCAGGTAGCGCATGTCGGCGGTGGAGTCGTGCACGCGCAGCTGCACCGCGTCGGGCAGTCGCAGGCCGAATTCCGCGAGCACGGCACGCGGCTCGCGCACCACGCGCGAGCGGTAGTGGCTCGACTTGTACCAGTCCGGCGGCAAGCCGAGCAGCATGCGCGGATAGCAGGAGCAGAGCGTGCAGACGATGACGTTGTGCACCTGCGGCGTGTTTTCCACCACCACGAGGCGCAGCGCCGGAACGTCGAGGCCGAACGCCTCGCAGGCGCGCGTGCCGTTTTCCAGCAGGCGCGCCTTGAAGTCCGCGTCGACCCAGGCGCGCGCCACCACGCGCGCGCCCGTGTCCGGGCCGCGAGCTCGCATGTCTTCGAGCGTCGCCTGCACCTCGGCATCGCTGACGATGCCTTTCTCCACCAGCAGCTCGCGCAGGCTCACTTCCATCAGCTGGAAATAGGAGAGCGGCCGGTACTCGCCCAGTTCGTCCTGTTTGCCGCGCTGGCTCAAGTCTTCACCGCCTCCAGCCAGTGCTGGAAGATCTCGACCTCGATGACATCGTCGGCGCGGCCGTGGTAATCCGGCCACACCTCGCGCTGCAGGAAGCGCACCCGGTAGAGCGGCTGTGCCGGCAACCCGCTGCGCATCTGCGCCAGCTCCTCCGGCACTGGGAAATTGCCACAATACCGCTCGATCACGCCGCTGTGGCCGCGAATGTAATACGGCGTGCGGATGTGGCCGAGCGGATAGGTCTTGCGCACGCGCACCCGCTCGCCGACCGCAAAGCGCACCGGCACCGACGGATGGTCGGTCGGATACTGCGGCCGGGCGGCTACTTGCGGCACGAGTCGTCCTGCTTCGCCGCGATCTGTTCCATCTTGCGGCCCAGCTCCTCGGTGGTGATGACGCCGCGCTGGATCATGGTCTGCGTGATCGAAGTGATCCAGCGCTCGTAATAGCTCATGCGGTCGTAGGCCTC
>SCUF01000144.1 GCA_004298325.1 Betaproteobacteria bacterium | reverse complement strand
CCTCGGCAAGGCGATCACCACGATCGAGTTCGACTGGTTCCTGCTGCCGGTCTACGCGCTGCTCTACCGCTGGACGCCGGCCGAGGTCTGGCTGCTGATCGGCGGCGCCACGGTGCTGTTTGCGGCAGCGCCCTGGCTGCCGCCGCGGCGGCGCACCGGGCCGCAGGCGGGTTTTCACATGCTGGTGCGGCCCGACAACCGCATCCTCGGCGTGCGCGAGGGCGAAACCCTGCTCGACGCGGGGCTGCGCGCCGAGGTGCCGCTGCCGTTCGACTGCCGCGGCGGCGGCTGCGGCAAGTGCAAGGCGACCATCGCCTACGGCAAGGTGGATTTCGGCGCCTTCCAGCCCGGCATGCTGACCGACGCCGAGCGCGCCGCTGGCAAGGTGCTGCTGTGCTGCGCGACGCCGCTCTCGGACGTCGAGATCGAATACGAGCCGCTCGTCATGCCGGGCAATATTGCGGTCAGCGTCTGGAGCGCCACCGTGGCGGCGCTCGACCCGCTGTCGCACGACGTGATGCGCGTGGCGCTGAAGCTCGAGGGCGGCAAGTCGATCGCGTTCTACGCCGGCCAGTACATCAACGTCCTGCTGCCCGACGGCGAGCGGCGCAGCTTCTCCTTCGCCACCGCGCCGGGCGCGAGCGAGCGCATCGAGCTGCAGATCCGCCGCATCCCGGGCGGGCGCTACACCACGCACGTGTTCGAGCAGATGAAGGTGGGGGATGCGGTGCGCTTCGAAGGTCCGCTCGGCTCCTTCTTCCTGCGCGAGGACTCGGACAAGCCGATCCTCTTCGTCGCCGGCTCGACCGGCTTCGCACCGGTGAAGAGCATGCTGGAGTACGCGTTTGCGCGCGGCATCCGGCGCCCGATGATCCTCTACTGGGGCGTGAGGCGGCTGCGCGACCTGTATTCTCCGGAGCTGCCGCGGCAGTGGGAGCGCGAGCACTCCAATTTCCGGTTCGTCCCGGTGCTGTCCGAGCCCGCGCCGGAGGATCGGTGGACGGGGCGCACGGGCCTCGTCCACGAGGCGATCCTCGCCGATTTTCCCGATCTGTCGAGCTACCAGGTCTACGCCTGCGGGTCGGCGGGCATGGTGGAGGCGGCCTACCCCGCGTTCCAGCAGCACGGGCTGTCGCAGGACGACTGCTTTTCCGACGCCTTCCGCCTGTCGGCGAAGATCCGCACCGATACCCTGGAGCTCGCGAAGCTGGGAGGGAAGGCGTGAGCGCCCTGCGCATCGCGTTCCAGCTCCTGCTCTACGTGCCGCTCATGCTGCTGATCGGTTATTTTTCTTCCTACCCGCGTTTCACCCAGGTGCCCGCAGGCGAGGCGCTGGTGCGGCTTTCCATCGTGCACGGTGCGCAGCGCCTGCAGGAGTGCCGCGAGCGCACGCCCGAGGAGCTGGCCAGGCTGGCGCCGAACATGCGCGCCGCGCTCGATTGCCCGCGCGAGCGCGCGCCGCTCGCGGTCGAGCTCGAATTCGACGGCCGCGTGGTGTACCGGCGCAGCGTGCCGCCGACCGGACTGCGCCGCGACGGCGCGGCGGCGGTCTATCACCGCATGCAGGTGCCCGCGGGCAGGCACCGCGTCGTCGCGCGCTTGCGCGACCGCGCCGGGGAGGGCTTCGATTACACGCGCGAGGCGACGCTCGACATCGCGCCCGGTGCGAGCCTGGTGATCGACTTCAGCGTGGCGCAGGGCGGCTTTGTCTTCAAGGGCTAGCAGCGCGCCCTGGCATCATCTCGGGGCCCTCGGATTCTTTCTCTTCTGGGTGGTCGCCGCCACCGGCATCTACCTGTTCGCGTTCTTCGACACGAGCGTGGCCGGGGCCCATGCGTCGGTCGAGCGGCTGAGCCGCGAGCAATGGTGGTTCGGCGGCGTGATGCGCAGCCTGCACCGCTACGGCTCGGATGCGTTCATCGCGGTGGCGCTGCTGCACCTGCTGCGCGAGCTGCTCGCGGGACACTTCCGCGGCTTTCGCTGGTTCTCGTGGACGACCGGCGTGGTGCTGCTCTGGTTCATCTACGCCTCGGGCATCGTCGGTTACTGGCTGGTGTGGGATCGCGTCGGTCAGTTCTCCGCCACCGCGACCGCGGAGTGGTTCGACGTCTTCGCACTCGGCTCGGGGCCGGTGGTGCGCAACTTCCTCACGCCCGCGGACGTCTCCGATCGCCTGTTCTCGCTGTTCGTGTTCCTGCACATCGGCGTGCCGCTCGCTCTGCTGATGGTGATGTGGATCCACATCCAGCGCATCGCGCACACCGACACCAATCCGCCGCGCGCGCTCGGCTGGGCGGTGCTCGGCACGCTGTTCGCCGTGTCGCTGGCACGCCCGGCGCAATCGGACGCGGCGGCCGCGTTCGGCGCGCTGCCGCCGGCGCTGCCGTTCGACTGGTTCTACCTCTTCGCGCATCCGCTCATGTATGCGAGCTCGCCGGCAGCCCTGTGGTGGATCGCGGCCGCAGCGACGCTCGTGCTGCTTTCATTGCCGTTGTTCGCCCGCAGGAGGCGCGCCGCCGCGGTGGTGAACCTGCCGCGCTGCACCGGCTGCGGGCATTGCGCGCGCGACTGCCCGTACCTGGCCATCAGCCTGGTGCCGCGCTCCGACGGCCGCGCCTTCCTCAAGCAGGCCGTGGTGCGCGCCGAGCAGTGCGCCGCCTGCGGCATTTGCGCCGGTTCGTGCCCCACCGCAGTGCCGCCGCCGCGCGGACCGGTGCGACCCGGCATCGACCTGCCCGACCGGACGCTGCAGGCGATCCGGGAGAAAATCGACCGTGCCCATCTCGAACGCCGGGCCCTCGTCTTCAGCTGCCGCCACGACCGCAGCCAGCCTCCCGCCGCGGGCGCCTGCGTCATCGAGCTCGAATGCGCCGGACAGCTGCCGCCGTCGTTTCTCGATTACGCGCTGCGGCGCGGCGCGGCCGCGGTGAGCGTGACGGGCTGCCGGCCGGGCGCCTGCGAATTCCGCCTCGGCGCGGGCTGGACCGAGCAACGCATCGACGGCACACGCGAGCCGCATCTCAACGCCAACGTGGCGCGCGGGAAAATCCGGCTGCTGTGGTGGCAGCCGCGCAATACGGCGCGCGCGATCCAGTTCGCCGTCTTCATGCTGGCCGCCGCGCTGCTCGCCTGGCTGTCTTTCGATCCGCCGTATCGACCGCTCGGCGAGGGCGAGGCGCTGGTGCGCGTGATCGTGGTGCACGCCGGCGAGCGCCTGGTGCCCTGCCGCACGCTGTCGGCTGCAGAGCTGGCGGCGCGCGCGCCCAACATGCGCGCGCCTGAGGCGTGTGCACGCGGACGTCATCCGGTGCCGTTGAGGATCGAACTCGGCGGCGAAGTGCTGATCGACGAGCAGCTCGCACCCTCCGGGATTGCGCGCGATGGCGCGGCGCAGCTCTATCGGCGCTTTGCGGTGCCCGCGGGCCAGAAGGCGCTGCGCGTGCGCGTCGCCGAGGCACCCCGTCCCGGCGCGCGCGCCTGGGAGCGCGAAGAGGAGGTGCGGCTTGCGCCCGGCAGGGTCCTCACGATCGACTTTCGGCCGCAGCAGGGTGGTATCTTGTTCCTGTGAACGCGCGTTTCGCCCTCGAGATTGCGCAGGACGCCCGGCAACGGCTCGCCTGCGGCTGGCTGCTGCTCGCGCTGGTGTCGCTCGCGCTGTCGGGCGTGTTCTCGGTGCTGCTCGTGCTGTCGCGCGCACCGGTGACCAAGGACTGGTTTGCGCTGGCGGATTTTTTCCAGGTCGCGCTGGTCGTGCACGTCGACCTCTCGGTGCTGGTGTGGTTCGTGTCTTTCGGCGGCGTACTCTGGAGCCTGAACAGCACGCCGCGGCTGCTCGGCCTGGGCTGGGCGGCACTCGGCACCGCGGTGGCGGGCACCGCGCTCATGACCGTGGCGCCGTTCGCCGGCCACGGCCACCCGATCATGGCGAACTACATACCGGTGCTGGACGAGCCGGTGTTCCTCACGGGACTGGTGGTGTTCGCTGCCGGGGTGCTGCTCGCCGTGCTGCGCGGCATGGCCACCGTGCCGCGCGTGGGCGTGCGCCTGGCGCAAGGCGCGGCGCTGCGCTTCGGGCTCAACACTTCGCTCGTCTCGGCCGCGGTGGCGCTGATCGCATTCGGCTGGTCGTATCTCGCGGCGCCCGCCGTGCCCGAGCCCAAGGCGTATTACGAGCTGCTGTTCTGGGGCGGCGGCCACGTGCTGCAGTTCACCTGGACGCTGCTCATGTTCGTCGCCTGGCTGTGGCTCGCCGACGCCGCGCGCGTGCCGGTGCTGCTG
>SCUF01000143.1 GCA_004298325.1 Betaproteobacteria bacterium | reverse complement strand
CAACCGCGGCCTGCGCTCGTCGTTCATCGTGCGCAAGATCTCCTCGGGCGAGGGCGTCGAGCGCACCTTCCAGACCCATTCGCCGCTCATCGCCTCGATCGAGGTGAAACGCAAGGGCGATGTGCGCCGCGCCAAGCTCTACTACCTGCGCGCGCGCTCCGGCAAGTCCGCGCGCATCCGCGAGCGGATGGGCGGCGGCGAGAGCGAAGCCCAGGGCGGCGGCGAGTAACTGCGCCGCGCTGCGGCGCCTATAATCCGGCGATGCGCAGGGAACCCGCAGCGATCAGCCCGATCGCCGAGATCATCGACGAGATCCGCGCCGGCCGGATCGTCGTTCTGGTGGACGACGAGGATCGCGAGAACGAGGGCGACCTGGTTTTCGCCGCCGATTTCGTCACCGCGGAAAAGGTCAACTTCCTCGCCACGCATGGCCGCGGGCTGATCTGCATGCCGGTCACGGAAGAGCACGCCGCACGCCTCGGCCTGCGACCGATGGTGAGCCAGAACCGCTCGCGCCACGGCACCAATTTCACGGTTTCGATCGAGGCCGCCGAGGGCATCGCCACCGGCATCTCGGCGCACGACCGCGCGCTCACCATCAAGGTTGCCGCGGCGCGCGACGCCAGCCCCTCCGACCTGGTGCAGCCCGGCCACGTCTTCCCGCTCATCGCGCAACCCGGCGGCGTGCTGGTACGTGCCGGGCACACCGAGGCCTGCTGCGACCTGGCGCGGCTCGCGGGCCTCGCGCCGGCAGCGGTGCTGTGCGAGATCATGAAGGACGACGGCAGCATGGCGCGTCTGCCCGACCTGCTGCAGTTTTCGGCGCAGCACGGACTCAAGATCGGCACCATCGCCGACCTGATCCATTACCGCAACGCCAACGAGTCGCTGGTGCGCCGCGTCGCCGAGCGCGAATGGCTGACCGCGGCCGGGCCGTTCCGCATGATTGCCTACCGCGATCTGCCGGCGGGCGGCACGCACCTCGCGCTGACGCGCGGCGAGATCGCGGCCGCGCGCGACACGCTGGTGCGCGTGCACGAGCCGCTTTCGATCCTCGACCTGCTCGACGCCGGTCCGGGCACGCACTCCTGGAGCATTCCCGAGTCGCTCGCCGCCATCGCGCAGGAGGGCTGCGGCGCCATCGTGCTGCTGAACTGCGCGCAGTCCGACGACGCGCTCGAGGCGCGGCTGCTCGATCCGGCGCGCGAGGCCGAGAAGCACGCCGGGCGCAGCTACGATCTGCGCACTTACGGCATTGGCGCCCAGATCCTGCGCGACCTGGGCGTCGGCCGGATGCGCCTGATGGCGGCGCCGCGCAAGATGCCGAGCATGGCCGGGTTCGGCCTCGAGGTTTCAGGCTATCTCGAGCGGGCGGCGCGGTGAGCGGCCTGCGCCTGGGCGTGGTGCACTCGCGCTTCAACGAGGCGATCTGCGCGGTGCTGCTCGAATCGGCGCGCGGCGAGATCGCGCGTGCGGGCGCGCAGGCGGATTTCTTCGCCGTGCCGGGGGCGCTCGAGATTCCGCTCGCCCTGCAGTGGCTGGCGCAATCCGGCCGCTTCGACGCGCTGGTGGCGATCGGCGCGGTGATCCGCGGTGACACGCACCACTTCGAGGTGGTGGCGAACGAGTCCGCGCGCGGCGTCATGGACGTGGCACTCGACAGCGGTGTGCCGGTGGCGAACGCGATCCTCACCACGGAGGACGAGGCGCAGGCGCTGGCGCGCCGGGACAAGGGCGCTGAAGCCGTGCGCGTCGCGCTCGAAATGGCGCGCCTCAAGCGCGGCCTGGGGGAGCAGTGGCGCTGAGGACGCCGCGCCGGCGCGCGCGCGAGGTCGCGCTGCAGGCGCTGTACGCCTGGCAGGTCGCGGGCGGCGACGCGATGGCCGAGGCGCGCGCGCTCGAGGGCTGGGAGCGCTGCGATCAGGAACTGGCCGCGGCGCTGGTGCGCGGCGTGGTTGCCGGCGCGGCGGGGCTCGAGCAGCGCATCACGCCGTTCATCGATCGCAAGTTCAGTGCGCTGTCCCCGGTCGAGCGCACGATCCTGTGCATCGGCACCTATGAGCTGGCGGAACGGCGCGAGACGCCCTTTCGGGTCGTGCTCAATGAGGCCATCGAGCTGGGCAAGTCCTACGGCGGCACCGACGGCCACAAGTACATCAACGGCGTGCTCGAGAAGCTGGCCGGGGTGCTGCGCGGCGAGGAGTTCGCGCGCGCGCGCAAGACGGCCTAGCCGCGCCATCGGGCGTTCCCTCCCGCGTCGGCGTGCCCTCCGAATTCGAGATCATCCGCAGGTACTTCGACCGTCCCGCGGCGAGCGCGCTGCTCGGCGTGGGCGATGACGCGGCGCTGGTCGCTGCACGGCCGGGCATGCAGCTCGCGGTGTCGACCGACCTGCTGCTCGAGGGGCGCCACTTCCGCGCCGGCACCGATCCGCGCAAGCTTGGCCACAAGGCGCTCGCCGTGAATCTTTCCGACATGGCGGCGATGGGCGCGACGCCGCGCTGGGCGACGCTCGCCATCGCCTTGCCCGCCGCCGACGAGGCGTGGCTGGCGGCGTTTGCCGACGGCCTGTTCGCGCTCGCCGCGCGCTACGGCACCGAGCTGGTCGGCGGCGACACGACGCGCGGCGCGCTCGCCATCTGCATCACGATCCTGGGCGAAGTGCCGGCGGGGGCGGCGCTGCTGCGGTCCGGCGCGCGCGTCGGCGACGATATCTGGGTCTCGGGCGAGCTGGGCGGCGCCGCGCTGGCGCTCGTGCACCCCGAGATCGCCGCGGCCGCGGCGCGGCTCGATCAGCCCGAACCGCGCGTGGCGCTGGGCGAGCGCCTGCGCGGCGTGGCGAGCGCGGCGATCGACGTCTCGGACGGCTTTGCGCAGGATCTCGGTCACATCCTCGAGCGCTCGGCCTGCGGCGCGCGTGTCGACTACGGCCGGCTGCCGCGCGCGGCAGCGTTTGCCGGACTCGCCGACGCGACGCTGGAGCGCGATTGCGTGCTGGGTGGCGGCGACGATTACGAACTCCTCTTCACGGCACCGCCGTCGGCGCGCGACGCCATCGAAGCGATTGCGCGCGATCTGGGGCTGGCGTTGACGGGCGTCGGCAGCGTCGTGCCCGGTGACGCGATGCTGGACCTGCGTGATGCAGCTGGGCGGACGATCGCGCCCGCGCGCGGTTTCGACCATTTCGCGCCGTGATCACGCGCCATCCGGGCTTCGCCTTCGTCTATGCACACCCGGCGCACTTCGTCGCGCTCGGCTTCGGTGCCGGTGCCTCGCGCTTCGCGCCCGGCACCGTGGGCACGCTGCTCGCGTTTCCACTGTGGTGGCTGATCGGCCCCGGCTATTCCAGTCTGGAGATCCTCGCTATCGTCGTATTGCTGTTCGGTATCGGCGTCTGGGCCTGCGAACTCACCGGGCAGCACCTCGGCATGCAGGACCATGGCGCGATGTGCTGGGACGAAGTCGTGGCATTCCTCGGCGTGCTCGCCGTGGTGCCCGACGATCCCGCGTGGCAACTTGCCGCGTTCTTCGTCTTCAGAGCCTTCGACGTCGTCAAGCCGCCGCCGATCCGCGAATTCGAGCGCCGCGTGAAGGGGGGCCTCGGCGTCATGCTGGATGACGTCCTGGCGGCAGGCTACACGCTGGTGATGCTTGCGATTGCGAAGCGGGTGCTGCTGTGATGCACGAACTTGCCGCGCGTCTCGGTCAGCGGCTGAGGGCCGCCGACGCCCTGCTGGTGACGGCCGAATCCTGTACCGGGGGCTGGGTGGCACAGGCCGTGACCTCCGTTCCCGGCGCCTCCGCCTGGTTCGAGTGCGGTTTCGTCACCTACTCGAATACGGCCAAGGAGGAACTTCTCGGGGTGGCGCACGCGACCCTCGAGCGGCACGGCGCCGTGAGCGAGGAAACGGCGCGTGAAATGGCGCTTGGCGCGTTGCGCTGCAGCCGCGGCAGTGTGGCGGTCGCGGTCACCGGCGTGGCCGGCCCTACCGGTGGCACCGCGGCCAAGCCCGTCGGGCTGGTGTGCCTTGCCTGGGCGTGGCGCGGCGAGACCAAGAGCGAGAGCAGGCACTTCGCCGGCGATCGCGAGAGCGTGCGCCGCCAGTCGGTCGAGCGCGCACTGCAGGGTGTTCTGGACCTGCTCGCTTCGCGTTCGGGATCGGATTGACGCGGATCGGGGTCAAACTCGCTTTCGCGCTTGAAATCGCAGCGTAAAGCGCTCATTCTGGCCACGAGTCACTCCGACCCCGATCATGATGAACGTCCGTCCAGCTGCCGTGGCGGGCATGTTCTACCCGCGCGGTTCCAAGGAACTCGCCGCCGAGGTGGCCGATCTGCTCGACGGTGTCGAGCAGCCCGAGCCGCGGCTCGAGTTTCCGAAGGCGCTGATCGTGCCGCACGCGGGCTACGTGTACTCCGGCCCGGTTGCCGCTGCGGCCTATGACGCCCTCGCGCCCGGGCGGGGGATCATCCAGCGCGTGGTGATCATGGGCCCCGTGCACCGAGTGCCGGTGCGCGGGCTGGCGCTGCCGGGCAGCGACGCCTTCGACACGCCGCTCGGCCGCGTGCCGGTCGATACCGCGGCCCTGCAGCTGCTGCAGGGCCTGCCGCAGGTCGTGACGAGCGCTGCAGCACATGCGCAGGAACATTCGCTCGAAGTGCAGCTGCCATTCCTGCAGCGCGTGCTCGGCAGCTTCGCGCTGGTGCCCTTGGCGGTGGGCGACGCGGCCCCGGAGGAAGTCGCCGCGGTCGTCGATCGGCTCTGGGGCGGACGCGAAACGCTGTTCGTGCTGTCCACCGACCTGTCGCACTACCACCCCTACGACGAGGCGAGGCGCATCGACGGCGCCACGGTGGCGCGCATCGCGCAGCTGGCAACCGATCTCGGCCATCACGAAGCCTGTGGCGCGACGCCGCTCAACGGCCTGCTTTACGCCGCGAAGCGGCGCGCGCTGAGCATCCGGATGCTCGCGGCGTGCAATTCCGGCGATACCGCCGGCGGCAAGAGCCGCGTGGTCGGGTACGCATCGTTTGCGCTGTACGAGCCGGGAGCGGTGTCGCTCGAGGAGTCCGGTGGGACGCTGGTCGCGCTCGCGCGTGGGGCGATCGCGCACGGCCTCGGCTTTCAGGCCGAGGCTCCGGTCACCGACGCGCAGCCCTGGCTGAAACAGTCGGGCGCGGCCTTTGTGACGCTGATGCTCGACGCCCAGTTGCGCGGCTGCATCGGCAGTCTGTCCGCGGTGCGGCCGCTGGGCGAGGACGTGGCCGAAAACGCGCGGCGCGCGGCGTTCCACGATCCGCGCTTCACGGCGCTGACGCGCGAGGAATGGCCGCGCTGCCGCGTCGAGGTCTCGCTGCTCTCGACGCCGAAGCCGATGCGCTTTGCCGACGAAGCCGACCTGCTGGCGCAGATCCGGCGCGGCGAGGACGGCCTGATCCTCGAGTGCGATGGCAGGCGCGGCACATTCCTGCCCCAGGTGTGGGAGGGATTGCCCGAGCCGCGCCGCTTCCTCGACGCGCTCCGGCAGAAGGCGGGCTTGCCGGCCGAGACGCGGCTGGCGCGCTGCCGGATCTGGCGCTATCGCGTGCACAAGTGGAAGCAGGAGGCGTTGCAATGATCCCCGAATCGAGCTACCCGGGGCGCTGGTGGCACGCGCTGCCCGACGGGCGCATCCAGTGCGACCTGTGCCCGCGCGACTGCCGCCTGCACGAGGGCCAGCGCGGCCTGTGCTTCGTGCGCAAGATGGAAGACGGCCGCATGGTGCTCACCACCTACGGCCGCTCGTCGGGCTTCTGCGTCGACCCGATCGAGAAAAAGCCCCTCAACCAGTTCTATCCCGGCACGAGCGTGCTGTCGTTCGGCACGGCCGGCTGCAACCTGGCCTGCAAGTTCTGCCAGAACTGGGACATCTCCAAGTCGCGCGAGATGGACCGCCTGATGGACGCGGCCACGCCGCAGATGATCGCCGACGCCGCGGTGCGCATGGGCTGCAAGTCGGTCGCCTACACCTACAACGATCCGGTGATCTTCGCCGAGTATGCGATGGACGTGGCGGATGCCTGCCGCGCGCGCGGTATCCAGAACGTCGCGGTGACCGCGGGTTACATGCACGCCGAAGCACGACGCGAGTTCTACGCAAAGCTCGACGCCGCCAACGTCGACCTGAAGGGATTCACGGACGAGTTCTACTTCAAACTCTGCGGCGGGCACCTGCAGCCGGTGCTCGAGACGCTCGAGTACCTGGTCAAGGAAACGTCCGTCTGGACCGAAATCACGACTCTGCTGATTCCCGGCCGGAACGATTCGGATGCCGAGATCGAGGCCGAATGCGCCTGGATCGCGCAGCACCTGGGGCGCGAGGTGCCGCTGCACTTTTCGGCGTTCCATCCGGACTGGAAGATGCTCGACGTGCCGGCAACCCCGGCGGCAACGCTGACGCGCGCGCGCGGCATCGCGCAGCGCGCCGGGCTGCGCTACGTCTACACCGGCAACGTGCATGACGTGAAGGGCAGCTCGACCTACTGCCCGGGGTGCGGCAAGACCGTGATCGAGCGCGACTGGTACGACATTCGCGGCTATCACTTGAACGACGCCGGCGCTTGCGAGTTCTGCGGCGCGCAGCTCGCCGGGCGCTACCAGAAATTCGGCAAGCCCTTCGGCCAGCGGCGGATTCCCGTTCGCCTGAGTGAAGCGCGGTTGACGGCGTGAGCTGGTCGCCCGGTTCGGGTGGCTGGCTCGGCGCGCTGTGCACCAGCCGCGCGCTGGCCGCGAGCTGGTTCGTCGCCTATTCGGCGGTGCTGCCGCTGACGCAGGCGGCCTGGCAGCTCTCGGCAACGCAAGCCGGGCTGATCCAGTCGGCGTTCCATCTCGGCTACCTCGTCTCGCTGCTGATCGTCGGCTTCATCACCGACCACTTCGGTGCCAAGCGCGCCTGGCTCGCCACCGGCGCGTTCGCCTGCGCGAGCCCGTTCCTGTTCGTGTTCCTGGCCGACGGTTTCTGGTCGGCGTTCTGGCTGCACGCGCTGACCGGCCTATGCCAGGGCGGCTCGTACACGCCGGTGCTCGCGCTGATCAACGACCACGTCGAGCGTGCGCGGCGCGCGCGCGCGATGGGTTTTCTGATTGCCGCGTCGAGCGCCGGCTATGCCCTCTGCCTCGGCGTGGCGGGGTTCGCGCTGCAATTCACCGACTGGCGCGGCGCGCTCACCACGGTGGCGCTGATGCCGCTCGTGGCCTGGTTCCTCGGCCTGGCCGCGATGCGCGGCACGGCGAACCGCGTGCACCCGCGACCCGCGGGTGAGCCCGTGCTGGCAGCCATTCCGGCGGTGCTGCGAAACCGCAACGGCATGCTCTCTGTCTGGGGCTACACCTTCCACAACTGGGAGCTGCTCGGACTCTGGGCGTGGTTGCCGGCGTTTCTCACCGCTGCAGTGATGGCTTCGGGTACGGCGGCGGCCGACGCCGCGGCACTCGCGCTCGCGCTTTCGGCGCTCACCTACGTGGCGAACATCGGCGGGTCCATCGTCGGCGGCACGATGGCGGACCGCTGGGGGCGAACGCAATCGATCCTGCTGTGGTCCTGCGTGAGCCTCGCGCTTTCGTTTTCGATCGGCTGGCTGATCGCGCTGCCGGTGGCGCTGCTGGTCGCGCTCGCGTGCCTGTACAACTTTGCCGGGATCGCGGATTCGGCGACGCATTCCACGGTG
>SCUF01000142.1 GCA_004298325.1 Betaproteobacteria bacterium | reverse complement strand
GATCCTGCCGAAGAGGTAGGGGTCATCGACCAGGGCGCGAAAGAAATCGACGCTGTGGACCATCGCCTTGCCGCGCGGGACGCGCACCACCGCCGCGTCGTCCGGCGAGTGCAGCCCGATGAGCACGTCGTCGCGCCCGACCGGTTTCAGAGCGCCGAGCGCACGCGTGAGCACCGTGGCGCCCACCTTCGCGCCGCAGCCGCCGCAGCGCATGGCGATCGCGGATAGGGCCTGTGCGGCCTCTTCCTGATCGAGCCTGACCGGAGACGGTGCCGCCGGCGAATCACTCTCCATTGCCGGGAGCTGGTTGAATTTCGCCATGAAGCGGCGATCGATCCAGTCCTTCCAGCGCCAGACCCAGGCGCCCTCGAATCCGACTGCGCCGCGCGACGCAACCGCATACTGATCGCCCGTACTGATCAGGGCAAGCCACTGCCGCTGCGGACGGTACACGGTCGGCTGCCTGCCTTCCACGGCGCGGCGCAGATTCTCCGCCAGCGGCGGCCCCTGGCGGACCGCGAAGACGCCCGCCTTCTCGAGCGGTTGGCCCACCATGCTGGCGATATCGCCCGCGGCGAAGATCCCGGGGTCGGTCACCGTCTGCAGCGTGTCCGTTACCTGAATGAAGCCGTCCGTATCCAGTGCCAGCCCGGTTGCCCGCAACCACGGCGCGCCGCTCGCGCGAGTGGCCCAGATGATCACGTCGGCCTCCAGCGTTGCGCCGTCCGCAATGCTCAGGCGTCCCGCGGTAATTCGCGTGACTTCCGCCCTGCGATGAACCACGACACCGCGTTCGGCCAGGACGCGCGCGAAGGCCTTGCGCACCCTTGCGTTGTGGGTGGGCAGGATTTCGGATTCGGCACTCAGCAGATGGAAACTTAACTCGTCCGGACTGAGGCCCCGCGCGCGGCGCTCGTTGCGCAGGCGATGCTGCATGGCGAGCGTCAGTTCGACGCCGCCGGCGCCGGCGCCGACCACCGCGATGCGGGTCGCACTCGTGTGATCGCGAACCCGCTCGAGCAGCGACAGCCAGCGCTCGTTGAAGGGATGGATCGGCTTGACCGGAACGGCGTGCTCCTGCGCTCCGGCGACATTGTCCATTCGCGGCGTCGAGCCGATGTTGATCGACAGCTGATCGTAGGAGACCGGCGGACGGGCATGGCACAGCACCTTGCGCGCAACACGGTCGAGCGCGAGCGCTTCGTCGCGGAAAAAGCGCGCGCCGGCGAACTGCGCCAGCCGCCTCAGGTCGATGTGGACCTCGTCGTAGCTGTAGTGCCCCGCGATGTAGCCAGGAAGCATTCCGGAGTACGGCGTGTGCGTATCCCGGCAGATGACGGTCAGCCGGACGCCAGGCACGGGGTCCATCCCGAAGCGCTTGAGCACGCCGACATGGCTGTGACCGCCGCCGACGAGCACGATGTCCCTTAGTACCGCTGCCACCTTCATCCTGAATCGCCCGCGCGGCGCAACGGCCTCTGCTCCTCGAAAATCGTGAACGGTGAGCGCCTCGCGCGCTCGAGTGCCGAACGGATCATGGGCTTGCCGCGAACCGGCTGCGCGCTCGCGAGCGACGATTCGAAGAACTCCTTATAGAAGGCATCCGGCGCCACGCGAACCCGATACACGAGAAACCCGGCCCGACGGTGCACCGGCCTGCGATAGCGCAGCACGGCTTCCTCGTCCGGTGCCAACCGAGTATCGGCGATTTCGCGCGACAGGTCCAACTCGACCAACCGGGCGATCACATGGACCTGCAGCGTGTCCGGCAGGATCTTTCCATTTGCCGTCGCCTGGTAGATCTCGACGATCACTTTCGGGGTGACGTAGGTCGGGAAGTGATGTCCAGTGCCGGTATTCCGGATCGACAGCGACGCCTCCACCGAGTTGCCGGCCCTGACCGGCGCAGCGGCGTTGATCGCAACTGCTGATTTCATCATCGATTCATCATGCACGCCGCGCCACAGGTGGCGCCGCTCAGGCATGTGACACGACTGGCAGGATTTCCCTTCGCGCGCGTACCGGCTCGATTTCCACTCCTCGTACGTGTTCTCCAGCAGTTTGCCGTTGAGAGCGAACTCGCCCTCCCGGAACTGGTGGCAGGCGGCGCAGAAGCGCGAGTCCTCGAACGCGCTGCTCGCCTTCCAGCCCCCGTGCGGCAGCCCCGCAACGTCTGGCCCGGGTGCCGAGCGGTCGCGCCGTGGCGGACCGAAGCGCTCGTGCCCCCGCACATGACAGGCCGCGCAGGTGAGTCCCTGCTCATGGGGCAGTGGCTGTGCACTGCCGGTACGCGTCTTCACAATGGCTTCCGCCAGACTCGCTGCCTGTTCCGCGAGCGGTGCGTGACAGCGAATGCAGTCCTGATGTTCATCACTCGCGTCCGGCGCCATGTCGAGCAGCTGGCCAAGCACGCCCGGCCCCATGGCCCTGGCATGAAGCGACGTTCTCCAATCCGCGTGTTGCTGCACGTGACAGCCGCCACACGCATCGGGTTCGAGCGAAGCTTCCTGCGGGCTGAATCCGGCGGGTGCGGGA
>SCUF01000141.1 GCA_004298325.1 Betaproteobacteria bacterium | reverse complement strand
TACGGCTTCTGGTTGTACGACACGCGCACCATGAAGACCTTGATCTCGATGCCGAACAGCGCGCCGGCGAACGACAGCGCCGAGCCCCACTGCCCGGCGCCGGTCTCGGTGGTGATCTTCTTGATGCCGGCTTCCTTGTTGTAGAACGCCTGCGCCACCGCGGTGTTCGGCTTGTGGCTGCCGGCGGGCGAGACGCCCTCGTACTTGTAATAGATCTTCGCCGGCGTCTGCAGCGCCTTCTCCAGCCGCCGCGCGCGATAGAGCGGCGAAGGCCGCCACTGCTTGTAGATCTCGCGCACCGGCTCGGGAATGTCGATCTCGCGATCGGTGCTCACCTCCTGCAGGATGAGCGACATCGGAAACAGCGGCGCCAGGTCATCCGGCCCCACCGGCTGCTTGGTGCCGGGATGCAGCACCGGCGGCGGCGGCGACGGCAGGTCCGCCGCGATGTTGTACCAGCGCTTCGGGATGTGCGTTTCGTCGAGAACGTACTTCACCGTGTCGGTCATGCGGGTGTCTCCTCCGTGGTGGAATGGCATCCTAGCCTAAAGGAACAGGTTGAGCACGCCGTCGAGTTGAGCGTGATCAAGGGCGTGCGTCGCGTGCTCGCGCACCACCGGCCTGGCGCGATACGCCACCGACACCCCGGCGATCGCCATCATCGGGATGTCGTTGGCGCCGTCGCCGATCGCCACGGCCTGGCGCGCATCGATGCCCAGCTGCGCGATCTCCTCGCGCAGTTTCTGCGCCTTGGCATGACCGTCGACGATGCCGCCCAGCACGCGGCCGGTGAGCCGTCCGGCGCGGATTTCGAGCACGTTCGAGAGCGTGTCGTCGATGCCGAGCCGCTGCTGCAGCCAGGCGGTGAAGAAGTTGAACCCCCCCGAGACGAGGAGCGTGCGGATGCCCTGGTTGCGGCAGCGCAGCACGAGCGACTCGGCACCCGGCGAAAGCTGCATGCGCTCCTCGCAGATATGCTCCAGCGCCTGCTCCTCGAGCCCTGCGAGCAGCGCCACGCGCTCGCGCAGCGACTGCGGATAGTCGATCTCGCCGCGCATCGCCCTGGCGGTGATCGCCGCGATGCGCTCCTTGATGCCGAGCATGTCGCCCATCTCGTCGATGCTCTCGATCGTCACCAGCGTCGAATCCATGTCCATGGCCACGAGCCGCACATCCTCGAGGCGGCGTTCGTCGGGCACCCAGGCGAAATCGAGCTGCCGCTGCGCGCACCAGGGCTCGACCTCCGGCACCTCCCGGGCGCCGGTGAGCCGGTAGGCGCCGGGACCGAGCGTGACGACGTGGTTCGCCTGCACCATCGCCACCAGCTCGCCGAGCGGATCGGGCGTGAGGCTCGCGCCCTGGATGACGAGGTTCATTCAGGCCGCCAGCTGCTGCAGCAGCTCGCGCGCCGCCTGCGCGCGCTCGGGCCACGACGGCAGCCGGGCTTCGAGGTGCAGCCGGTCGGGCCCGGCGAGCCGCAGGTTGCGGCGGCGCTGCACCAGGTCGATGATGCGCTGCGGCTCGAGCGGCGGGTCCTTCTGGAACTGCAGCCGCAGCACCTCGTGCGTCGCGTCGATGCGCGCCACGCCGATCGGCCGGGCGAGGATGCGCAGCGCGTGGCAATCGAGCAGCGTGCGCGCGGCCTCCGGCAGC
>SCUF01000140.1 GCA_004298325.1 Betaproteobacteria bacterium | reverse complement strand
GTTTGCTAAACAGATTGCAGCGGCGATTGTTGCTGCTCGCGCACGCGAGCCCATTGTCCGCACCCAGCAGCTTGCCGATCTCGTGGCAGCGGCGGTCCGCACACGCGAGGCTGGCCAGGATCCGGCGACGCGCACCTTTCAGGCTCTACGGATTCTCGTCAATCGCGAGCTTGAGGAAGTGTCGCTGATGCTGCCACAGGCGGTGGCGCGCCTCGCCCCCGGCGGGCGGCTCGCGGTGCTGAGCTTTCATTCGCTCGAGGATCGCATCGTCAAGCGCTTCATGCGCGCGCTCGCGCAGCCGGCGCTGCCCCGGGATTTGCCGATTCGCGCCAGCGAGATGCCACAAGCGGCGCTCAGAATCCTCACCCGCCCGGTGCGCGCGGGCGCGGCCGAGCGCGCCGCCAATCCGCGCGCGCGCAGCGCCGTGCTGCGCGTCGCCGAGCGCACCGACGTGCCTTTTGACCTCGCATCTCTTGCCCGGATCGAGCCCGACGCGTGGCGAAGCTGAACCTTCTCCTCCTCCTCGTTCTCCTCGCCTGCGCGTTCGGGCTCGTGACATCGCAGCACCAGGGCCGCAAGGCCTTCGCCGCGCTCGAAAGCGAGACGACGCGGGCGCGCGAGCTCGACGTCGAATACGGGCAGCTGCAGCTCGAAGCGAGCACCTGGGGCCTGCATGCGCGCGTCGCCAGAATCGCGGCCGAAACGCTCGGTCTGCGCGCCCCCGACCCGCGGCGCGTGCGCGTGGTCGAGCCCGCAACGGCGGCGGCGAGGCCGTGAGCTACGCGGCCACCCCTGCGCTGGTGCGGCTGCCGATCTGGCGCGCGCGCATCGTGCTGTTCGCGTTCGTCGGCGCCTTCGCGGTGCTGCTCGGCCGCTCGGTCTGGCTGCAGGCGGTGAAGACCGGCTTCCTGCAGGAGCGCGGCGAGGCGCGCTATTCGCGCGTGCTCGAAGTACCGGCGACGCGCGGCCGCATCCTCGACCGGCGCGGCGACGCGCTCGCCATTTCGACCCCGGTCAAGTCGATCTGGGCGATTCCGGAGGACTTTCGGGCATCGCCGGCGCAACTGCGGCAGCTCGGCCGGCTGCTGGACGCGGAGCCGCGCGAGCTCCATCGCAAGCTGAACGGCGCGGCGCGCGATTTCGTCTACCTCAAGCGCCAGATTCCGCCCGAAACCGCGGAGCGCGTCGCCGAACTGGGCATCGCGGGCGTTTATCAGCAGCGCGAATACCGCCGCTACTACCCGAGCGGCGAGACCATGGCTCACGTCGTCGGCTTCACCGGCGTGGACGACACCGGCCAGGAGGGCATCGAACTCGCGTTCCAGGGGAGCCTCGCCGGGGCCCCCGGCAGCCGGCGCGTGATCAAGGACCGCCTCGGCCACGTCGTCGAGGACATCGAATCGATCCGCGCGGCGCAGGACGGCAAGGACCTGAGCCTGGCGCTCGACGGCAAGATCCAGAGCCTCGCTTTCGCGGCGCTCAAGCAGGCCGTGGACACGCACAAGGCGAAGGGCGGCGCGCTGGTGGCGATCGACGCGCGCAGCGGCGAAGTCCTGGCGCTCGCCAACGTGCCGACCTACAACCCGAACAACCGGGCGCGCATGACCGGCGCGCAGCTCAGGAACCGGGTGATCACCGACCTGTTCGAGCCCGGCTCGACCCTGAAACCGTTCACCGTCGCGCTCGCGCTGGACCTCGGCAAGGTGACGCCCGACACGGTGATTCAGACGGCGCCGGGCCGCCTCACCATCGCCAACTACACCATTCACGACGCGCACCCGGGCGGCGCGATGAGCGTGGCGCAGGTGATCCAGAAATCGTCCAACGTCGGCGCCGCCAAGATCGCGCTCTCCCTGCCGCGCGAGGAGATGCGCGAGCTGTTCCGCCGTGTCGGTTTCGGCGCGCCGCCGCAACTCGGGTTTCCCGGGGAGGCGGCGGGCAAGGTGCGCGAAGCGCGGACCTGGCGCCCGATCGAGCAGGCGACGATGGCCTACGGTCACGGCATTTCGGTCAGTCTGGTCCAGCTGGCGCGCGCCTACACCGCGCTGGCGCGCGATGGCGAACTGCTGCCGCTCAGCCTCGTCAAGACCGAGATGCCGGTCGCGGGCCGGCGCGTCCTGAGCGCCGCAACCGCGCGCGCCGTGCGCGCCATGCTCGAGGCGGCGACACAGCCCGGCGGCACCGCGCCGCGCGCTCGCATCATGGGCTGGCGCGTGGCCGGAAAGACGGGGACCGCGCGCAAGCTCGAGCACGGCGGCTACGTCGCCCACAAGTACATCGCCTCTTTCGTCGGTTTCGCGCCGGTCAGTGAGCCGCGGCTGGTGGTCGCGGTGATGATCGACGAACCCTCGACCGGCCAGTACTACGGCGGCGCGGTCGCAGCGCCCGTGTTCGCGCAGGTCATGCAGGGCGCCCTGCGGCTGCTGCAGGTGCCGCACGACGCGCCGCTCACGCCGGTCGAGCTTCCCGGCGAGGGCGAAGAGGCCCGGGAAAGCACCTGATGCAGGACGAGCGGTGGACCTGTTTACGGAACTTGCACGCCAGGGAGCGATGATCGTGCGCCTCACCGCGGACAGCCGCGGCTGCGCGCCGGGTGACTGTTTCTTCGCCTGGCCGGGAGAACGCGCGGACGGCCGCAGGCACATCGAGCAGGCGATCGCACGCGCTGTCGCCGCCGTGGTGTGGGAACGCGAAGGCTTCGACTGGCGCGAACAATGGCGCGTGCCGAACGCGGGCGTGAGCGGCCTCAAGGCGCAGGCCGGCCATCTGGCGCACGCGTTCTACGGCCGGCCCTCGGAGTCGCTCTGGGTCTGCGGCATCACCGGCACCAATGGCAAGACCTCGTGTTCGCAGTGGCTCGCGGCGCTGCTGGCGCGCGCCGGCGAGCGCGCCGCGGTGATCGGCACGCTCGGCAACGGTTTCCCGGGCGAGCTCGCCGAGAGTGCGCACACCACGCCCGATGCGCTCGAGTTGCACCGGCTGCTGGCGGAATTCAGGCGCGACGGCGCGCGCGCGGTCGCGATGGAGGTTTCGTCGCACGGGCTGGACCAGGGGCGCGTCAACGGCGTCGACTTCCGCTGCGCCCTGTTCACGAACCTGTCGCACGATCACCTCGACTACCACGGCGCGATGGCCGCCTACGCCGAGGCGAAAGCGGCCCTGTTCGAGGCGCGCGGCCTCGAGACCGCGGTGCTCAACCTCGATGACCCGTTCGGCCTGCAGCTCGCGCAGCGCATGATGGCGCGCGGGGTGCGCACCATCGGCTACGGCCTGGCGCCGGCGGCGACCCACGTCGACGGACGGATCGTCGCACGCGAGATCCGCGCCGCGGCACAGGCCACGCGCGTCGTGCTGGCGTCGAGCTGGGGCGACGCCGAAATCACGCTCAAGGTGCTGGGGCGGTTCAATGTCGCGAATGCGCTGGGCGTGCTGGGATGCCTGGTCGCGTACGGCGTGCCCTTTGCCAGTGCCGCCGCGATGCTGGAGCAGCTGCCGGAGGTGCCGGGCCGCATGCAGCGCATCGGCGGCGAGGGCGAGCCGTTGCTGGTGGTGGATTACGCGCACACGCCCGACGCGATCGAGAAGGTGCTGCTGGCGTTGCGTCCCGTGGCGCAGGCCCGCGGCGGCCGGCTCTGGATCGTGTTCGGTGCCGGCGGCGACCGCGACCCCACGAAGCGCAGGCCGATGGGAGCGGCCGCATCGCGCCATGCCGATGGCGTCGTGCTCACCTCCGACAACCCGCGCGGCGAGGATCCGCAGGCGATCATCGAGGCAATCCGCGCCGGCGTCGCCGCGCCCTGCAGCGTCGAGTCAGATCGCGCTGCCGCGATCGCGCAAGCGGTGCACGCTGCCGCTGCCGCGGACGTGGTCGTCCTGGCGGGCAAGGGTCACGAGGCCTACCAGGAGATCGCCGGCCAGCGGCTCCCGTTCTCGGACGCGGCCTGCGCGCATGAAGCGCTGAGGCGGCGTGGGCCACGATGATGAGCCTCGCGGAAGCGGCGCGCGCCGTGCACGGGCAGCTGATCGGCGCCGACGCGCGCTTCAACGGCGTCTCCACCGACAGTCGCACGCTCGGGCGCGGCGCGCTGTTCGTCGCGATCCGCGGCGAGCGCTTCGATGGCCACGCCTTCCTGGAAGCGGCGCGCGAGCGCGGCGCCGCTGGCGCGCTGGTCGACGGGGGCCACGCCGGCGGGGCCGCATTGCCCGTCATCGTTGCCGAGGACACGCGGCGCGCGCTGGGACGCCTTGGCAGGCACTGGCGCGGCCGCTTCGCGCCGGTGCTGATCGCGATCACCGGGTCGAACGGCAAGACCACCACCAAGGAAATGCTCGCCGCGATCCTGCGCGCGCATGCCGGCGAGGCCGCGGTGCTCGCGACGCGCGGCAACCTCAACACCGACATCGGCGTGCCGCTCACGCTGCTGGGCCTGCGGCGCGCGCACGGCTGGTGCGCGATCGAACTCGGCATGAGCCATCCGGGCGAGATCGCGGCGCTGGCGGCGATCGCGCAACCGACGATCGCGCTGGTGAACAATGCGCAGCGCGAGCACCTCGAGTTCATGCGCACGGTGGAGGCGGTGGCCGCCGAGAACGCTGCGGTGTTCGGCGCGCTGCCGCCCGAAGGCGTCGCGGTGATCAACGCCGACGATCCGCACGCGGAGTACTTCCGTGCCGCGGCCGGCGGCCGCCGGATGGTGCAGTTCGGCCTCGAAGCGCGCGCCGAAGTGAGCGGCCGTTACGCGCTCAAGCCGCTCGCCAGCGAGATCAGCCTGCGCACACCCACCGGGGAAACCGGCGCGACGCTCGCCATACCCGGGCTGCACAACGTGCGTAACGCGCTGGCAGCCGCGGCCTGTGCCTTCGCCGCGGGCGTTCCGCCCGATGCGATCGGGCGCGGCCTCGCCACGTTCCGTGCCGGCGCCGGCCGTCTGCAAGTGCTGCGCAGCGCGTCCGGCGCCACCGTGATCGACGACAGCTACAACGCCAATCCCGATTCGGTGCGCGCGGCCATCGACGTGCTCGCGGCGGGCGCGGGCCCCGCGCTGCTCGTGCTGGGCGACATGGGTGAAGTGGGCGAGCAGGGCGCGGACTTCCACCTCGAGGTCGGGCGCTACGCGGCCGAGCGCGGCATCGGCGAGCTCTACGCGCTGGGCGAGCTGACCGCCCACGCCGTCGCCGGCTTCGGCCCCGGCGCGCGCCACTTCGCTTCGCTCGAAGACCTGATTGCCGCGCTGCAGGCGCCCGCCGCTTCCGGTGCGACGCTGCTGGTCAAGGGCTCGCGCTTCATGCGCATGGAGCGCGTGGTCGCAGCGCTCACCGCCAACCCTGCTGCGGAGGCCCACTGATGCTGCTCGAACTCGCGCAATGGCTGGCGAAGGACGTGCGCCTGTTCAACGTCTTCAGCTACATCACGCTGCGCGCGGTGCTCGCCTGCATGACCGCGCTCGCCATTTCGCTGATCCTCGGGCCTTTGGTGATCCGCAAGCTCACCGCCTACAAGATCGGCCAGGCGGTGCGCGACGACGGTCCGAAATCGCATCTCACCAAGGCCGGCACGCCCACCATGGGCGGCGCGCTGATCCTGCTGGCGATCGGCATCACGACGCTGCTCTGGGGCGACCTCGAAAACCGCTACCTGCGCGTGGTGCTGCTGGTGACCCTCGCCTTCGGCGCCATCGGCTGGATTGACGACTATCGCAAGGTCGTGCACCGCAATCCCAAGGGGCTGTCGGCGCGCGCCAAGTTCTTCTGGCAATCGGTCTTCGGGCTCGCCGCGGCGGGCTACCTGGCGTGGATCGGGCAGGGTGTACCGGCGCTGAACGAACTCATCGTGCCGTTCTTCAAGTTCATGGCCTATCCGCTCGGCGCCGCGGGCTTCGTGGTGCTGACGTATTTCGTGATCGTCGGCACCTCCAACGCGGTCAACCTCACCGACGGTCTCGACGGCCTGGCGATCATGCCGACGGTGATGATCGGTGCCGCGCTCGGCATTTTCGCCTACGTCGCCGGCCATGCGGTGTTCTCGAAATATCTCGGTCTGCCGTACATCGCCGGCGCCGGCGAGCTGACGGTGTTCTGCGGCGCGCTGATCGGCGCCGGCCTCGGCTTTCTCTGGTTCAACGCCTATCCGGCCGAGGTCTTCATGGGCGACGTCGGCGCGCTCGCGCTTGGCGCCGCACTCGGCACGATCGCCGTGATCGTGCGCCAGGAAATCGTGCTCTTCATCATGGGCGGCGTGTTCGTCGCCGAAACCCTCTCGGTGATGCTGCAGGTGCTGTACTTCAAGTGGTCGGGCGGCAAGCGCATCTTCCGCATGGCGCCGCTGCACCATCACTACGAGCTGGAGGGCTGGAAGGAATCGCAGGTCGTGGTGCGCTTCTGGATCATCACCATGATGCTCGTGCTGTTCGGGCTTTCGACGCTGAAGCTGAGGTGAGCCGGGTGATGCGCGAGCCCCTGTTCAACCCGCTGCCGCGTCCGCAGCCCATGGCGCTCGCCGGCAGGCAGGTGCTGGTGCTGGGCGCCGGCGATACCGGCCTTTCGGTCGCGCGCTGGGTGGCGCGCGAGGGCGGCAGCGTTCGCGTCGCGGATACGCGCGCCGCGCCGCCGCGCAGCCGGGAACTGGGCGGCGAGCTGCGTACCGGGCCGTTCACCGCAGCGCTGCTCGCGGGTGTGAATCTGGTATGCCTCAGTCCCGGGCTGTCGCCCGCCGAGCCCATCGTGCGCGAGGCGCTGGCGCGCGGGCTGCCGGTCGTTGGCGACATCGAACTCTTTGCCTGGGCGGTGCGCGCACGGCCGGGCACGACCGTGGTGGCGATTACCGGAACCAACGGCAAGACGACGGTCGCCGCCCTGACTGGACACCTGCTGCGCGGCGCCGGCGTGGATTGCGAGGTGGCGGGTAACATCGGCCCGGCCGCGCTCGATGCGCTGATGCTGCCGCGTGCGACGGCGCCCGCCGCGTGGGTGCTGGAGCTTTCGAGCTTCCAGCTGGAGATGACGTGGGCCCTCGAGCCGCAGGCAGCGGCGCTGCTCAACGTGAGCGAGGACCATCTCGACCGCTACGGCGGTCTCGACGCGTACGCTGCCGCAAAGGCACGCATTTTCATGGGTAGCGGTGTGCAGGTGCTCAACCGCGACGATGCGCGTTCGATGGCCTGCGCGCTGCCCGGCCGCAGTGTCGTCACGTTCGGCCGCGATGCGCCGCCGCGCGAGGTGGATTTCGGCATCACCCTGGCGGGTGCACGCCGCTGGCTGCAGCGCGGCAGCGCGCGCCTGCTGGCCCTCGACGAGCTGGCGGTCTTCGGTTTGCACAACGCGCTCAACGCTCTGGCGGCCTGCGCGCTGGCGCAATCCGCAGGGGCGCCGTTCGCGGCGCTGGCTGCGGGACTGCGCAGCTTCCGCGGACTGCCGCATCGGCTCGAGCGCGTGGTCCTGCGCCGCGGCGTGGCCTGGTACGACGACTCGAAAGGCACCAACGTCGGCGCCACCCTCGCGGCGCTCGAGGGACTCGGCGGCAAGGCGGTACTGATCGCCGGCGGCGAGGGCAAGGGCCAGGACTTCGCGCCGCTGGCAGCGGCGGTGGCGCGCCGCGCGCGGCGCGTGCTGCTCATCGGTCGCGATGCGCCCCTCATCGAGCGGGCGCTGCGCCCGAGCGGCGTGCCGCTCGAGCGCTGCGTCACGCTCGAGCAGGCCGTCGCGCGCGCCGCCGCGAGCGCGCTCGAGGGCGACGCCGTGCTGCTTTCGCCGGCGTGCGCGAGCTTCGACATGTTCCGCGACTACCGGCAGCGGGGCGAGGCCTTCGCCGCCGCAGTGCGCGCGCTCGGAGACTAGGCGTGGCGAGCTACGTTTTCGCGCAGCACGCACCCGACGCCGAATACGACCGGTCGCTCGCCTGGAGCGCGCTGCTGCTCGCGGCCCTTGGCGCCGTGATGGTGTACTCGGCATCGATCAGCACCGCCGAAGCGAGCCGCGCCACCGGCCACAACTCCGCCTACTACCTGCTGCGGCACGGCCTGTTCCTCGGCCTGTCGCTCGCCGCCGCAATCGGCGTTTTCCTGGTGCCGGTGCGAGTGTGGCAGCGCGCCGCGCCGTGGCTGTTCCTCGGCTGCATCGCGCTGCTCGCACTGGTGCTGATTCCCGGCGTCGGCCGCGAGGTCAATGGCGCGCGCCGCTGGATCGGCCTGTACGTGGTCAACATCCAGCCCTCGGAAGCCATGAAGCTCGCGGTGGTGCTGTACGCCGCCGACTACACGGTGCGCAAGCACGCGGTGATGAAGAGCTTCCGCAAGGGCCTGCTGCCGATGCTCGGCGTGATGCTGGTGGTGTCGTGGCTGCTGCTGCGGGAGCCGGATTTCGGCGCCCTGGTGGTGATCGCGATCGCCACCTTCGGCATCCTGTTCCTCGGCGGCATGAATGGCCGGCATTTCGCGCTGCTGGGGGCGATGCTCGCCGTGGGATTCGCCGGACTGGTGCTGTCCTCGCCGTACCGCCTGCAGCGCATCTTCGGTTTCATGGATCCCTGGTCGGATCCCTACGGCAAGGGCTACCAGCTGTCGCACGCGCTGATTGCCTTCGGGCGCGGCGAATGGCTCGGCGTCGGACTGGGCGCGAGCGTGGAGAAGCTCCACTACCTGCCCGAGGCGCACACCGACTTCCTGCTGGCGGTGATCGGCGAGGAGCTCGGTTTCGCAGGCATCGCGGTGGTGATTGCGCTGTTCGTGTGGATCGTGCTGCGCGCGTTCGCCATCGGCCGTCAGGCGGTGCTGCGCGAGCGTCACTTTCCCGCGCTTGCCGCGCAGGGCATCGGCATCTGGCTCGGCTTCCAGGCGCTCATCAACATGGGCGTCAACATGGGGCTGCTGCCCACCAAGGGCCTGACGCTGCCGCTGATGAGTTTCGGCGGCTCGGGGCTGGTGATGAATTGCGTCGCGATCGCGATCCTCCTGCGCATCGACTGGGAGAGCCGGCAGCTGGCGCGGGGGCTGCCCGCATGAGCCGCACCATTCTCATTACGGCGGGCGGCACCGGCGGCCACGTCTTTCCCGGTCTGGCGGTGGCCGACGCGATGCGCGACGCCGGTTGGCGCGTCCTCTGGCTGGGGGCAAAGAACGGCCTGGAGGCGAAGCTGGTTCCGGCACGCGGCTTCGAGATGGCCTGGGTGCGCGCCGGTGCGCTGCGCGGCAAGGGCCTGCTCGCCGGACTGCTGCTGCCGCTCAACCTGCTCATCGGTTTCTGGCAAAGCGCGCGCGTCATCCTGCGACACCGCCCGGACGTGGTGCTCGGCCTGGGCGGATACGTCGCCTTTCCCGGCGGCATGATGGCCTCCCTCCTGGCGCGGCCGCTCGCGGTGCACGAGCAGAACGCGATCGCCGGGCTCACCAATCGCATTCTCGCCGGCGTGGCCGACCGCGTGCTGGTGGCGTTCCCGGGCACGCTCAGGAACGCGCAATGGACCGGCAATCCGGTGCGCGCTGAAATCGCGCGCCTGGCGCCGCCGGCGCAGCGCTTCGCCGGGCGCAGCGGGCCGCTGCGGCTGCTGGTCATCGGCGGCAGTCTCGGCGCGCAGGCGCTGAACGAAGGCGTGCCGCGGGCGCTCGCTGCGATACCGCCGGCCGAGCGGCCGCGCGTGGTGCACCAGGCGGGCGAAAGACATCTCGAGGCGTTGCAGCGCCTTTACCGCGACGCCGGCGTCGAGGGCGAGCTGCTCGGGTTCATCGACGACATGGCGGCGCGCTACGCCGCGGCCGACCTCGTCATCTGCCGCGCCGGCGCGATCACGGTCGCGGAACTCGCTGCCGGGGGCGTCGCGAGCGTGCTGGTGCCGTTCCCGCACGCGGTGGACGATCACCAGACGGCGAACGCCGCTTTCCTGGCCGAGCGCGGCGCGGCGGTCCTGCTGCCGCAAAGTGAACTGACGCCGCCCCAGCTCGCGGCGCTGGTGCGCTCGCTCGACCGCGGGCGGCTGCTGCAGATGGCGCAGGCGGCGCGGGCGCTCGGCAAGCCCGAGGCCGCGCGCGCCGTGGCCGAATGCTGCATGGAGCTGGCACGATGAAGCACAAGGTACGTCACATTCACTTCGTCGGCATCGGCGGCTCCGGCATGAGCGGCATCGCCGAGGTGCTGCTCAATCTCGGCTTCGAGGTGAGCGGTTCCGACCTCGGCGACAACGCGGCGACCCGCCGGCTGCGCGAGCTCGGCGCGCGCATCGACCTGCAGCATGGCGCCGCGCAGATCGCGGGCGCCGACGCGATCGTGGTGTCCACCGCCGTGCGCGGCGACAACCCGGAGGTGACCGCGGCGCGCGCACGGCGCATTCCGGTGGTGCCGCGCGCCCTGATGCTGGCGGAGCTGATGCGCCTGAGGCAGGGCGTGGCGATCGCCGGCACGCACGGCAAGACCACCACCACGAGCCTCGTGGCGAGCGTGCTGGCCGAAGGCGGCCTCGATCCCACCTTCGTGATCGGCGGGCGCCTGAACGCCGCCGGTTCCAATGCGCGCCTGGGAGCCGGGGAATTCATCGTCGTCGAGGCCGACGAGTCGGACGCGAGTTTTCTCCACCTGCAGCCGGTGATCGCGGTGGTGACCAACATCGACGCCGATCACATGGACACGTATCAGCACGACTTCGCGCGGCTGAAGCAGGCTTTCGTCGCCTTTCTGCAGAACCTGCCCTTCTATGGCAGTGCGGTGCTTTGCATCGACGACCCGCAGGTGCGCGAGATCCTGCCGTTCGTCTCCAAGCCGGTGGTCAGCTACGGCTTCGCTGCGGACGCCGCGGTGAGCGCCGAGCGCGTCGAGCACGCCGGCGGCGCCATGCACTTCGTCGCGCGGCGCGAAGGCAGGCCGCCGCTGGAAGTGACGCTCAACCTGCCCGGGCGCCACAACGTGCAGAACGCGCTCGCCGCGATCGCCGTCGCCACCGAGATCGGCGTTGCGGACGCCGCGATGCAGAAGGCGCTGGCGGATTTCCACGGCGTTGGCAGGCGCTTTCAGCGCTGGGGCGAGGTCGCCTGCGAAGGCGGCCATTTCACGCTGGTCGACGACTACGGCCACCATCCGGCGGAACTCGAGGCGACCTTGGCCGCCGCGCGCGGCGCCTTTCCCGGCCGGCGCGTGCTGCTCGTGTTCCAGCCGCACCGCTATTCGCGCACGCGCGATCTGTTCGAGGATTTCGTGCGCGTGCTGTCGAGCGCCGACGCGCTGGTGCTCGCCGAGGTGTATGCCGCGGGCGAAGCACCGATCGTCGCCGCCGACGGCCGCGCGCTGGCGCGCGCGTTGCGCGTGGCGGGCAGCGTGGAACCGGTGTTCGTCGAAGAGGTGGCTCAGCTGACCGCCGCAGTGCGGCGAGCGGCGCGCCCCGGCGACGTGGTCCTGATGATGGGCGCCGGATCGATCGGCAACGTCGCTGCGGAAATCGCCAGGGCCGAGGCCTGAGGCGATGCACATGCGCGAGCCGGCACACTTCAGCGGACTGCGAGGCGAACTCAGGCTGCACGAGCCGATGGCGCAGCATGTGAGCTGGCGCGCCGGCGGTGCGGCGGATCGCTGCTACGTGCCGGCAGATCTCGACGATCTGGCCGCCTTCCTGCGCCAGCTGCCGGCGGGCGAGCCGCTGCTGTTCGTCGGGCTGGGTTCGAACCTGCTGGTGCGCGATGGCGGTTTCCGCGGCACGGCCGTGCTGATGCACAGCGCCAGGCAGCATCCGCAGCTGACGGACGGGCGGGTCTATGCCGAGGCCGCGGTCGCCAGCCCCAAGGTGGCGCGCTTCGCCGCCCTGCATGGCCTCGCCGGGGCCGAGTTCCTCGCCGGAATACCAGGCACCATCGGCGGCGCCCTGGCGATGAACGCCGGCTGTTACGGCGGCGAGACATGGAACATCGTCGAGCGGGTGCTCACCATCGATCGCGCAGGCGCGTGGCATACACGCGTGCCGCAGGACTACGCCATCGACTACCGGCACTGCAGCCTGCGAAGCGGCGCCGAAGAATGGTTCGCGGCGGCCTGGTTTTGCCTGTCTCCAGGCGACAGCCGCGTGTCGCGCGAGCGAATCCGCCTGTTCCTGAAGCGACGCATCGCCGCGCAGCCGCTCGAGCTGCCGAACGCCGGCAGCGTGTTTCGCAACCCGCCCGGTGACCATGCGGCGCGCCTGATCGATGCGTGTGGCCTGAAGGGGCTGACGCGCGGCGGTGCGCGCGTCTCCGAAAAACACGCTAATTTCATCGTCAACCCGAAGGGCGCGGCGCGCGCCGCGGACATCGAATGGCTGATCGAGGCGGTGCGCGCGGCGGTCCGCGCGCACGCCGGGATCGACCTGTTTGCCGAGGTGCGCATCGTGGGCGAGGCCTGATGCGCGACGCTTTCGGCAAGGTGGCGGTGCTGCTGGGCGGCCGGTCCGCCGAGCGCGCGGTGTCGCTGAATAGCGGCACCCTGGTGCTCGCGGCGCTGCGGCGCCGCGGCGTGGACGCGCAACCGTTCGACCCCGCCGAACGCGCCCTGGAGGCGCTGATCAGCGGACATTTCGAGCGCGCCTTCATCGCCCTGCACGGCCGCTTCGGCGAGGACGGCACGCTGCAGGGGGCGCTCGAATTTCTCGGCGTGCCCTACACCGGCAGCGGCGTGCTGGCATCGGCGCTCGCCATGGACAAGCTGCGCTCGAAGCTGCTGTGGCAGGCGAGCGGGCTGCCGACGCCGGCCTGCGAGCTGCTGCGCGCCGACTCTGATTTCGGCACCGTCGCGGCGCGGCTCGGCCTGCCCCTCATGGTGAAGCCGGTGAACGAGGGGTCCTCGATCGGCATGAGCAAGGTGCGCGCCGCCACCGAGCTCGAGGAAGCCTACGCCCTGGCGGTCAATTACGACCGTGCCGTGATCGCGGAACGGTTCATCGAGGGGATCGAACTCACCTGCGGCATCCTCGGCGCCGAAGCGCTGCCGCTGATCCGTCTCGAAACGCCGCGCGAATTCTACGACTACGAGGCGAAATATGTCGCCCAGGACACCCGCTACATCCTGCCCTGTGGACTGCCTCAGGAGCGGGAGCGTGCATTGCAGCGGCTGTGCCTGCACGCGTTCGAGGTTCTCGGATGCCGCGGCTGGGGCCGCGTCGACCTGATGCTCGGGCGCGACGGCGCGCCCTACCTGCTCGAGGTGAATACGGCGCCCGGCATGACCGATCACTCGCTGGTGCCGATGGCGGCGCGCGCCGTCGGTCTGGGCTACGAAGACCTGTGCCTGCGCATTCTCGAGACTGCGGCCACCGAGAGCGAAGGGCGGCGCAGTGTGGGATAACCCGCGCCAGCTCAATCTCGCCGCGGGCGCGCTGCTCGCCGTCGCCGCGCTGCTCGCCGCGCTCGCCGCGCTGCAGCTGCTGCTCAGCTCGCCGTGGTTCCCGGTGCGCGAGATCGTAGTGCTCGGCAGGCTCGAGCATACCGTGCGCGCGCAGATCGAAGGCGCCGCCCGAGAGCGTGTCGCGGGCAATTTCTTCGCTGCGGACCTCGGCGCGCTGCGCGCCGGGCTCGAAACGCTGCCCTGGGTGCGGCGGGTGAGCGCGCGCCGCCTCTGGCCGGACCGCATCGAGGTGACGCTGGAAGAGCACGTGGCGCTGGCGCGCTGGGGTGACAGCGGTCTGGTCAACACGCACGGCGAGCGCTTCGCCGTGGCGAGCGATGCGGCCCTGCCGCTGTTCGGCGGGCCACCCGGAACCGAAGCCGAAGTGACGCGCCGCTACCGCGAGTTCGCCGCGCTGCTCGCGCCGCTGGGCGAAGCGCCCGCACGCGTCATCCTCACGCCGCGCTACGCCTGGCAGCTGCGGCTGGCGCGCGGGCTGCATCTCGAGCTGGGACGCGATTCCGCACGCGAACCCGTCGAGCAGCGCCTGGCGCGCTTCATCGCCGCCTATCCGCGCACGCTGGCGCGCATTCCGCGAAAACACGAATACGTGGACCTGCGCTACCCGAACGGTTTCGCGCTGCGCGTTCCCGAGCTGAAGGGCTGATCCGAAATGGCCAAGGAAAACAAGAACCTCATCGTCGCCCTCGACATCGGCACCACCAAGGTGGCTGCGCTGGTCGCCGAACTGCAGCCCGACGGCGCGCTCGAGATCCTCGGCATGGGCAGCCATGAATCGAGGGGCCTGAAGAAGGGCGTGGTGGTCAACATCGAGGAGACCGTGGCGGCGATCCAGCGCGCGCTGGAGGAAGCCGAGCTGATGGCTGACTGCAAGATCACCTCGGCCTATGCCGGCATCGCCGGCAGCCACATCCGCAGCTTCAACTCGACCGGCATGGTCGCCGTAAAGGACCGCGAGGTGAGCGCGCTCGACGTCGAGCGCGCGGTCGAGACGGCCAAGGCGGTCAATATTCCCACCGACCAGCAGATCCTTCACGTCCTGCGCCAGGAATTCATCATCGACGGCCAGGAGGACGTGCGCGAGCCGATCGGCATGTCCGGCGTACGGCTCGAGGTGAAGGTGCACATCGTCACCGGCGCGGTCTCGGCGGCGCAGAACATCGTCAAGTGCGTGCGCCGCTGCGGTCTGGAAGTGAACGACCTGATCCTGCAGCCGCTCGCCTCGGCGCGCGCCGTGCTGTCGGACGACGAGCGCGAA
>SCUF01000139.1 GCA_004298325.1 Betaproteobacteria bacterium | reverse complement strand
ATGGCCGGCGTTGTGCCCGCCCTGGAAGCGCACCACGCCCTGGGCATGATCGGTCAGCCAGTCGACGACCTTGCCCTTGCCCTCGTCGCCCCATTGGGTGCCGATGACGACGACGTTGCGGGCGGTGGGTCTCGCGTTCATCCGGTTTTCATCCCGCCAAGGGTGAGGCTAGCGCGGGGTTGCCGTTTACCGATCCCTACCGACCTCGCAACTGCGCGAGGTCGGTAGGCCGATAGAATCAAAAAACGCCCACGCGTCGGTTTCACGCCGCGCTGATTCATTTGGCCTTGTACCCCACGCGCGACGGCCGCAGCGAGCCGGCCGCCGCGAGTTCCCGCAGATCGATCGAGAAGCCGGTCGCCGCTCGCGCGCGCCCGAAGGCCTTGCCGACATCGTCGTAGCGACCGCCGCGCGCCACGGGGCCCGCGACGCCGTCGCAATAGGCATCGAACACGACCCCGGAGTGATAGTGATAGCCGCGCAGCTCGGCGAGGTCGAAGCTCGCCGGGATGGTGCAGGCCCGCGCCAGGCGCCGCAGCGTGGCGAGCGCGCGGACCAGTTGCGGCAGGCGCGGCAGGCGCTTCGCCGCGCGGGCAAGGACTTCGGCGCCACCGTACAGCTCCGGCAGCGCGAGCAGCGCGTCGCGCGCCGGCTTCTTCAGTCCGCGGGTCAGGACCACGAGCGCAGGCAGGTCCTTCTTCTGCAGCGCCTCGAACAGCTCGGCTTCCGCCTCGGCGCCGAGCGCCGTCGCGCGCACCAGCGCTCGGAACACCGCCACGTGCCCGATGTCGACGCGCGCGCCGCGCACGCGCGCGAGCCGCAGCGCGCCGCACAGCATCCCGAGACTCTCGAGATCGCTCGCGACGCCGGCGTGGCCGTAGATCTCGGCGCCGATCTGGATCGGTTCGCGCGTCGCCGTCAGGGTCGCAGGACGCGCATGCAGCACGCTGCCGCAGTAGCACAGCCGCGTCACCCCGGACCGGTTCAGCAGGTGGGCGTCGATGCGCGCCACCTGCGGCGTGATGTCCGCACGCACGCCCATCATGCGACCCGAGAGCTGGTCGACCAGCTTGAAGGTGCGCAGGTCGAGGTCGTGCCCCGTACCGGTGAGCAGCGACTCCACGTACTCCAGCAGCGGCGGCATCACCAGCTCGTAGCCGTGCGCGGCGAAGCGGTCGAGCAGCGCGCGCCGCAGCGCCTCGATACGGGCCGCCTCGGCGGGCAGGATGTCGTCGATGTGCTCGGGCAGCAGCCAGCGCATCGGGCTAGCTGCGGGCGAGCAGCAGCAGCAGCATGCCCACCAGCATCGAGGTCAGGCCGAAAAAGCGGATCTGGCCGTCCTTGAGCAGCATGATGCGGCGGAACGTCTCGCGCCAGGTGTTAGGCGCCAGGAACGGCAGCAGCCCCTCGATGATCAGCATCAGGGCAATCGCCATCAGGAACGTCGTGCCCATCGCGCATCACTTCTTGCCGCCGGCCTTGCCGGTCGCATCCTTCAGGTAGCGGAAGAATTCGGAATTCGGCTCGAGCAGCAGCAGGTCCGACTTGCCGCGGAAGCTCGAGCGATACGCTTCCATCGAGCGGTAGAAGGAATAGAACTCGGGGTTCTGCGAGAACGCCTGCGCGTAGGTGGCGGCCGCCTTGGCGTCGCCTTCGCCCCGGGCGCGCTGCGCGTCGCGATAGGCTTCCGCCAGGATCACCTCGCGCTGCCGGTCGGCGTCCGCCCGCACGCGCTCGGCTTCGGCCGCGCCGGTCGAGCGCTGCTCGTTGGCGATGCGCTTGCGCTCGGCCTGCATGCGGCCGTACACCGATTCGCTCACCTCCTGCGGCAGGTCGACGCGCTTCAGGCGCACGTCGATGATCTCGACGCCGATGCGGCGCAGGTCCTGGTCGGCCTTGTCGCGCATCAGTTCCATGATCTTGTCGCGTTCGCCGGAGACCACGTCGTGCACGGTGCGCTTGCCGAATTCCGCCTGCAGGCCGTCGGAGATGGTCTGCTTGAGCCGTGTCGCGGCGCGCAGCTCGTCGCCCTGCACCGAGACGAAATACTCCTTCACGTCGACGATGCGCCACTTGACGAACGAGTCCACCAGCACCGGCTTCTTCTCGGAGGTGATGAAGCGCAGCGGCTCGGGGTCGTCGAAGGTCAGGATGCGCATGTCGAAGTAGCGCACGTTCTGGATCAGCGGCCATTTGAAGTGGATCCCCGGCCGCGTGATCACGTCCTTCACCTCGCCCAGCTGGAACACGATCGCGTGCTGCCGCTGATCGACCGTGAACATCGTGCCGCTGGCGAGCGCCAGCAGCGCGATCAGCACCCCGATGACCGGCCCCAGGGCCCTCATTACCGTTCCCCGCGTTCGCGGCCGCGCAGCGTCTCGCGCGAGCGCGGGCTGGTTTCCGCTGCGGCTTCCGCCGGCCCCGCGCGCGGCGCAGCCAGCGCGTCCGGCAGTGCCGCGGCGCTGCCCGCACCCTGCAGCAGCTTGTCGAGCGGCAGGTAGAGCAGGTTGCCGCCGCCCTTGTAGTCGAGCATGATCTTCGAGGTCGAGCTGAAGATCTGCTGCAACGTCTCGATGTAGATGCGCTCGCGCGTCACCGCGGGCGCCTTCGAGTACTCCGCCAGCACCTGCCTGAAGCGCGAGGCATCGCCTTCCGCGCTGACGATGACGCGCTGCCGGTAGCCGTCGGCCTCCTGCAGCAGGCGCGAGGCCGTGCCGCGCGCCTTCGGGATGACGTCGTTGGCGTAGGCCTGGCCCTCGTTCTTCTGGCGTTCGCGGTCCTGTCCCGCCTTGACCGCATCGTCGAACGCCGCCTGGACCTGCTCGGGGGGCTGTGCATTCTGGATCGTGACCGTGCTCACCTGGATGCCGGTCTTGTAGCGGTCGAGGATCTGCTGCATCAGCTGGCGCGCGCTGATCGCGATCGCCTCGCGCGACTCGTACAGGATGGCATCCATCCTGCCCTTGCCGATGACTTCGCGCATCGCGCTCTCCGCGGCCTGCATCGCGGTCTCGTCCGGACGCCGCACGTTGAAAAGGTACTGCTGCGCGTCCTTCACCAGGTACTGCACCGCGAACTGCAGGTCGACGATGTTCTCGTCGTCGGTCAGCATGAGCGATTCCTTCAGCACCTTGGTCTTGACGTTGTTGCGGTAGCCGACCTCGAGCGTGCGCACCTGCGAAATATTGACGATCTCGTTCGACTGGATCGGCCACGGCATGCGCCAGCGCAGGCCGGGACTGGTCTCCTGCGAAAACTTGCCGAACGTCAGCACGATGCCGCGCGTGCCCTCGACCACGATGTAGAAGCCGCTCGCCAGCCACACCGCCAGCACGATGCCGGCGATCAGGCCGGCGCCGCCGCCGAGCTGCGCCCCCGAGGGCGTGCGCGGTCCGCCCTCGCCGCCACCGCCGCCGCCGCCGCGGCGCTGGCCGAGCAGCTCGCCCAGGCGCCGGTTGAACCGGCGCCAGAGTTCGTCGAGGTCAGGCGGGCCCTGGTTCCCGCCACCCCGCGGGGAACCGCGCCCCCAGTTGGGGTCGTTCAACGACATGCGGATTCGGTCAGATTGAGATCGCTTGTGATGACGGCGCGCGCCGGGCCGAAAGGTGCTCGCGGGCCGCCTCGGACAACGCGTCGCGCAACTCGCCCAGCCCGGCACCGGTGCGCGCGCTCACGAGAACGCGTGAAATCCTACCATATTCGTCGCGCTCGATGCCGGGCGCGAGGCCGGAAACGTCGGTCTTGTTCCAGACCTGCAGCTGCGGGACGCGGTCGGCGCCGATCTCGGCCAGAACGGCGTTGACGTCCGCCGCCTGGCGCGCCCGCGCAGGCGAGGCGCTGTCGACGACGTGCAGCAGCAGGTCGGCGCGCACCGTCTCCTCGAGCGTGGCGCGGAACGCCGCCACCAGCGAATGCGGCAGCTCGCGGATGAAGCCGACGGTGTCCGACAGCACCACCTCCCCCGTGCCGGGCACGTGGACGCGGCGCGTCGTCGTATCGAGGGTGGCAAACAGCTGGTCCGCCTCGTAGGCACGGGCCCTGGCGAGCGCATTGAACAGGGTCGACTTGCCCGCATTGGTGTAGCCGACGAGCGATACCGAGAGCACCGGGCCCCGCGCGCGCGCGCGGCGCTGCACCTCGCGGCGGTGGCGCAGCTGGTCGAGCTTGCCGCGCAGCAGGCGCACGCGCTGGCCGATATAACGCCGGTCCAGCTCGAGCTGCTTTTCCCCCGGGCCGCCGGTCTTGCCAAGGCCGCCGCGCTGCCGCTCGAGGTGCGACCAGCCGCGCACCAGGCGCGTCGACAGGTGCTCGAGCTGCGCCAGCTCGACCTGCAGCTTGCCTTCATTGGTGCGCGCGCGCTGGCCGAAGATTTCCAGGATCAGCTCGGTGCGGTCGAGCACGCGCCGGCCGAGTTCCTTCTCGAGATTGCGCTGTTGCGCGCCGGTGAGGGGGTGGTTGAAGATCACGGAGGCGGCATTCAGCTCGCGCGCCGCCTGCGCGATCTCGGCCACCTTGCCGCTGCCGGCGAAATACTTCGGATCCGGCCGGCTTCGCCCGCCCCGGACCAGCGCGTGCTGGGCTGCACCGGCGCTCTCGGCCAGGCGCACGAACTCCTCGACCGATTCGTCGAAACCGTCGTCACCCAGATCGAGGCAGACCAGGACGGCCGCGCGGCGGTTTGCGGCGACTGCGTTGGCGCGCTCCAGCAAGCGTCCGGCTTCAGCCTTCCGCAGCCTGCTCGAGGCTCACGGCGCGCGCCGGCACCACTGTCGAGATGGCGTGCTTGTACACCATCTGCGTCACCGAGTTCTTGAGCAGCACGACGTACTGGTCGAACGACTCGATCTGGCCCTGCAGCTTGATGCCGTTGACCAGATAGATCGAGACCGGAATGTGCTCCCGGCGCAGGGTGTTCAGGAACGGGTCTTGTAGCAGCTGGCCCTTGGTGCTC
>SCUF01000138.1 GCA_004298325.1 Betaproteobacteria bacterium | reverse complement strand
TCCTGCGGGCATGGACGCACTGCTCGAGCGGCTGCGCATCGTGCTGTGCAGGCCGAGCCATCCCGGCAACATCGGCGCCGCCGCGCGCGCCATGAAGACCATGGGGATCACCGACCTGCGACTGGTGGCGCCGCAACGCTTTCCCGCGCCGGAGGCGCAATGGCTCGCGACGCACGCGCTCGACGTGCTCGAGGCGGCGCGCACACACGCATCGCTCGACGAGGCGCTCGCCGACTGCGTCGCGGCGTTCGCGCTCAGCGCGCGGCCGCGCGAATGGTCGCCGCAGGTGCTGGCGGCGCGCGCCGCGGCCCCGCTCGCGCTCGAGCGCGCCGCGCGCGGGCCGGTGGCGTTCGTTTTCGGCAGCGAGTCCGCCGGTCTCAGCAACGAGGAACTGTTCGCCTGCCAGCACCTGGTGCACATTCCCGCGCATCCGCAATACAGCTCGCTCAATCTCGCGCAGGCGGTGCAGGTGATGTGCTACGAGCTGTATTGCGCCAGCGGCGCCGCGGTTCCGGCCGCGCGCGCCATGAAGCTGGCGACGGTGGACGATATCGAAGGCCTGTACGCGCACCTCGAGCAGGCGGCGGTGGAGAGCCTGTTTCTCGTGCCCGGCTCGGGATCGAAGCTGCGTGAGCGCTGGCGGCGCCTGTTCTCCCGTGTCCCGGGGCTGGAGCGCGAGGAAGTCAACATCCTGCGCGGCCTGCTCCGGGCGCTGCAGAAGGCGCGCGGCGAATGAGGCATTTATTGATGCGGAACAATAGTTGACCGTGGTTGTCGGATAACCTAGGATCCACTTCATGTTCAGACAGATACGCGACGACATCCGGAGCGTTTTCGATCGCGATCCGGCAGCGCGCACGAGCTGGGAAGTGCTGACCTGCTACCCGGGCCTGCACGCGGTCTATTTCCACCGGCTGGCGCACTGGTTCTGGGGCCGCGGGCTGCGCTGGCTGGCGCGTCTGACTTCGCACGTCGGTCGGCTGCTGACGGGAATCGAGATCCATCCCGGCGCGACCATCGGCCAGCGCCTGTTCATCGACCACGGCATGGGTGTGGTGATCGGCGAGACTGCCGAAGTGGGCGACGATGTCACGCTCTATCACGGCGTCACGCTCGGTGGCACGACCTGGAACAAGGGCAAGCGCCATCCGACGCTGGGCCGGGGCGTGGTGGTCGGGGCGGGAGCCAAGATCCTCGGGCCGATCGTCGTCGGCGCGGGCGCCAAGATCGGTTCCAATGCCGTCGTGGTGAAGGACGTTCCGGCGGGAGGCACCGTGGTCGGCGTGCCCGGCCGCCTGGTCGATGAGGGCACCGCCCAGCAACAGGCGCGTTTCGCCGCCTACGCGGTGGTGCAGAACCAGGACGACCCTTACGCAACCGCGATCCAGACGTTGATCGAGCATTCCCGCGAACTCGAACAGGCCGTGGCCGATCTCAGCGAGAAGTTGCGGCGCCTGGAAGAGGATGCCGCCCGGCGGAGCGCCGAAGCCGCCAAACCAGAGCAACTCAGGGCGATTAAGTAGTTGAATTCAGGCGGTAAAATTTTAGTTGACTAATTTACTCGGGATTTAGCTATACTGGCGTGTGTCCATCAGGTTTAGACGAGGAAACCATGAGACTCACAACCAAGGGCAGGTTTGCGGTGACGGCGATGGTGGATCTGGCCATGCGCCAGGCGCGTGGTCCCGTGACGCTGGCCGGAATCAGCGAGCGGCAGCGGATTTCGCTTTCCTATCTTGAGCAGTTGTTCGGCAAGCTGCGCCGCGCCGGCATCGTTTCGAGCGTGCGCGGGCCGGGCGGC
>SCUF01000137.1 GCA_004298325.1 Betaproteobacteria bacterium | reverse complement strand
CGCACCTGATCCCGCAGGTCCTTCGCCAGGTCCGAGTCCGATTCCGCGATCGACTGGTTCTGGCAGACCAGACAACGCAGCTCCGCGGCGACCGCCATCACCTGCTCCTCGAGCCGCGGGTCCGCCGCCGCAGGCGCGGCTTCCCTGGCCAGGGCGGCGCTGCCGAACAGCAGGAGAAATGTCAGTACCAGCGCTTTACCCATTCTCGGCCTCCCGCGTCCTGGGCGTGATCTTCGGTGCGGCGATTTCTGGCGTGGCCTGCCGGTCCCGCACGGCAGCGACGGACCTTGCCTCGCGCGCGCCGCGCGCCGCGAGGCGATACCTGCGGTCACTTGCCGCGAACAGACCGCCCAAAGCCATCAGCAGGGCCCCGCCCCAGATCCAGTTGACGAACGGTTTGTGCTGCACGCGCACCAGCCAGGTCGTCGCGTTCAACGCATCGCCGAGCGTGGCGTAGAGGTCGCGGCTGAATCCCGAATCGATCGCCGCTTCGCTCATCGGTTTCTGCTGCGAGAAGTAGCTGCGCCTCGAGGGCCGCAGGGTCGTCACGTGGCTTCCGGAACGCATCACCTGAAGGGTCGCCCGGTCGGCGAGGTAGTTCGGCCCCGCCTGCTTCGCGACGCCCTCGAAGCGAAGCACGTAGCCGCCGATTTCCACCGTGTCGCCGGTCTCCATGCGCACGTCCTTCCGGGTCTCGTAACCCGTGACCAACGTCACCCCTGCGACGAGCACCGCGACCCCGAGGTGCGCGAGCGCCATGCCGTAAAAGGCGGGCGACGGGTCGGCGATGCGCCGCCACGCGCTCAGTCCGGTTCCGGCTTGCCGCAGCCGATCCCGGACGCTGACCGCGCTCGTAGCCGCGATCCACGCCGCGAGCGCCAGTCCGAAGCTGACCAGCGGGCTCCAGCGCCCGAGCGCGAACGGCAGCACGAGCGCGAGCGCGACGCTCGCTGCGAACGCCCATCGCAGGCGCACCGCGAGTTCGGGCAGGCTCGCCTGCTTCCATCGCGCGATCGGCCCCACTCCGATCAGGAACAGCGCCGGCGCGATCAGCGGCACGAACACGGCGTCGAAGTACGGCGAGCCTACGGAGACCTTGCCGAGGCCGAGCGCGTCAAGCGCGAGCGGATAGAGCGTGCCGAGCATCACCGTGCCGGTCGCCGCGGCGAGCAGCACGTTGTTGGTGAGCAGCAGCGACTCGCGCGAGAGCATGCCGAAGCGGCCCCCTCTGAGCCGGAGCTGCGGCGCGCGCCAGGCGAAAAGCGCAAGCGAGCTGCCGCTCACCAGCGCCAGAAGCGCGAGGATGAAGACGCCGCGCGCCGGATCGGTGGCGAAGGCATGCACCGAAGTGAGCACGCCCGAGCGGACGAGAAACGTCCCCATCAGGGAGAGCACGAACGTGACGATCGCGAGCAGCACGGTCCAGCTGCGGAAACTTCCCCGCTTCTCGGTTACCGCGAGCGAGTGAATCAGCGCGGTGCCGAGCAGCCATGGCATGAACGAGCTGTTTTCCACCGGATCCCAGAACCACCAGCCGCCCCAGCCGAGTTCGTAGTACGCCCACCAGCTGCCCAGCGCATTGCCGAGCGTCAGAAACACCCAGGCCACCGTGGTCCAGGGACGCGACCAGCGGGCCCACGCCGCGTCGAGCCGGCCGGACAGGAGCGCGGCGATCGCAAAGGCAAACGCCACCGAGAAGCCCACGTAACCCATGTAGAGCATCGGCGGGTGCAGGATCATGCCCGGGTCCTGCAGCAGCGGGTTCAGATCCCTGCCGTCCAGCGGAGCCGGCAGCAGCCGGTCGAACGGGTTGGAGGTGAACAGCATGAAGGCGAGGAACCCGGCGGCAATCAAGCCCATCACGCCGAGTACGCGCGCGACCATCGCCTCCGGCAGGCCACGGCTGAAGACCGTGACCGCGACCATCCAGCAGGCGAGGATCAGCACCCACAGCAGCAACGATCCCTCGTGTCCGCCCCACACGCCGGCAATGCGGTAGGCCAGCGGCAGGCGCGAATTCGAGTGGTTCGCCACATACGCCACCGTGAAGTCGCTGCTGACGAACGCGTAGGTCAGCAGGCCGAAGGCGATCGCCAGGAACACGAGCTGGCCGTGCGCCGCCGTCCGGCCGAGGGCCATCCACGCGGGATTGCCGCGTGCCGCGCCAGCCAACGGCAAGATGCCCTGCGTCAGCGCGATGGCGAACGCCAGCGCGAGCGCAAACTGACCAAGTTCCGCGACCATGAGCCTGCCTCCTGTGATTCGAATTCAACCAACCTGCTTTTCGCCATTGCGCTGCTGCCAGCGCGACAGATCACGTGCCGCGTCGCGGCCGGGCGTGACGGCGCCCCGCGACGCTGTCAGCGGTGCAGGAACTCAGCGCAGGATGCGCGCCGAACGGAGGTAGAAAGAGGCTTGAACGGGCGGTGGATATGAAACAACCGCCGCGTAGGGAACGATCGCCGCCGCGACGACGTACGACGGCGCGGGCGGCGCCGGCGCAACCAGCGCGCCGGGCTGCGCCCCGGGCGGGCGCCCGGCCGTCACTGCGGTCGCGCTTGTGCCAACGCTCGCGCAGCAGTCACCGGACAGCGCGTCGCCGTGATGCTGCGCGTGCGCTGCGGGGTGCCCGCTCTCCGCACCCGCGGCTCCGCCGCGCAGCTGCGCAGCGAACGCGCCGCAGGCCGGAAGCAGCAACAGCACGCTCAGCGCGATGAGCGCGGCGCGCAATGCCGCCACCTGGCGTGGCACGAATTCGGACGCTCTACGAGCCATGGGCAACATTACCCGACCGAGTTGGACCAGGGCAGGATGCCTTGCCGGGCCGTGCGCCCGATTGATCGAGATCAAGCAGCCGGCGCGCCGCGCGCTGCCGTGTGTCGGATTCGTGGTAATGGATTTGCGGAGGATCGCGCCGGTGTCACCTCCGGCCGGCCAAGGCCGATGAAGATGGGGCTCTCGCAATTGCTCAGCACGCTGGCGCTCCTCGCGCCCGCGCCGCCCGCGGCGGCCGCGCCGGGTGCTGCGGGCGGCCCGCTGCTCGAAGAGGCGGCGGCGCAGGTGCTGCCCGCTGACGGATACCGCAGCAAGGTCGCGCTCGGCGAGAGCGTCGTCAGGCTGGTTCGGGCAGGCGTGATCGACCGCGGGAAATTTGCCGCGCTTTACGCGCAGCGCGGCGGCGTGACCGGGAACCTTGCGGACCTCCTTGCCAGACCCTCCCCCGGGCCGATCCGGCTCACGCGACAGAACGCCGGCCTGTACGTGAATCTCCTGTGGCCGATCGGGCTCGCGAACCGGATGGCAGCGAACCAGGCGAGCCCGCTCAACGGCGAGCAGCGTCACCGCTTCGCCTCGACGGGCGGCTGGACCCTCGGCAAGCACGCGAGCGGCGGCAATCACTTCAACACCCTGTCGATCGTGGCGCTGAGCGCCGCGCAGGAAGCGCTGGTGGTCAGGGTCGCGCACAACAGCTTCCGCCCGTGCTGCAACAATTCGACCTTCTTCCAGGACTGCAACCATGGCTCCGCGCTGCTCGGGCTGCTCGCGCTGGGCGCATCGCAGGGCCTCGGCGAAGCCGACCTGTACCGCGAGGCGCTCGCTTTCAGCGCTTTCTGGTTTCCCGACAACTACGTCCCTACCGCGCTTGCCTTCAAGGTGGTGAAGGGCGTCGAATGGCGCGATGTCGACGCTCGCACGGTCATGAGCGCGGCGTTCTCCAGTGCGAATGGCTGGCGCGCGAACGTCGCCAGGGAACTGGCCGACCGCGGTCTGCTGCCGCGGCAAGACGGTTCGGACTGCAGCGCCTGAGGTTGCCGCGCTTCGCCGGCACGCCAGCGCCAGGCACGGCTCAGCCGCGCGCGCGCTGCGCTGCCTCAGCCTCGCGTGTGAACGGTTCGTAGACGCGCAGCGGCTCGTGAAACCCGCGCACGGTGACGATGCCGCGGTCGCGAAGCGCGATCGCCTCGCCCGCCAACTCGGCCGTTCGCGCCGACACCAAAACGCGGCTGCCGAATTCCTTGTTCATGGCCTCGAAGCGCGCCGCAAGATTCACCGTATCACCGTGCACCGTATATCCAAGGCGGTCGCCCCCACCGACGGTACCGCCGACGACGGGGCCCGTGCTGATACCGACCCGCGTGCGCAGCCGTATGCCGCCGCCGAACACGGCCTCGGCAAGCCTCGCCTGGATCGCCAGCGCCGCCTCGACGGCATGCCGCGCATGCTCCGGGTCCGACGCAGGCAGGTTGAAGCTGGCAAGCACGGCGTCGCCCTGAAACTGTGTGATGACACCGCCGTGCGCGTGAACGACCTGCGCAATTTCTTCGAAATAGGCGTTCAGCACGTCGAGGATGTCGCGCGGATCGAGACTCGCGGCGATGAGCGTGAAGTTTTCGATGTCCGTGAAGAGCACCGTCGCTTCACGTTCCTTTGGCGCGATCGCGCCCTCGTCGACCAGCAGGGTAGCGGCGACGCTTTCCGGGACGAATCGGCCAAAGATCTTTCGAATCCGGTCGCGCTCCCTGAGCCCGTCGATCATCCGGTTGAATCGCTGGGCAAGCAGCCCGAACTCGTCGTCCGAGACCACCGGCGCCTTGGCGGCGAGGTCTCCCCGGTCGACTTGCCGCATGGCCGTCAGCAGGATTGCGACCGGGCGCGAGAAACCCCGCACCATGAGGAAAATCAGCACCGCCGCAAGAAGCAGCGCCGCGTACAGGTCCATCTGGGACGTCTGCTGCATGTGTCCGACGTGACGACCCGCACTCATGGCCATGGCCATCGGCATGCCCGCGTCCGCGGGCTGCACCCACCGATCGGATAGCGGGAGGAGTACTGGCGCCGTGGCAACCGCAAGCAGTCCGGCAATCAACCTGCGCATGAACTTGCCCTGTCGCGGCGCAATCGCGACGCCCTGCTCCCAGAGTCGCCGGCGCAGACGCACCACATAGTCGAATATCAGAAAGTAGCCGATCAGCCCAACGTATGCAGCGAACAATGCAATATGCACCAAGGTCCCGACGAGCACGCGCGGCTGCGCGCCGGCGAAATCGCCCCAGGAACCGTTCAGCGCCGCCGCATGTCCGAGCAATGCGGCCGCCGTCAGGGCGGACAACCACAGCCCGGAGATTCTCGGCAGCGCGCGCATCCGCCGCTCGAATGCCGGTTGCACGACGGCCGCGCCACGCAGGAACCGGCCCACGGGCCGCAGGATGACCAGCGCGCCCGCGGCATTGACGATCCCGAGCCACAGCGCGATCTCTGCCAGCAGATGAGGAAGCGACTCGAGATGGTCCGTCGTATACGCGGCCACGGACCCGAGTGCCGCCGCGAACACGGCGGCGCTCAGCATGCCTGCGTAGTAGTGCAGCACCAGTCGCGATCGCTCGTCAGACGCGAGCACGCAATCCTTTTCCCTTCCGCTTCCGCTCAGTCACGGTGCCTGTGCGCATTGAGTATGTCGGGCAGCTCTGCCTAGCCGTGTCGACCCGGGTGAAGTCATGCAGTCGGAAGACGGGAAGGCCCCAACGGAGTTCCACATTGTAGCAACCGGGACTAGAAGAACCACTGCATCTGTGCGTAGTAAGCGTCGCTGAACCGGTCGTATTCGCTGCCCTGGCTGCCGCGGAACCATTGCACGCCGAGCGTCAGATCGAGATTTGCCTTCAGCGAGTAAGTGAGCCCCGGCGAAAAGTACCGGCTGCGGTCGGCGAGATTCACGACCAGGTAGTTGGTCCACTTCAGCAGCGGCGTGATCTCGTATCCCGCATAGCCGCCGAGGTACCTGCGTCCGACGTTCTGGATCCTGCCGGCGAACAGCGACGCGAAGTCGTAACTGCCCCGATCGCCTGCGCCTGCGCCGTTGTAATAGAGTTCGCCGCTCAGCGTGAGCGTATTGGCAAAGGCATAGTCCAGGCCCACCAGCGCCCTGCGGTAACCGTTCCCCGTCTCCCGCCGCGAATGCGTAAGCTCGGCACGCACGCCCGCGTTGCCGAGCTGCGTCGCGACGTCGGCGCCGATTACTCGCTCGCGCGCGAAGCGGCCGGCGACGAGCGAGTAATCGACGCCCGCCGTGTTGGCGTGCCACAGAAGCGCGGCGCTTGAATCGCGGCGCGCATATTGGGGCGCGTAGACCGCGCCCAGCCGTGACAAGGCGCCGAACTTGCGCTCGAAGAGGATAGCGTCGACGCCGAGCCGCTCTTCGCGCTCCAGTTGGATCGGGCTGAAAGGGTTGAGGATGTCGAGCGGGCTCCAGAACCTCCCGGTGCCCCAGGCGATCCGCTGCCGGCCGATGCGCACGTCCGTTTCCCCTGCAGAGAACGTCACCGAAGCGCGGTACAGTCGGTGCCGTGCAAGGTAGGGCCCGCCTTCTGAGTAGATGCTCTCGAGATCCCAGTACTGCGGCGGCCGCTGATCCTTCTGCACGCCGAACTGCGCGGTATCGAGGTAATTACCGAGCAGGATTTCGTTGTCGTATTGCAAATCCAGGGCTGCGCCCGCGGTGAGGTTTCCCTTCAGCTCCAGGCGAAGGCGATTCAGATCCGACGTGTAGCGCTGTCCCACCGGCATTACGGTCCGGGAGCGAACCAGCAGGTTCTTGTAATAGCCGGTAAGGTTCAGTCCCGGCTCCTGCTGCGCCAAGGCATCCCCGCCGCAGCCCGCGAGCAGTACCGCGAGCGCCGTTGCCGCCGCGACCCTAGGCATGGCGGATCGCGGCGACCGGGTCGAGCCGCGCCGCCTTCGCCGCCGGGTAAAGCGACACCAGAACGCTCGCGATCAGGAGCGCGACGCCGGGGGGGATGGTGGTTGCGACAAGCACCTTCGGGTATACGATTCCCGTAAGCCCGGGAATGGCGGCGTAGCCCTGGAAGAACCCCGACAGGTCGATGCCCTGGCGCCCGAAATATTCGACCAGCGCGATGCCGATCCCGTAGCCGAGGAGCGAGGCGAGTGTCATCAGCACGATCGTCTCGTACACGACCATGCGGCGGATCGCGCCGGGCGGCGTGCCCAACGCCATCAGGACGCCGAATTCGCGCGTGCGCTCGGCGACCGCCATGAACACCGTGTTCATGATGGCTGTCGCGACGACCAGCAGAAACACCGCAAGAATGATGTCGCTGACCACGCGGTTGAACCTCACCATCTCATCGAGTTGGGGCAACAGCTCCTGCCACGGCGCAAGCACCAGGCCCGGGGCCGCAGCGAGCCGGCGCAGGTCCTCCATCGTCCGCTCCAGCGCAGCACGGTCCCCGAGGCGGATGTTGACGGTGGAGACACGGGCGCCCAGCGCGAGCAGCGATTGCGCCGCGGGCAGCGTCACGTACGCAATTGCACTGTCGAAAGTGCTGCTCTCGGTCGCGAAGATCCCGCTCACGCGGTAGGCGGCGGTTCCCAGCTCGCCGTCCGCCGCCTGCGCCATCACCACCACTTTCTCGCCGAGCCTGACGCGAAGCCTCTCGGCGAGCTTGCGGCCGATCACGATCTCGCGGTCGGCGCCCGGGTCGAGCGCCTTGCCCTGCACGATCGTGCGGTGGATGAAGGTAACGCTGCGCTCGGGCAGTGGGTCAATGCCGATCAGGACGATGCCTTCCGACTTCGTGGCGCTGCTCGCGAGCGCCTGCGCCTGCACGCGCGGCGCGGCGGCGGCGACATTCGGTACGCTGCGCAGGCGCGTGAGCAACTCTGCGGGCTTGTCGAGCGCAAGCTCGGGCGCCAAGTCCTTGCGGAATCCCGCGCGCTCGAGCTGCACATGCCCCGTGAGATAGCGGGTAGAGTTCTCGACCATCCCGTCGAAGAACCCGTCGAAGAAACCAAAAACGAACACGAAGGCGAGAACGCTGAAGGCGGCGCCGCCGACCATGATCGCTGTGCGCCGCCGGTTGCGCAGGATATTGCGCGCCGCGATCAGCACGAACACCGGCCAGCGCGTGGACGCCGCCGCGCCGTGCCCCGCCGAGGCCCGCGCGCGCGCGCGGCCGCGGATCGCTTCCACCGGCTCGAGGCGCGCCGCATTGACCGCGGGATAGAGCGCGGCGATGCACGCGGTGGCGAGGACAATTGCGGACAGTATGAGGCTGCGATCGGCGCGCACCACCGGGTAGATGAAGTCGGACAGGCCTGGCATGGTGCGCAACCCGGCTTCGAAGGCGCCCAGATCGATGCCGGCGCGGCCGAAGTAGGCGGTCAAGCCGAGCCCGAGCGCGTTGCCCGCCGCAAGCCCTGCGAGTCCGAGGAGCACCGCCTCCTGCAGCACGAGCCGCAGCAGCCGCCCGCGGCTCGTGCCGACGGCCAGCATGATGCCGAATTCGCGCGTGCGTTCGAGCACCGCCATCAGCACCGGGTTGGCCACCGCCGCCGCGACGACCACGAGGAACATCAGCAGCACCACGTAGGTCACCACTTCGTGGAAACGGACGCTCACCGCCACCATGGGCAGCAGCGTCGGCCAGCCGAGCACCTCGTAGCGCTCGCCCATGCTCGTGGCGAGCCTTGCGCGCACCGGCGCGATCTCGCTGCGGTCGCGCAGGCGCAGCGCGATCGCCGTCGCTCCGCCCGGTGCAGCGAAAAACTCCCGCACCGCGTCGAGGGACATGACCGCCAGGTAGCCGTCCAGCTCGTCGATCTTGGTGCGGAATACGCCGCGCACCGGATAGCGGCCGCTCGCGACCGAACCGTCGTACGCCTGACCGACCAGCACGAGTTCCTCGCCCGCGTGGATGCCGAGCGCCTCGGCAAGTTTTTCGCCGAGCAGAATGCCTGTCTCGTCGGCACGGAGCGGCCCGCCCTCCACGACGGCCTCGAACAGGACGGTGACCTTGGCCTCCTCCTGCGGCGCCACGCCCGCGACCACTACGCCGCGCGACTTGTCGCCGCGGCTCGCAAGCGCCTTTCCCTCCATGCGCACACTCGCCGCCGCGACCGCGGGATCGCCGCGCACGGCACGCAGGACCGCGCCCGACTCCGGGATCGTCAGGTCGAGGGTGGGATCGTCGTGATAGCCCTTCAGGTGGACCTGCACATCGCCGGCGAAGAAGCGCGTCGTGTTCACGATCATCTGGCGGTTCATGCCGTCGATGAAGCCCCACAGGAACGTCATCGCCGCGAGGCCGATCGCAATCGAGGAAACCGTGATTGCCGTGCGCCGCCGGTTGCGCAGCACGTTTCTCCAGGCGAGCCCGAGAAGCATCACTCCGGCCTCCGCTCGTCGGCCTCGATTTCGCCATCCTTGAGCCGGACCACGCGCCGCGCGCGCTCCACCACCATCGGATCGTGCGTCGAGAAAACGAAAGTGACGCCCTTCTGCTCGTTGAGGCGCCGCATCAGGTCCAGCAGCGCGCCGCCCGCCTTGGAATCGAGGTTGGCGGTGGGCTCGTCGGGCAGGACAATGATCGGTTCGGCGGCGATCGCCCGCGCGACGGCGACGCGCTGCTGCTGCCCGCCCGAGAGCTCGCTCGGCCGCCGATGCTCCAGTCCCTGTAGGCCGAGTTCCTTGAGCAGCGCATTCGAGCGCACGCGGCGCTCGGCTTCCGGTATGCCCTGCAGCAGCATCACGAATTCGACGTTCTCCAGTGCCGAAAGGACGGGGATCAGGTTGAACTCCTGGAACACGAAACCGATCTTGCGCAGGCGCATCTCGGCGAGCTTCGACTTGCTCATGCGCCCGGTCTCGGTGCCCGCGACCCAGATCCGGCCCGCGGTCGGCGTGTCGAGTCCGCCGATCACGTTGAGCAGCGTGGTCTTGCCCGAGCCCGAGGGACCGACAAGCACCGCGAAATCACCCTTGCGGATCTCCAGGCTAATGCCGCGCAGCGCGTGCACGGCAAGGCTGTTCTGCCGGTAGACTCTGGCGACCTGTTCCAGCCTGACGACTACCTTGTCGGCGCTCATGGCTTTTGCAGATTGCGCTGGGTGAAAATCTCCGGGTCGATCGGACGGTCGTAGATCGCGGACTTGATCGTCACCGTGGTCACATTGCGCGGCTTGCCGGCCGGGCGCATCTCCCACTTCGTCGGCATGATGCGTCCGCCGACCGACCGGACGTCCGAGAACGCCATGACGCGAACGAGTCCGCCGCGCTCGTCGTAGAATTCCTGCCTGAGCGGCATGAAGTCGTTCTTGCGCACCCAGTAGAAAATCTTTCCCCACACCACCGCAGCGTCCGGCTTCGGCACCAGCTCGAGGACGTACGCGGGCGCGCCGGCGACCGCCTCTTCGCGCACGACGCGGTGCGTGTAGTCGTCGATGATGCTGCTCTGCTTCACCAGGTCGTCATTGGTGAAGTCCGACCCCATCCACGGCTGCAGCATCATGGACGGCGGAATCTTGATCGTGCGCTCGACGTTTGGCAGGTAGTTCCACATCTCCGGGCCGATGCGCAGCGACGCGATGCCCGCCTCCTTCGCCGGCGCGAGGATACGGATGAAGGAACGCCTCGGGCGCTCCATCCAGGCGCGCAGCGAGAGCGTGCGCTGCCAGCGCGGCGTGGTGACGCTCATTTCGTACTCGCCCTGAACCGTCTTTCCCCACAGGAGGATCTCGACGCGCTCGACGATTTCGCGACCACCCGGCTCCTGGGCGCGCGCGAGCGTGGCCGCCTGCGCGAGTGCGAACGCCAGCGCCGCCAGCCACCCAAGGCCGATCATGGCGCGCCGGGCCACTCGGCGGCGCACTTTTCCGCCACCATCTCGCGACGTCTCCTCGTCGAATGATTCAATGCGTGGCCGCACGGCGCTCGGTCGCCAGTTTCGAGTACGCAAAGCGTAGGGTCTCCCATGATTGGAAGGTCAAGCGGCAACGCGCCGGAGGCGAGCCGCGTCCCTGGGCCGGCCCCTCGTCCTTGACCTTGCCATCGTGGCAAGGCCCAGACTTTGCCTTCTTCAGCCAAGGAGGCAAACGTGGAACCGCAACTGAACCCTCTTCCGGAAAGCAAGCGGGCCGTTGGACCAGGATTCGTCTACGACGCCGCGCGCGAGGCAGCCGCCGCGCCCGGCGCGCACAAGGTCTTGCGCAATACCTATCTCCTGCTCGCGCTGACCATGGTGCCGACGCTGATCGGCGCCTTCGTCGGCATGGCGACGAGCGGAATCGTGGTGCAGTATCCGCTGGCGAGCGCGCTGGTGATGCTCGCCGGCGTGATCGGCCTGCAGTACGGCATCGCGGCCAACCGCAATAACGGCCTGGGCGTAGCGCTGCTGCTCCTGATGACGGGAATCCTCGGCTGGTGGCTCGGGCCGATCCTCAACCTTGCGCTCAAGCTGGCCAACGGCATGCAGCTCGTCGGCTATGCCGCCGTCGGCACGGGAGTGATTTTCTTCGGCATGGGCGCGATCGCCACTGCGGCCAAGCGCGATTTCAGCTTCATGGGGAAATTCCTCTTCGTCGGCATGATCGCGCTGCTGGTCGCCATGGTCGCCAACATGTTCCTGCAGATTCCGGCGCTCGCGCTCACGATCTCGACGCTCGTCATCGTGGTGTTCTCGCTGTTCCTGCTCCACGACCTGAATCGCATCGTGCGCGGCGGCGAGACCAACTACGTGATGGCCGCGACCGGGGTGTACATCAGCCTGTACAACATTTTCGCCAACCTCCTGGTCCTGCTCATGGCGCTGGCCGGCGATCGGCGCTAGTGCGGCCCGCGGAATGGCGGCTGCCGGGGTTCAGCGTGCCGGCAGTCCGCCCTTGAAACCGGCCTTGCGCAGCAGGCTCTCGTACTGATGGGTCATGATCCAGGCCCGCACCTGGGCCATGAGATCCATCGTCACGGCGCGCGCTCGGCGGCCTATTTCAACGGCTCGATTTTCGTCACCGTCAGCGTACCGCTCACCTTCTCCATCATGAACTGCACCTTGTCGCCGGCCTGCATCTGATCGAGCATCGCAGGGTCCTTCACGCGGTACACCATCGTCATCGGCGGCATGTCCATGCTCGCGATCGGCCCGTGCCTGAGCGTGATCTTGCCCGCGTCCTTGTCGACCTTGCGCACCTCGCCCTCGGCGAGCGCGCTCCCCGGCTGCCCCATCTGCATGCCGCCCTGACCCTGCATGCCTTGCATGCCGCCCTGACCGTGCATGCCTTGCATGCCGCCCGAGCCGCTCATCTGCGCCAGTGAAACGCTCGAAAGCGCGAGGCCGAGTACCAACAACGTGCGTTTCATTGCAATCTCCTTATCGAACTCCGGAAGCGTCAGCGCCTCGGCTTTGGGGGAGCCGGGCGGCGACCGACCTCGGCATCCAGGACGAAGCCCTGCGCCGCAACGAGCCAGATCTTGCGCAGCATCCGGCTGGCTCCTCGCGCACCATCGGATTCATGCCGGGGCATCCGCGGCGTCGTACCCGATCACGAGCAGGCTCCCGCCGCGCCACTGGTGCGGCGGGATAACGAGATTGGTGGGCGCGGGCGAGCCCCTGTACACGCGTCCGGCAAGGTCGAACTTCGAGCCATGGCACGGGCAGTAGAAGCCTCCCGGCCAGTCGCCCTCGATCGAGCCCGGTTCGGGGGCGTAAGTCGGCACGCAGCCGAGGTGCGTGCAAAGCGAGATCGTCACGAACAGCTCCGGATTGATCGAACGGGTTGGATTGCGCGCGTACTCCGGCTGCTGGGACACGACCGTCGAATTGGGGTCTGTCAGGTGACTGCGAACGGATTCGAGGCTCGAAAGCATGGCGGGCGTCCTGGCGAGGACCCAGACGGGTTTTCCGCGCCATTCGACGGTCTTCAGCTCGCCTGGCCTGAGCATTGCTGTATCCACCTCGATCGGAGCACCCTGCGCCTTGGCGCGCTCGCTCGGACGCAGACTGGCGACGAACGGCAGGCTCGCACCGGCCAGCACAAGGCCGCCCGCGGCGGCGGTGGCGTGCGCGAGAAGTCTGCGCCGTTCCTCATCGGCCGGTGATTGCACAGCGTCGATCGTGCTCATGGCCCGCCTCCAGCGAATCAGTGGTGGTGCCGGTATTGGAACTGCGCCTCCAGCGTGCGACCGCCCGCCACCGGCGTGGCGTGCACGAGAATGCGATGCGGCAGCCCTCTTTGCATGCGGACACGCGCCTCGTAGATCCCCGCTTCGGCGCTTTTCACCGCCTGCATCGGCAGCGTAGCGCCCTTGTATCCCTGCTCGGCGATGTCGAGCGAGACGGCGTAGGCTTGCAGCGGACGTTGAGAATCCGCACCGCGAATCGAAACCACGATGCGATGGTCCATGACGGCCGCGTGCCGCGGGTCGCCGGAAAGACTTGAATCGAGCACGCTTTCTACGGCAAACGCGAAACGGTAGCCGTGCACCGATTCTGCCACCCACGCCGCATCCGGCGCCTGCGGCCACGCCGGCGCCGCGAGCAGCGCGAACGTCCACGCGGCAAGCCGGATCCTGCGCCGCATGGCCAGTCCCCCTCAGGCCCCGTCCCGCGCAAGGGCGCGTGTGCCGAACCACGGCATGAATCGCGGCGTGCACGCCGCGTAACGCTGGTACGCCTCGCCGAATTCGGCAAGCGCATGGTGCTCCTCGCGACGGGCTAGTCGCAGGTACATGTAGACGAGGATCGGGAACATGGCGAGCGTGACGAGCGTCGGCCACTGCAGCAGGAAGCCCGTCATGATCATGATGAAGCCGGCGTACTGCGGGTGGCGGATACGGCGGTAGGGTCCGCTGGTCGCCAGTTCGCGCCGGCGCTGCGCCTCGTACAGGATGCCCCAGGACCTCGCGAGCAGGATGAACCCGCCGGCGATCAGCACGTAGGAGGCGAGGTGGAACGGACCCATGTGCGGGTTGTCGCCCCAGCCGAACATCACTTCCAGCAGGTGTCCGGCGTCGTGCGCGAGGAAATCGATCTCCGGATAGCGGCTGCCGAGCCAGCCAGACAGCAGATAGATGGTCAGCGGAAAACCGTACATCTCGCTGAACAGCGCAACGAGGAACGCGGCGAAGGCGCCGAAGGAGCGCCAGTCGCGCGCGCTTCTCGGCGTGGCGAAGCTGAACGCGAAGACGATGAAGATCAGGGAGTGGATCACCACCAGCGACCACAGGCCGTAGTCCGATTCGATCTCAATCAGCATCGTCTGCTCCTTTACCGGGGACTGGCATCACGCGCCGCCGCTGCGTCCGAACAGCTCGTCCAGCCGCGGTAAGAAGGCCGGCACGCGCCGCGCATAGCGGACATATTCATCGCCGAACGCGGCCGCGACCTCGCGCTCTTCCCGCCGGGCAAGGCGCGCGTACATGCAGACGAGCACGGGAAACATCAGGACGGTCAGCAGCGTCGGCCACTGCAACAGAAAGCCGGACAGGATCATCACGAAGGCGAGGTACTGCGGGTGCCGAAGGCGCGCGTAAGGCCCGGTCGTTGCAAGCCTGCGATCGCGCTGCGCAGCGTACAGCACCCGCCAGGCCGATGCGAGCAGCAGGGCACCGCCGAAGATGAACACGGTGCTCACGACGTGGAACGGACCGAAGTGCGGATTCGCCCTCCAGCCGAAAAGCACTTCGAGCAGGTGCCCGGCGTCGTGCGCGAGGAAATCCACTTCCGGATAGCGGCTCTGCAGCCAGCCCGAGAGCAGGTAGATGGTGAGCGGAAAGCCGTACATTTCGGAGAACAGCGCCACCAGGAACGCCGAAAACGCGCCGAGCGAGCGCCAGTCGCGCACGGTTTGCGGCCGCGTAAAGCTGAATGCGAAGATGATGAACACGAGCGAATTGATGATCACCAGCGACCAAAAACCGTACGCCGACGGCTCAGTGCTCATGGCCGTGCCTCGGCCCGTGCCTGCCGTGGCCGCCGCGCCCGTCGCTCATCGGGTCACGTCCGTTCGCGCGTCCCGCCCCGGTATCTCGAAGCTCGGATGCGTGAAATAGAAACTCGCGTGCTGCCGGAGCGCCGTCGGTGGCGTCTGAAACTCGACGTCGACGCGATAGGGGCCGCGCCCCATCATGGGGAAAAAGCCGCCGTAAACCGCGGCGCCCGCCACGGCGGTGCGTTCGAGCGGCTTCTTCTCGCCGGAGAATCCGAGCGCCGCGACGCGCGCCGCGACCCGCGCGTCGGTCACCCGCCCCCCGTCGCGAGATTCGAAGATCGAGACCATGACGTGATGCGTATCGCGCGCCGCAGGCGGGCGATTGGGCGATGCCGCCGGGTCGACCGGCGCCAGCGGCCCCCGGATCACCTCCGCCGGCATCACCGAAAGCAAAAGCGAGTAGTCGCCGACGTTCTTGCGCAAGCCCGCGTCGACCGCGGCTGCAATCGACAGCGTGACGCTTGCGGCGAGGGCGATGGCGAGCGCGGCGCGCTTGACGGGTCCAACCGATTTCGATCCCGGGCGTGCCGGCGAAACGCCGGGTTGCGATAAGGGATTCATGTCGCTCTCGCCTTCTGCCCGCGATAGGGATGGCGGTCGGTTTTCTTGCGCGCCTTTTCCCCCAGCTCCGGTCTGGCGTACATCCTGGGCGAGCGCTCGAACTCCGCCTGACACAGCGGGCAGCACAGGGAGTAGGCAACGCCCCCGTACTCGATGACGGCGTACGCCCTGCTGCGATTGATGCGCTTGCCGCAAACGGGATCGGTAATTATGGTGTCCTCGCGATCAGATTCTGGCGCGCCGCAGCCGCAGCGCGTTGGTGACGACCGAGACCGAGCTCATCGCCATCGCCGCCCCAGCGAAGATCGGCGACAGCAGCAGCCCGAACGCCGGATACAGCACCCCTGCGGCGATCGGCACGCCGAGCGCGTTGTAGGCGAACGCGAAGAACAGGTTCTGCTTCACGTTGCGCATGGTCGCGTGCGAGAGCCGGATCGCCTTCGCGATGCCGCGCAGGTCGCCCTTGACCAGCGTGACGCCGGCACTCTCGATCGCCACGTCGGTGCCGGTGCCCATCGCGATGCCGACGTTCGCCTGGGCGAGCGCGGGTGCGTCATTGATGCCGTCTCCCGCCATCGCCACCTCGCGGCCGCTCGCCTGCAGCGACTTGATCTTTTGCGCCTTCTGCTCGGGCAGCACCTCGCCGATCACCTCGTCGATGCCGAGCTGCCGGCCCACGGCTTCGGCGGTCTTCTTCGAATCGCCCGAGAGCATCACCACGCGCACGCCCGCGGCTTGCAGCATCTTCACCGCCTCGGGCGTAGTCGGTTTGATCGGGTCGGCGACCGCGATCACCGCCGCGACGCGGCCGTCGATCGCCGCATACATCGCCGTCTTGCCTTCGCCGCGCAGCGCGTCGGCCCGCTGCCCCAGTTCCGGTGAAACCGCATCGAGCGTCTCGATGAAGCGGCGGCTGCCGACCGCGACACTGCGCGTGCCGACGTTCCCCCTGACGCCCTGGCCGGTGACCGATTCGAAGTCCGCGACCGCCTGCAGCGCAAGGCCGCGCGCCTCCACGCCCTTGACGATCGCCTGCGCGAGCGGATGCTCGCTCGCGCGCTCCAGGCTCGCGATCAGCACGAGCGCCTCCGTCTCGCGAACACCTTCGCGCATCACCACGTCGACGAGCTGCGGGTTGCCGAGGGTCAGCGTGCCGGTCTTGTCCACCACCAGCGTGTCGACGTCGCGCAGCTTCTCCACTGCCTCGGCGTTGCGGAACAGGATGCCGTTGAGCGCACCCTGCCCCATGGACACCGTGATCGAAATCGGCGTCGCGAGACCGACCGCACAGGGACAGGCGATGATCAGGACCGCAACTGCGTTCACCAGCGCGAAGGCGAGCCGCGGCTCCGGCCCGAAAGTGCCCCAGACCAGCGCGGTGAGCACCGCGATCGCGATCACCGTCTGGACGAAGTACGCGGCGATCAGGTCGGCAAGGCGCTGCACCGGCGCGCGCGTGCGTTGCGCCTGCGCCACCATGTGCACGATCTGCGCGAGCAGCGTATCGGCGCCGACCCGCTCGGCGCGGATGATGAGCGCGCCCCGGCCGTTGATGGTCGCCGCAGTCACCCGGTCGCCTGCCTTCTTCGGCACCGGCACCGGCTCGCCGGTGATCATCGATTCATCGACGTTGCTCGAGCCCTCCAGGCAGCTGCCGTCGACCGGGATTTTTTCGCCGGGGCGCACGCGCAGCCGGTCGCCGACCTGCACCGCGTTGAGCGACACTTCCTGCTCGCGCCCCTCGGCGTCGATGCGAAGGGCCGTGTTCGGCGCCAGCGCCAGCAGCTTGCGGATCGCCTGGCTGGTCTCGCCGAGCGCGCGCAATTGCAGCACCTCGCCGAGCAGGACCAGCGTGACGATGATCGCCGCCGCCTCGAAATACGTTCCGACTTGCCCGCCCTCCTCGCGGAAGGCCCGCGGAAACATTTCCGGCGCAAACACCGCGGCGAGACTGAACAGGTAGGCCAGCCCGACGCCGAGCCCGATGAGCGTGTACATGTTCGGGCTGCGATTGACGAGCGAACCAGCGAACTTCACGAAAAACGGCCATGCGCCCCAGACAACCACCGGCGTTCCGAGGGCGAATTCCACGTACATCCGCACGTGCGGCGCAAGCCCGAGAGGCGTCGCAACGCCGAAGTAGGGTGCCATGGCGATGAACAGGAGCGGCGCGGACAGTACCGCGCTCACCCGGAAACGCCGCGTCATGGCGCGCAGTTCGGAGTCGTCCTCTGCGCCGGCGCCCGCGACCGGAACGAGCGCCATGCCGCACTTCGGGCAACTGCCCGGGGCGTCCTGCACGACCTCCGGATGCATCGGGCAGGTGTACCGCCCCGTCTGCGGGTTGGCCGCGGCGGTTTTCGGCACCGACTTGGCGAGGTATTTCGCCGGGTCGGCCTTGAATGCCTTGACGCAGTGCGGCGAGCAGAAATGGTAAGTCTGGCCTCCGTGCTCGAGGCTTGCCGCCGTGGCGGGGTCGACCGTCATGCCGCATACCGGATCGGTCACCACCGCCAGGTCCCGTCAGCGCAGTTGCCAGCGGAAGACGCGCGGCGCCGATTCTGCAGGCCGCTGCAGTCGCAGTTCGACATTCGCCGCGGACCCCGCGGGCGCCTTGAACCGCAGCGTTCCCTTGCGGTGATGGCCGCCGGGGCCATCGCCTTTCCAGTCGGTCGCGGCCGAGGGCGCACCGCCGTCGACCACGAGAACGGCACTTTTCAGCGGCTCGTCCTTGAGATCCTGGGTATGGGTTTCGAACACCAGTTCGAATGCCCATTCGGCCCCCGCGAGGCTCTGCGGCGTGACCTTGACCGTGACGCCGGATTGGCTGCTCGATTGCGGTGCCAGGTTCGCGGCGGCAGGCGCGCCGATCGACAGGGCGAAAAGCGCCAGCAGCGCGAGGGTGCTTGAAATCAGGCGAGACATTGCGCGTGCTCCTTGGAAGCTTTGAACAGCTTGTTCCCGACGTAGCCGATGCCCGCCAGGTTGAACGCGAGTCCGACCCAGAACAGCTCCACCTGGAACTGGGCGGCAAACGCCACCAGCCCGGTCGCACCCAGCACCGGCGCCACGTTGGTCAGGTAATGGGCGCAGCAGGAAACCATCGCCAGCGTCGAGGTCGTGCCCGAGGCCGCGATCACGGTGCCCGACTCCTTCGCGCGGCTGACGACCTGGCGCAGGCGCACGAAAAGCGCGACCTGGATGCCGAAGCCCACGGCGAGCGGCACGATGTAGAACCAGAATTCGGAGAACTGGTTCACCGTGAAACGCCAGCCGGAGACGGCGGTGAGGGCGCCGAAGTACAGGGCGAGCAGCACTCCGAAGGCGAGCGCGCCGAAACCGGTGGGCCGTGCGAGGGCGATTGAAGCATTCATGTCGATTCCTCGTCCTAGTGGCACGCAGTGCGTTTTGACGCCCGCACGCGCAGCTGTGCCATGTCCCTGCGCGCGGCGTGCGGGGCCGCCGCCGGCGAAGGCGCCGCGAGCCCGTCCAGAATCGGGCACTCGGGTCGCTCGTCGCCGTGACAATGCAGGGCGAGCGCCTGCAGCGTCTGCTTCATCGCCTCGAGTTCGCCGATGCGCGCATCGAGCTCCTCGATATGCGCCAGCGCGAGCGCCTTCACCTTGCTGCTCGGACGGCGCTGGTTGCGCCACAGCCCGAGCAGCTCCTCGATCTGCCGGATCGAGAAACCGAGGTTGCGCGCCTGCCGGATGAAGCGCAGCGTGTGCACGTCTTTCGCGTTATAGGTGCGGTAGCCGGAGCCGGTCCGGCTCGCCCTGGGAATGAGGCCGATCCCCTCGTAGTGCCGGATCATCTTGGCCGACACGCCCGAGGCGCGCGCGGTGTGCCCGATGTTCATCTGCATGTCGTTCATGACTTGCCTCCCAGCTCGACGGGTGAAAGTGCGATGGAAACAGGTTCCGTGGCGATGCCTTGCGCGCCCGCGGGCGCCGGCCGCCAGCGCCGCAGCATCAGGGCATTCGTCACCACGCTTACGCTGCTGAACGCCATGGCCGCGCCGGCGATCACCGGATTGAGCAGTCCGAAAGCGGCGAGCGGTATGCCCACCACGTTGTAAATGAACGCCCAGAACAGGTTCTGCCAGATCTTGCGGTAGGTTCGCCGCGAGATCTCGATCGCGTCGGCAATCAGCAGCGGGTCGCCGCGCATGAGCGTGATGCCGGCGGTGTGCATCGCGACATCGGTACCCGTGGCCATCGCAATGCCCACGTCGGCCGCCGCCAGGGCGGGCGCGTCGTTGATGCCGTCGCCCACCATGGCGACCACAGTGCCCGCGCGCTTGAGCTCGGCCACGGTCTGCGCCTTGTCGGCAGGCAGGACTTCTGCCCTCACCTCGTCGATGCCGAGCGCCCCGGCCGCGGCCTGGGCGCTGCCGTGGTTGTCGCCGGTCAGCATGACGGTTTTCACGCCCTGCCGATGAAGTTGCGCGATCGCCCGCCGCGCACCGGGCTTGACGCGATCGCCGAACGCCAGCAGTCCCGACAGCGTGCGTTCACCGTCGCGTTCCAATGCAAGCCAGGACACCGAGCGGCCCTGGCTCGCGAGCTCGCGAGCGCGTTCCGCGAGCGCCGTCGTGTCGATGCCCAGTTCGCTCATCAGGCGAGCGCTGCCCAGGTACACCGTGCGGCCGCCGATCACCGCCTGGACCCCGCGCCCGGGCAGCGCCCGGGCGTCCACCGCCCCGCCGGCGTCGATACGATTCACTTCGGCTTCGAGCATCACGGCGCGCGCGAGCGGGTGGCTGCTGCCCTGCTGCAGCGCCGCGGCGAGGCGCAGCAGCTCGAGACGCTCGCCGTGCAGCGGCTCGAGCGCGACCAGCGACGGTTGTCCCGCTGTGAGCGTGCCGGTCTTGTCGAACGCGACCGTGGTGATCGAGTGCGCAATCTCGAGCGCCTCGGCGTCCTTGATCAGGATGCCGTGGCGCGCGGCGACCCCGGTTCCGGCCATGATCGCGGTCGGCGTGGCGAGCCCGAGCGCGCAGGGGCAGGCGATCACCATGACCGCCACCGCGTTGAGCACCGCGGCCGTCCAGTCGCCGTTGGTCAACCCCCATCCAAGCAGCGTGATGAGGGCGAGCACGAGCACCACCGGCACGAACACCGCGCTCACCCTGTCGACGACGCGCTGGATGGGCGCCTTGGCGGCCTGCGCGTCCTCCACCAGCCGGATGATGCGCGCCAGCGTGGTCTCGGCGCCGATGGCGCGCGTCTCGACCAACAGCAAACCGTCGGCGTTGATCGAGCCACCGGTGACCCGCTCCCCCGGCCCCTTGGCGACCGGCAGGCTCTCTCCGGTGATGAGCGATTCGTCGACGTGGCTGCGTCCCTCGCGCAGCTCGCCGTCGACCGGCACGCGCTCGCCGGGACGCACGACCACGAGGTCGCCGACCTTCACCGCCGCCAGCGGCACGTCGAGCTCCTCGTCCCCGCGGCGCACGCGCGCCCGCTCGGGCCGCAGCGCATGGAGCGCGCGGATCGCTTCCGTGGTCTGCCGCTTGGCGCGCTGCTCGAGCCACTTGCCGAGCAGGATCAGGGTGATCAGCGTCGCGGAGGCCTCGAAATAGAGATGCCCGTCGGCGTCGAAGAACAGCCCGTACACCGACAGGCCGTACGCCGCGCTGGTGCCGAGGGCCACCAGCAGATCCATGTTGCCGCTCAGCGCCTTGAGCGCTTTCCAGCCGGCGCGGTAGAAGCGTGCGCCGAGCCAGAACTGGACCAGCGAGGCGAGGGCAAGCTGCAGCCACTCCGGCAGCATCCAGTGCGCGTCGAACGCGTGCCCCAGCATCGGAAGGAGCAGCGGCACGGTCAGCGCGACACCGGCGGCGACCGGCCACCAGTCCGGCGGCGCGCGCCGCGCCGCGGCGGCACCCGCCTGCGTCTGGCCCGCGTCCGCAAGCGCGGCTTCGTACCCGGCGGCCGCGACCGCAGCGCGCAGCGTCTCGGGATCCGTGCCCGCGACGGCGACCACCCGCGCGCGCTCGGTCGCGAGGTTTACCGAGACCTGCAGCACGCCGCTCGCCTTGCCGAGCGCGCGCTCGACGCGCGCGACGCAGCTGCCGCAGGTCATGCCGCGGATGTCGAGGTCGATGTCCTCCTGTCCGACCTCGTAGCCCGCTTTCGCGACCGCCTCCCGGATCGCGCTCGCCGTGACGCCCGGCGGCGCCTGCAGCGTCGCCACTTCGGTCGCGAGATTCACCGACGCGGCCGTGACGCCGGGCACCGCCCGCAGCGCCTTCTCGACCCGCGCCACGCACGAGGCGCAGCTCATGCCCGCAATGGGAATGCGGATCTCCCTCGGCACCGGGCCGCCGGCCGCCGGCGCAAGCAACGAATTCTGGTTGGTCATGATCGTCCCTGGTTTCGACTGCGGCACCATCCTCGGGGTTCCAATGATGGTAAGGTCAAGCGGGGCCTGGTTGCAGCGGCGGGGCTTGACCTTGCCAACGTGGGAAGGTACAGACTGAGTTCCGTCCTGTACACTGCACCGAGGAGAACTCGCATGATCGAACTGACCGTCAAGGACATGACCTGTGGGCATTGCGTGAGCACGGTGACCAAGGCCCTGAAAGCCGTCGACCCGCAGGCCAGCGTGGAGGTCGATCTGGCGAGCAAGCGCGTGCGCGTCGAAACGCAGCGACCGCTCGAAGCGCTCACCCAGGCGCTGCAGCAGGCCGGTTTTCCGGCGACCTGAGCCGCGCGGCGGAACCGCCGTGCGCCGCCGGCCGGCGCGGCGCACCCTGCGCTCACAACGCTGCAAGCACGCGCATCAGGCGCTCGCGCACTTGCGCGGCAATGGCCGCGATCTCCGGTCGATCGACAAGCTGCAGCACGGCCTGTGGATCCATGATCTCGACCACGGTCCTGCCCGCCGGATCGACGCGCACGACGACATTGCACGGCAGCAACGCCCCGATCCGGGGCTCCGCCTCGATCGCCTGATGCGCGAACTGGGGATTGCAGGCACCGAGGATCTTGTACGGCGCCATGTCCTTGCCGAGCTTCTTCTTCAGCGTCGCCGCAACGTCGATTTCCGTGAGTACGCCAAAGCCCTCCTTGGCAAGCTCCTCGGTCGCGCGTGCCAACGCCTCGCCATACGGCATCTCGACCGTCTTTCCGAACGCGTAGTGACAGGTCATGCAAGGTGTCTCCGGTTAACAGCTACGGCAGCCAGTCGAGCGCGTGTGCGCGGTGCTCCGCGGTGAGGACGCCAATCTCTACGCTGCAAGATCGCGCCGTTTCTGCTCGAACTCGTCCTTGTTGATTTCCCCGCGCGCATAGCGTTCCTTGAGGATGTCGAGCGCGCCGCGCCCGCCCGAGCGATCGCTGCCGCGGGCGCCGCCGAAAAGCCACTTCACCAGCACCGCGATGCCCAGCACGATCAGTACCCACCAAAGCACCATGTGCACGGCGCCCAGCATTCCCCAGCCCCAACCCCAGCCCATCGATCCCATGTCACCCCACATTGGAAGTTTCCTTTCGTGAATTCAGCCGCCGCGCCAGCTGCGCCGCAGCTGATCGAGCTGCTCCTTCGTGAGCACGGATTCGATGCGCTTGCGGGAGTCCAGCTGCAGCTCGAACATCCCCTTGTGCGCGTCGGACATCGCCTGATAGGCCTTGCGCGCCGCGTTTTCATCGACGCCGGGGCCGAACCGATGCAGATGGAACCCCTGCTCGTGCATTTTGCCCATGTATTCCCATTGCTTGCGGGCGACGTCCTGCTGGATCTCGCCGATCTTGCCGCGTTGCTCGTCGCTCAGGTTGAGTCGACCGAGTCCGCCATAGCCGTAGCCGCCCATCATCCCCGGGCCCATGCCGTAGCCTCCGCCCGGACCGTAGCCGCCCATCATCCCCGGGCCCATGCCGTGGCCTCCGCCCGGACCGTAGCCGCCCATCATTCCCGGGCCCATGCCGTAGCCTCCGCCCGGACCGTAGCCGCCCATCATCCCCGGGCCCATGCCGTAGCCTCCGCCCGGACCGTAGCCGCCCATCATCCCCGGGCCCATCTGGGCGAACGCTGTTGCGGAAAACATCGCGGCAGCCGCCGCGGCGATCAGTTTGCGTTTCATGTCGTGCTCCTTTCCTTTCATGTCAAGTTCAAACGTTCATTACAGGAACCGCTGCGTGCTTCGGCGCCTGCCTCGAAGTGTCCCGGCGACGGATCAGCAGCATCGCTTCATCCGTTCCTCGAGCTGCGACACGGCTGCGGAATCGGCTTCCGGCATCTGCCGCGGAACTCGAAACAGCAGCGCGAGCAAGGCGAACGCAAGCGCAGACAGCAGCGCAAGGCTCCAAAGCTCGGCGACCAGCCCGTACGCCGCCGCGCTGCCCGTCGGAACCGCAAGCGCTTTCCAGAGCAAGGCGGATCCGCCCTGCGTCAGCCGCTCGGCACGCCACTGCACGACGCCGAGCACCGACACCCCGAGCAGGATCGCGAGCACCGTCGCGTCCATGGGGAATCCCGCGAATCGCGCCGCCAGCAGACCCGCCCAGGTTCCGGCAACGCCGACGCAGACCGGACAGATGGGAAGGCGCGACATCCTGGAGGCCAGCCACGCGATCCCGGTCAACCCGAGCAGCGATGCGATTGCGAGCGCGAGCGTGGTCACGGCGTCACAGCGCGAAGATGAACAGCCCCAGCGCCACCATCGCAGCGCCGCCCCCGAGGCGCAGGGTCGTGCGTCTCTCCTGCTGCCACTGCTGCACCTTGCCCAGCAGCGAGGCATTGCTCGCCATCAGCAGGATCAGGACCAGCGGCGAAACGAAGATCGCGTTGTACAGCAGCAGATAGCTGACGCCCGTGTAATACGTGGCCTGATCGTGCAGCAGTCCGAGCACCATGAGGTACGGCCCGCCGGTGCAGGGAAATTCACACAGTCCCACCAGTCCGCCGAGAACCACCGCCGTGGGCACCGAAGCGCGCTCCATGAGCAGCGCCATCTTGTGGTGCGCTGACTGCGGGATGGCGAGTTTCAGCGGAAACGCCGGCACGAACACGTTCGTCAGGTTGATGACGCCGAGCAGCACCAGCAGTCCGGCGCCCAGAGTGCCCATGAAGTGCGGCGTGTCGAAGAGGTGCAGGACCTGCAGCAGCCCCAGCCCGATCAGGAAGTACACCGCGAACAGTCCCGCGATGTAGGCGCTGCCGATCTGCAGCACTTTCGAGCGCAGCTTGCCGATGCTCAGCAGGAACGCCACCGTCACCAGCAGGATCGAGAAGGCGCACGGGTTGACGCTGTCGATGAGCGCCGCCACCGCGATCAGCGGCAGCAGCCAGCGGCCGCCGTCACTCGCGCTCCACAGGGCCGCGGTGCCGGCGCTGCCGAATTGGAACACTGCCACCGTCGCCGCAAACAGCATCGCGGCGACGATCAGGAACGTCAGTTTCCGGTCCATGACATCAAGGCGTCACGTTGGCGACGAAATCGAACTGCAGCCGCTCGCCGCCCGCGCGCTCGATGGTGACCACGCGCTCGGTACGGCCCAGGCCGGATGGTCCGTGCGCGGCCGGATCGAACACCACGTCCACGTACGCCGCCTCGCCCGGCGCGAGCGACTCGTTGACATCGGGCAGCGGACCGCCGTGGCCCGGCATGCCGTAGCTGCCGATCTTGCGCATGCCCTTTACGAACGTCGCCGTGGTGCACATGCACGAGGTGTAGATCCGCTGGATCGACAGCGGATTGCTGCCCTCGTTCCTGAACCAGAAGCGATGACTGACCTTCCCGGCCGCCATCGAGATCGACCCGAAATCGAACTGGCTTTCGCGCGCGGTCAGCAACTGGGCGGGCCGCGGCGCGGCGGCGGCCGTGGGCGCGGGCAGCGACGCCCGGCTCGCCGATGCCGACGAATCGGCGCCCGGTTTCGCGGCAATGACCGCCACCACCAGTGCGACGGCGACAAGCGTAATGCCGGCGATCAGCAGAATGGGGCTCGAGCGTTTGTTCGCGACAGTGGCACTGCGTGTCATAAGTCCTCCGTTGTCATCCGACGGGATTGAGAATCGATGGTCAATTCAGTGCCGCGCGAAGACGCGGTAGGCGCGTTCGTCGAAGGCGAGCGTTTCGTAGGGCTGCGGCTTGCCCTGCTCCATTCCGGGCGAGCCGGTCACCATCCCGGGCACCGCCAGCCCGATGACCTTCGGCCGCTCGCGCAGCAGCCGCTTGATGTCCGCCGCTGGCACGTGCCCTTCGATCGCGTACCCGGCGACCACCGCGGTGTGGCACGAGGCGAGTTTTCCGGGGACTGCGTAGCGGCGCCGGATCGGCGAGACGTCGCCGAGGTCGTGCACCTCGAGGCGAAAGCCGTTCGCGCGCAGGTGCGTGACCCAGTCGCCGCAGCAGCCGCACGTCGGGCTCTTGTAAACCGTCACTGTCGCGGCACCTTGAGCGAATGCATGCGGCACCAGACCCGACGCCAGCAGAGCGCCGGCGGCACGCAGCAACGATCGTCTTTTCATGATGTGGATCTCCTCATCAGTCAGGTTTCGAATGCCGCGTATGCCGTGACGTTTCATCCGATCGTGCCCAGTGCCGGAAACGCCCGCAGCATCCAGGCCGAGAACACCGTCAGCCAACCGGTGATCATCGCAATCCCAAGCCCGACCATCATCACGCCGCCGCCGATCTGCAGCGCCGCGCCGAATCCGCGCAGCCCGCCGAGCAAGCCGGCGGCGCGATCGATGAACAGCGCCGTGGCGAGGAACGGCACGCCCAGGCCGAGCGAATACGCGCTCAGCAGGCCGATCCCGGATCCGCTGACGTCCGCCGCGCTCACGGCAAGAATCGCCCCCAGAATCGGCCCGATGCACGGCGTCCAGCCGAAGGCGAACGCCACCCCGAGCAGAAAGGCGGCGAACGGATTGCCGCCCGCCAGACGCAGGTGCAGCCGCAGGTCGCGCTGCAGCCAGGGCAGCCAGCGCCACATTCCCAGCATGAACAGGCCGAAGCCGATCACCACCGCGCCGGCAACGAGGTTGGTCTCGTAGCGATAGCGCTGCAGCAGCTGGCCCAGCAGGCTGGCACTGGCGCCGAAGGCGATGAACACGGCCGAGAATCCGGCGACGAACGGCACGCTCATGCCGAGCGCCATGAGTCGCTCGCGCGCTTCAAGGCGCCGGCGGCGCTGAAGGCTTTCGCCGGCGACATAGGACACGTACGCCGGCACCAGCGGCAGCACGCAGGGCGAGAGAAACGAGATCACGCCGGCGCCGAAGGCCACCAGAAAACCGATCGTCGTCGCGTCGGTCATGCGCTCATTCCGCCTGCAGCTTGCGCACCAGCGGCAGCAGCCGCTCGTCGACCGATTTGCGGGTGATCGCGCCGATGATCTTGTCGCGGATCACGCCCTGCTTGTCGACGACGAAGGTCTCCGGCACGCCGTAAACGCCCCAGTCGATGCCGACGCGCCCGTCGCGGTCGGCGCCGGTGCGCGTATAGGGGTCGCCCAGCTCGGCGAGCCAGCGCGCCGCGTCCTCGGGGCGATCCTTGTAGTTGAGGCCGTGAATCGGCAGCACGCGCTGCCGCCCGAGCTCCATCCAGAGGGGATGCTCGTCGCGGCACGCCACGCACCAGGAGGCGAAGACGTTGACCACCGACACCTCGCCGCGCAGGTCTTCGGCCGCCAGCCCGAGCGTGCGCCCCTGCACCGGCGGCAGCTTGAACTGCGGCACGGGCTTGCCGATGAGCGGCGACGGCACCAGGCGCGGATCGAGCGTCAAGCCAATGCCGAGAAAAACGCCGATCACGGCGAAGATCGCGATCGGCCACAGGTAGGCCCAGCGCCTGCGTGACCCCGAGGTCGTCGTCGCAACCGGTGCGACGGTAGTCGATTGCTGATTCATGGACTGCTCCATTACCCTGTCTTCGATTGACGGTGCTGCGCGCAGCGGGCAGAGCCGCGAAGCCACGGCGCCCGTCGCCGGGTGCCGCGCCGGAATACCGGCGCGGCACGCCCTGCGAACGTCGCTAGATCAGGATCTCAGCGCTGGATGCGCGCCGAGCGGAGGTAGAAGGATTGCGGACTGCGGGGTGGAGCCCGGAGCCAATGCGGCTGCCGGGTGAGAATCGCGCTTGCCGCGATGACCGCGACCAGCACTGCCGGGGCAATCCCCTGGCCGGGCTGCGGACCGACGACTGCGGCCTGCAACGGCGGCGCGACCGGACTTGAATCGCTGGCGCTGTCGCAACATTGCGACGCCGGAGCGCTGTCATGCAGCAGTGCCGCGTGCGACGCGAGCGTCGCAGACTGCAGCGTCATCGCGGCGCCGCCGAGATGCGTGAACCACAGTTCGCACACCGAGCGCAGCGACAGCAGCGTCACGGCCAGCAGGGCCAGCACGAGAAGCGCCGCGCGCGAACCGCTCAGCGGTCTGTTCACCCGATTCACTCTCGCAGGATGCCGTGCCTGCCCGGGATTATCTTTGACACAGGTCAAACCGACGGCTGTCGCCGGCACCGGGCGCCGCGCCGGGTCACTTGGCCGGCGCGATTTCGGTGACGGTCAACGCGCCGCCAAGGTTCTCGGCCTGAAATTTCACCTTGTCGCCCGCCTTGACGCGTTCGAGCATCGCCGGGTCCTTGACCTTGAACACCATGGTCATCGCCGGCATGTCGAGATTCTTCAACGGGCCGTGCTTGATGGTGATCTTCTGCGCGTCCTTGTCGACCTTGCGCACCTCGCCTTCGCTCTGCGCCCATGCGGTCGTCGCCGCGAACAGCAGCAGCATCGCCGCCAACACAATCCTTTTCATCCAGTTTCCTTTCTTCCTCGTCGTCGTGACCATCGTCATGCAGTGCGTATTTACGATACCGCGCCCAGCATCCACTTGCGTCAGATCAATTTCCGCGGATGCGCGACTCACTCGCCCGCCTGGATCCTGGTGACCGTGTACCGCCCGCCGATCTTCTCGGCCGCGAACTTCACCTTGTCGCCCGCCTTCACCTGCTCGAGCATCGCCGCCTCCTTCACCTGGAACACCATGGTCATCGGCGGCATGTCGAGGCTCACCAGCGGGCCGTGCTTGATCGTGATCTTCCTCGCGTCCTTGTCCACCTTGCGCACTTCGCCCTCCGCCATCTGCCCGGTCGCCGGCGACGCCGCGGTCTTGGACTCGTGATGGGCCTCGACGGCGGGCGCCGCGAGAGGAAACGAAACGGACAGAACAATCGCCCACAGGCTCGTACGCATCACAGTGACTCTCCTTTCATTGGAAAAACGTCACCTTGCGGCGACGGTGATGCTGCCCTTCATCCCCGCCTCATAGTGTCCGGGGTGCAGGCACGCGAAGTGCACCGTACCCGCCTTGGTGAACTGCCAGACGAGTTCGCCGGTCTTGCCCGGGGCGACGCCCACCTGATTCGGATCCGCATGCTGCATTTCCGGGTGCTTGCGCATCAATTCAGCGTGTTCGCGCAGCGATTTCTCGTCCCCCAGAACCAATTCGTGCGGCAGCTGCCCTGCGTTTCGGAGCTTGATCCTTACGGTCTCGCCCCGCTTCACGGTGAAGTGGGGGTGGTTGAAGCGCATGGTGTCGTAGGCACCGATTTCCACGGTGTGGACGACCTTCCCGGGATCGCCTGGGCGACCGATCTTCGCCCACTCGTCGTCGTGGCCTCCGGCATGCTTGCCCGCCGCGATTGCGCCGGGGACGGCAATGGCGAACGCCGCGCCGATCAATGATGTTTGAAGCGCCTTTTGCATGATGCGTCGATCTCCTCTTGCGATTAACACGGTTGTCATACCCAAGGACCCAAGCCCGATCAGTGACGACCGTGCGCAGACGGCTTGCGGGCCCGCAGCACGCGTCCGGGTTCGACTTGCGGCGGCGCCACGCGTTCCGCGCCCGGCGTGTCGCCCTCGAACGGGTACGCGACGGTGCCCGGCGGGTGCTGGTACCAGCCGGGATCGCGGTAATCGTCGCGCGCGAGGCCATCGCGCACCTTCACCACGGTGAACATGCCGCCCATCTCCAGCGGCCCGAAGGGCCCGGCGCCGGTCATCATCGGCAGCGTGTTGTCCGGCAGCGGCATCTCCATCTCGCCCATGTCGGCCATGCCGCGCTCGCCCATCACCATGTAATCGGGCACCAGGTTCATGATTCTCTCGGCCACGCCGCGGTGATCGACCCCGATCATGGTCGGCACGTTGTGGCCCATCGCATTCATGGTGTGGTGCGACTTGTGGCAGTGAAACGCCCAGTCGCCCGGCTCGTTGGCGACGAACTCGATCGCCCGCATCTGGCCGATCGCCAGGTCCACGGTCACCTCGGGCCAGCGCGCGGCCTTCGGCACCCAGCCGCCGTCGGTGCCGGTGACTTCGAACTCGTAGCCGTGCAGGTGGATCGGATGATTGGTCATGGTCAGGTTGCCCATGCGGATGCGCACGCGGTCGCCCTTGCGCACCGGCAGCGCATCGATCCCGGGAAAGACGCGCGAGTTCCAGCACCACAGGTTGAAGTCGAGCATGGTGTTGATGCGCGGCGTGGCGCTGCCCGGGTCGATGTCGAAGGCGTTGATCAGGAACACGAAGTCGCGGTCGACGCGCTGCAGGGCCGGATTCTTCGGGTGCACGACGAGAAAGCCGTGCATGCCCATCGCCATCTGCACCATCTCGTCG
>SCUF01000136.1 GCA_004298325.1 Betaproteobacteria bacterium | reverse complement strand
GCCGAGCGAATACGTCAAGGGCGGCGAGATCACGCTCAACATCTCCCCGACCGCGGTGCACAAGCTGCAGATGGGCAACGAGCGGGTCGAGTTTTCGGCGCGCTTTGGCGGCGTGGCGCGGCAGATCTCGGTGCCGGTGGCCAGCGTCTACGCGCTGTACGCGCGCGAATCGGGCCACGGCATGACCTTCGACGTCGAGCCGCCGAAGCCCGGGGTCCAGGCGCAGGCGGAAGGCGAACCGGGCGCGCCGCCGGCCGCCTTGCCCGCGCCGTCGGCGCCGGGCGGGCCGACCCGGCCCGGCGGCGGCAAGCCGCGCCTGCGGCGCGTCAAGTAGCGCGCCTGTAGAATCGGCCGCGGGGCCGCTTTAGCTCAGTGGTAGAGCAACCGCCTTGTAAGCGGTAGGTCGTCTGTTCAATCCAGACAAGCGGCACCAGGCGCTTTGCAGCGCCCGATCCCGGCCCGCATCCGCGGACCGATCGTGTTAAGCAGCACTTACAGCAATGAGGCAGCATAGACATGGATGAGTCACAACCGCCTTCCCCTCGCGCTCGCCTGCAGCAACTTCTCGCCATTCCGGAGCGGCAACGGACCGACGCCGACTGGGAGGCGCTCAACGAGCTCGAGATCGCGCTCGCCTCGGTAAACCGCGAAGATGCTCCGCTGCCGGGGGCCCGGCAGCCGGGCGCGCATGCGGACGCGAACCGACAGTCCCGTCCGGGCGGGCCGCCGGGCCGCAAGCCGATGCAGAAATTCCATCGCCGGCAGCCCAAGGGCCGCGGCCGCTAGGGCGAGATTCCGTCGCTCGCCGCACGGTCAGCGCGGCCCGGCGGGCACCGGCGCGGGCGGCGTCGGTCGGCTGATGGAGGGTTGCATGAAACTCTGCCAGTGAGCCGTGAAATCCCGCGACGCGGATGGATTTCTCCGCGCGGGGGACGCTGGTGCGGCAGGCACCGCTGCCGCTGCGGAGAATTGGGCCGCGGGCGGCGGGCCCCAGGTTGATTGGGCGACGCTGGCTTGCGCATGGCGCGCATGCGCGGCGTATTGTTCCATCACGGCAGCCTGCTGGCTCGCGGCGATCACCATGCCGAGTGTCAGGGCAAACGGTACTATCGGATCCATGAGCGGTCTCCGGTTTGTCGGGTCTGGATTCCATTCTCCGCAGCCGGGCGCACGGGCGGATGACGCTTGCCTTACGGATCGCTTATCGTCCGCGGCGTGTGCCGGCGGGCCCGAGCCGCGGCATTGCGAAGGTCAACGCTCGCCGCCGAGCTCTGTCAGAAGGCCGCGGCACATCCGTTTCAGGCGCGCCCGCGCCTCGTCGTCCAGACCGAGCGGATCGAAGCGGTAGCGCAGGTGCAGCTGCAAGGCCTCGTGCAGTCGCTCGCGCGTCGGCGGCGGAAGCGCCGGCGCGAGCCCGCGCAACCAGGCGCCGAGCGCAATCTCCGGAGAACGCGCGAGCCTGCCACGGGCAAGGGCGCGTTCGACGGCATAGAAATCGGAATCGGCGCCCTGCCAGACGCGATGCTTCGCGAGGGGCGCGTGCCCGCTCGAGGCGACGCGACGGCCGCGCAGCAGGCGCCAGCCGAGAATCGCGACCAGAAGCGCGAGCACTGCATACCAGCTGTCGCTCGCCTGCAGCTCGCCGCGCTGCGACCAGCGGAATCCCGCCCAGCGCGCAAGATCGGCGAGCCGCTGCCAGACCGGCGCGAGACGCGCTTCTTCCGCGAACCACACCGGCGGCGTGGTATCGAGATCGATCCAGCGCGCGCCATCCCACGCGCGCGTCCAGGCGTGTGCGTGGCGCGCCCGCACCACCCAGGCATTTTCGAGCGTGCTGTATTCCATGACGGCGAATCCGGTCGCGTAGCGCGCCGGAATGCCGCCGGCGCGCAGCAGCAGCGTGGTCGCTGCGGCGAAGTACTCGCAATGACCGGCGCGCGACACGCGCAGGAATTCGCTCAACGGCGTCAGCCCATCCGCCGCCGGGCGCTCGCGCCAGGTGGAATACGCGAACCCGCGGAAATGGTCCTGCACGCGGCGCAGCGCCTCGGCTGGCGCCAGACCGTGCAAGCGCAGTTCCTCGGCAAGCGCGGCGAAGGTTGCGCGCTCGTGCGCCGGCATCGCGAGTTCCTCCGCGCCCGGGGCGGCCGAGGTGTCGGCCCCGTCCGCGGCCTCGGCCTCGTACTGGATCCAGTCGCCGGCCAGCTCGGCCTGGACTGCGCCGAGCGCGTTACGCCTCATCGCCGTCGCGGCAAGACCCGTGATGCGGGTGGTTGACGAGGGCAGCGCCAGCAGGATGCGGCCGCGTTCGAGGCGCGTGGCGATGCGCACGCGCCACTGCGCCGGCTGCGAGGACAGCGGCCAGTTCAGGCCGCCCGCATCCGGCACGACCGCCTGCAGCGGTGCCGCGCGACCGAGCCAGGTATTGCCGACGTAAGTGTTGTAACTCGCGCGATGCAGCAGCCGCAGCCGCTCACCCTCCGCGGGAGGCGCGTAAACGCGCAGCACGATGGTGTCCAGCAGTTTCAGGCGGCCGATCGAGCCGATGTCGGTCGTGCTGCGCAGGGGATCGCCGTCGAAGCCGCTCAGGTACCACTCGGAGACCCAGTTCTCGACCGCAGTCTGGATCTGCACCAGCCCGGCGTGTCCCGCATAGCCCGCTGCGGCACCGCCGCCGAGCATGAGCGCCCAGGCGAGCGCGCTCGCATGCCGCGGGCGTGATGCCCAGAGCGCCCAGGCCGTGACGAACACGACGCCCGCGTAGTAGCCCGGTCCCCGCAGGTTCGCCACCCCGGCCGCGATCATGACGATGGCGACGTACACGACGCTCGTATCGATCAGCGGATCGTTCGTGGCCGGGTCTTCGCGCTTCAGTTTGCGCAGGTAGCGAAATAGCGCCGACAGCGGCACCCGGCCGCTTGCCGAAAGCAGTTGCGCGGCGAGGATCGGCGCCAGCGCCACGGGCAGCCACTGGAAAGCCGCGAGGATGCCGTGCGCTGCGCCGCGATTCACGGCGAGCACGGCTGTGAGGCCGACAAACAGGATCGTGCACAGGTCGGCGATGCGGGCATGCTCGGCGGCGCCGAGATCGAAACGCAGGCTCACCCGGCGCAAGACCTCCAGGAGCAGCGCAAGCCCGGCGGCAGCGAACCCGTTTCCGCTCTGCCAGCCCCAGAACAGGAGGCTCGCACCGATCAACAGCGGTGGCGCGGCGATCATCGCAGCGTGGCCAGTCCTGGCTCGATTTCCCCCGGGTGCAACACCGTCAAACCCGCCTCGGGCGGGCGCGGCGCTGCCGCAGGATCGCAGACGAGCAAGGCGCGCACCTCGAGCCCGGCGCGGCGCGCCGCGGCGACGAAAGCGCGCCGCGGCTCGTCCCACGCGAGCAGCACCACGATGACGCTCGCCAGGCTGGCGCGCCGCGCGAGCACGGCGTGCGCGAGGACCGTAAAGTCCGCTGGTGCGCTGGGCCTCACCGCGGCCAGCACCTCGAGCATGTGCTCGGCGCGCAGCTGCCCGCGGCCGGCGGTGTAGGCTCGCACTGCGGCGTCGCCGGCGCGCTCGCCTCCGACGAAGAGCAGATCGAGCAGGCATTCCTGGGTGTCGAGCGTGAAAGCATACGAGGCCGCCACCGAAACGGCGTCCTCGAAAGCGGCGTCCTCGCCCGCGGCGCGGCCGGTGTCGAGCGCGAGCGCGTGGCGCTCGTAGTACTCGTCCTGGAATTCCTTCACGATCGGTTTGCCCATGCGCGCGAAGCTCTTCCAGTGCAGTCGCTGCAGCGGATCTCCCGGGCGATAGTCGCGCAGCGCAAGGAACTCCTCGGAGTCGCCGACCGATGCCGCGAGCGATACGCCGCCCGGCTGGAACTTGCGCCGGCCCGGCAACGCCAGCGCGGGCAAGCGGTAGCGCTTGGGCAGTGCAACCACCTGGGCTTCCAGGTCATGGCGTGCGAGCCCGCGCACCAGGCCGAGCGGATCGGTGCGGGCGATGCGCAGGCCCGCCAGCTCGATGCGGCCGCGCCGACGCGGCGTGAATCCGAGCCGCAGGGAATGCGAAGCACCGGGTGCGAGCACAGGCAATGCGCTCTCATCCTCCAGGCGGGGCAGCCGTTTTTCGATCAGCCAGCGCCAGCGGAAATAGCCTGCGTTGCGGTCGAACCAGTTGCGGCGCTCCTCGCCGGGCTCGCGGGCCTGGCGCCAGTCCGCGTACGACGGCCGCGGATCGCGAAAGCACTCGGCGAGCGTCGCGCCGGCGATCGCCGCCGTGCCGCGGTTGGTCAGCGTGACGCGGTAGGCAAAGCGCTCGCCCGCCGTGGCATAACGCGGCAATTCGCGCCGCATTGCGCACCGCGCCCGAAAAGTGAGGCTCGCGACAAACGCCGCAGCGAGCAGCGCGGCAAGAAAGGCGAAGGCCTGCGCGGTGAGCGTCTGGTTGAGGTCGATCCCGGCGGCGGCCGCGGCGGCCGCGGCGCCCAGCGCGAGCCAGCCCGCGGGCGTCAGGCGCTCCCGCAGCCAGTGATCGAGCGCGCTGAAGGCGCGCAGCGAAGCATAGAGTACCCGCCTCACGACGGGACCGCGACCTCCCGCAGGATGTCGGCGACCAGCGCCTTGGCCGAAGCGCCGGCGAATCTCGCCTGCGGGTCGAGCACCATGCGGTGCGCGAGCACCGCGACGGCCAGTTCCTGCACCTGCTCCGGTCGCACGAACGCCTCGCCGTCGGCAAGCGCCAGTGCCTTGGCGGCGCTCGCCAGCGCGATCGAGGCGCGCGGCCCGCAACCGAGCTGTACCTGCGGCGCGGCGCGCGTGCGCCGCACCAGCTCGATGACGTAGTGCCGCAGCTCGTCGGTCATGCGCACTTCGCGCACCCGCGCCTTGAGCGCGATCACTTCGTCGCGGCTCGCCACGGCGCCAAGCCGCGCCAGCGGGTGTCCCAGTTCCTGCGCCGCGAGCACCTCGGCCTCGGTGTCGGCATCGACGTAGCCGAGCGCAAGGCACATCGCGAAACGGTCCATCTGCGCCTCGGGCAGCGGATAGGTGCCGCGGAATTCCACCGGGTTCTGCGTCGCGACGACAAAGAACAGCTCGTCCAGCGGGTGTGTGCGCCCTTCCACCGACACCTGGCCTTCGGCCATCACTTCGAGCAGCGCCGACTGGGTGCGCGGCGAGGCGCGGTTGATCTCGTCGGCGAGCAGGATCGAGGTGAACACCGGGCCCTGGCGGAACTCGAAC
>SCUF01000135.1 GCA_004298325.1 Betaproteobacteria bacterium | reverse complement strand
CATCATCGGGATCTGCCAGTTGGCGAAGCCGACGAACGCCGGCATGATCGCGCCGAACACCATGATCAGCCCGTGCATGGTGGTCATCTGGTTGAAGAAATCGGGGTTCACCCACTGCAGGCCGGGCGAGAACAGCTCGAGCCGGATCACCATCGCCATCGCGCCGCCGACCATGAACATGGTGAAGCTGAACCACAGGTAGAGCGTGCCGATGTCCTTGTGGTTGGTGGTCGTGATCCAGCGCATGATCCCGCCCGGGTGATAACCGTGATTCTCGGGGTGCGCGTGGCCGTGCGTGTCGAGTACTGCGCTCATCGGATTCTCCTGAAACCTGGCGCCGTTACTTGCGCAGCGCCTTGACTTCGGCCGGCTGGACCTGATCGCCCGTCTTGTTGCCCCAGTTGTTGCGCGTGAAGGTGACCACCGCGGCGAGCTCGACGTCGCTCAGCTGCTTGCCGAAGGCCGCCATCGGCGTATTCGGCCTGCCGTTCATGACGACATCGAGCTGCGCCGCCTTGGGTCCGTTCACCACCTTGGAGCCGTCGAGCGGCGGAAACGCCGGCGGCGTGCCCTTGCCGCTCGCCTGGTGGCAGGCGACGCAGTTGGCCGCATAGACCTTCTCGCCGCGCGCCTTGAGCTCATCGAGCGTCCAGGCCTTGGCGGGATCGTCCGCGGCCGCCGCGAGCGCCTGCTTGCGGCTGCCGACCCATTTCGAATATTCCGCCTGGCTCACGACGCGCACCACGATCGGCATGAAGCCGTGCTCCTTGCCGCAGAGCTCGACGCACTGGCCGCGATAGACGCCCGGCTTGTCGGCCCGGAAGTGCAGGTCGCGGATGAATCCGGGAATCGCGTCCTGCTTGGCGCCGAAGGCCGGGATCCACCAGGAATGGATCACGTCGGCCGCGGTGGTGAGCACGCGGACCTTCTTGCCCACCGGCACCACCATCTCGTTGTCCACCTCGAGCAGGTAGTTCGGCCCGCGCGGCGCGCGGCCCTCGATCTGGTCGCGCGGCGTCGCGAGCAGCGAAGTGAAGCTGATGCCCTCGCCCTCGCCCCGCACATAGTCGTAGCCCCACTTCCACTGGTAACCCGTCACCTTGACGGTGATGTCGGGGTTGGAGGTGTCCTTCTGCGCCACCACCACCTTGGTCGCCGGCCACGCGATGACCACGAGGATGATGAGGGGAATCACTGTCCACAGCACCTCGACCGTCGTGTTCTCGTGCCACTGCGCGGCCTTGTGGTTCCTCGCCTTGCGGTGCGCGAACACCGAATAGAACATGAAGCCGAACACGCCGACGAAGATCACGGTGACCAGCAGCATCACGTATTCGTGCAGCTCGTGAATGTCGGCGGCGATGCGCGTCACCGCCGGCTGCAGGTTCCATTCCAGTCCCAGCGCGAGGCCGGAGAACGCCGCGCCGAGGGCGCCGAGCGCCCACGTTGCCGTTCTGCGTGCCGAGCTTCTAGCCATCGTCATCCCTTCCGAATCCAGATTATTGCGGCAGGACCGCTGCGCGCCGCGCGGCGAGGGGCCGTTTTTGGAGCGCGCAAAATTACCACAGTCAAGCCTCTAGCTCAACAAAATCAGCTGATAACAGTTCTCGATTTGGTCGCGGTCAACGCTGCTGCGATTATTTTTTTGCCTGGCGCGGCTCGAATCGCACCACCGCGCGGCCATCGGATGCGCGCCGCGGCGCGGCTTTCCAGGCATGACCGTAGAGCACCTCGAAACTCACCGCCAGCCCGCCGTCGCGCTGCTGCGCCGCGAGCGCCGCGCGCAATGCGGCGCCGAACGCGCGGCCCGCGAGGCCGCGGTGGCGCGAATCCAGCGCGCAGGTCTGCCCGCTGGCGCGCAGGTCGGACAGCAGCGACTGCGGTTCGGCGTACAGCAGCGTCAACTGCTCCATGTCCATCACCGGCGCGCTGAAACCCGCGGCGACCAGCATGTCGCCGAGGTCGTGCATGTCGAGGAACGCGTGTACGCGCGAAGCCCCCGCCGCCGCGCGCAGCTCCTTCAGCGTGTCCGGCCCGAGCGTGCTGAAAGTGAAAAGCCCGCCATCGGCGAGCGTGCGATGCACTTCGCGCAGCACGGCGAGCGGCTGCCGCGCCCAATGCAGCGCCATGTTCGAGAACACGAGGTCGAGGCTTGCGCCGGCGAGCGGCAGGCGCTCGAAATCGGCGCAGATCGCCGCCGCGCCGCGCCCCGCCAGGAGCCGCGCCAGCCAGCCGCGCGCCGGTTGCGCCCGGCGCAGCATCGGCAACGCGAAATCGAGCAGCAGCAGCTGCGCCTCGGGATAACGAGCCGCCAGCGCCGGCGCCTCGCGCGCCGGGCCGCAACCCAGGTCGAGCAGGCGCCGCGGCTGCAGCTTGACGTAGTCGAGGCGCTCGCTCAGCCGCGCCCCGATTTCCGTCTCGAGGCGGCTGGCGCCGGCATAGCTCGCGGCGGCCCTGGAGAACCGACGCCGCGCGACGGACCGGTCGATCATGCGCCGAAGTATAAGATGGCGCCATGCTCGCACGCGCCGCGAAAACCCTCGCTCACTGGGTCTTCGGCGGCAGCTGCTTCCTGTGCCGCGGCGCAGCCGGCGCGGGCCTGCTGTGCGCCGCCTGCGATGCCGATCTGCCGCGCCTCGAAGGCCCGAGCTGCCCGTGCTGCGCGCTGCCCTCGCCCGCGGGCGCGCGCTGCGGGCGCTGCCTCGCGCAACCGCCGCCCTTCGATGCCACAGTCGCAGCGCTCGTCTATGGTTTTCCCGCCGACGTGCTGCTGCAGGCGCTCAAGTTTCACGGCGAGCTGGCGCTGGCGCCGCTGCTCGCGCAACTGCTCGGCGGGCGGCTGGCGGGCACTGAGCCGGTCGACTGGCTGCTGCCGGTGCCGATCGCGCGCGACCGGCTGCGCGAGCGCGGCTACAACCAGTCGCTCGAGATCGCGCGCCCGCTTGCGCGCGCAATGCGCGTCGCGCTGGCGCCGCAACTTTGCGAACGCGTGCGCGACACACCGGCGCAGACCGGCTTGCCCTGGGCGGAGCGCGCCGCCAACGTGCGCGGCGCCTTCCGCGCCTCGGGCGCGCTCGCCGGCGCGCGCGTCGCGGTGCTCGACGACGTCATGACCACGGGCGCGACGCTCGGCGAGATCGCCGCCACCCTGAAGCGCGCGGGCGCGGCGAGCGTCGTCAACTGGGTGGTGGCGCGCACGCTGCCGCCGGGCTGATGTTCGACGTAGTCCTGCACCAGCCGGAAATCCCGCCGAACGCGGGCAACGCGATCCGGCTCGCCGCGAACACCGGGATTCGCCTGCACCTCGTCGGCCCGCTCGGCTTTTCGCTCGCCGAGCGCCAGCTG
>SCUF01000134.1 GCA_004298325.1 Betaproteobacteria bacterium | reverse complement strand
GCGAGCTGCTCCTCGGCCTGGCGCAGCAGGTTGAGCGCCTGCTCGATCTCGTGGGCGTGGGCGAGCATCGGCAGCAGCAGGCGCACGCAGCCGTAGTGCGAGGCGCGCAGGATGGCGCGCAGCTGCACCAGGAAAATCTGCGGCTCCGCGAGGCAGAAGCGGATCGCGCGCAGGCCGAGCGCCGGATTGGGCGCCACCGGCGCCTCGCCGTCGAAGGCCTTGTCGGCGCCGATGTCGAGCGTGCGGATCACCACGGGCTTGCCGTCCATCGCGCGCGCCACCTCGCGATAGGCCTCGAACTGCTCGTCCTCGGAGGGCAGGTCGCGGCGGTTCATGAACAGGAACTCGGTGCGGAACAGGCCGATGCCCTGCGCGCCCGCCTCGTGCACTTCCTTCAGGTCCTGCGGCAGCTCGATGTTGGCGCACAGCTCCACCGGCGTGCCCTCGAGCGTCGCCGCGGGGGTCTTGCGCAGGCGCCTGAGCTTCTTGCGCTCGAGCACGTGCTGCGACTGGCGCAGCTGGTATTCCGCCAGCACCAGCGGGTCCGGATCGACCACCAGCACGCCCTGGATGCCGTCGACGATCAGCAGGTCGTTCTCGCGGATCATGTGGCGCGCGAAGTGCAGCCCGACGATCGCCGGGATGTTGAGGCTGCGCGCGAGGATCGCGGTGTGCGAGGTGACGCCGCCGATGTCGGTGACGAAGCCGCCGAACTGGTGGCGCTTGAACAGGATCATGTCGGCGGGCGAAAGGTCGTGCGCCACCACGATCAGGCGCGCCTCGTCCGACAGCGGCGGCTCGCCCAGGCCGTGCCCGCCGATGAGCGCCTTCAGCACCCGCTCGACCACCTGCTCGACGTCGGCGCGCCGTTCGCGCAGGTAGGCATCCTCGGCCGTCTCGAACTGCTCGAGCAGCGTCTCCATCTGCTGCACCAGCGCCCATTCGGCGTTGCAGCGGCGCTCGCGGATCAGCTCCCGCGGCACATGCGACAGCGACGAGTCCTCCAGGATCATGCGGTGCAGCTCGATGAAGGCGCCGAACTCCTGCGGCGCGGCGGCCGGGATGTGCGCCTCGATCGCCGCCAGATCCTGCTTGGCGCGGGCGATGGCGGCGTCGAAGCGGAAAATTTCCGCCGGCACCGCCTCCGCCGCGACCTCGTAATGCGCCACTTCGAGGCGCGCGCTCGAGACGAGGTGCGCGCGCCCGATGGTGATGCCGGCCGAGACGCTCGAGCCGTGCAGCACGAAATTCATTCGGCTTCGCCGAAGCGGCGCGCAATCAGCGCGAGCAATTCGCGGATGGCCTCCGCGGCGTCGCCGCCGTCGGCATCGATGCGCACGGTCGAGCCCTTGCCGGCGGCGAGCATCATCACCCCCATGATGCTTTTCGCATTGACGCGCCGCTCGTTGCGCGTCAGCCAGATCTCGCTCTGGAACGCGCTGGCGACCTGGGTCAGCTTGGCGGCGGCGCGCGCGTGCAGCCCGAGCCGGTTGACGATGGTCGCCTCAGCGCTTGGCATCGCAACAGCAGTCCCGGTTCATGTACAGCACGCCGTCGGTGCCGCCCGAGAGTGCGCGCTGCACGGTGGCGGCGAGCGGGCCCTCGCGCCCCGAGAGCGCGCGCACCAGCATCGGCAGCGACAGGCCGGCGACGCCCTCGACCCTGCCGTCGGCCAGCAGCCGCACCGCGACGTTGCCGGGCGTGGCGCCGAACATGTCGATCAGGACGAGCACGCCGGAGCCGTCGTCCAGCTGCGCCAGCAGCTCGCGCGCGCGTGCCAGCACCGCCTCGGGGTCCTCGTCGCGCGCGACGCCGAGCGCGATCGCCCGCGGCGGCGGGGCGCCCAGGACCTGCGCCGCGGTGGCGAGCAGATCGGCGCCGGTGGCGCCATGCGTCAGGATGAGCACGCCGATCATGGCAGCCTGCTTTCCAGCGCCTCGATGAACCTGCCCGCGACGTCGAAGCCGGACTGGTCCTGGATTTCGCGAAAGCAGGTCGGACTGGTGACGTTGACCTCGGTGAGGTAATCGCCGATCACGTCCAGGCCGACGAGCAGCAGGCCGCGCGCGGCGAGCACCGGCCCGATG
>SCUF01000133.1 GCA_004298325.1 Betaproteobacteria bacterium | reverse complement strand
CGCGCGGCGCGCACGATGCTGCGGCATGCGCCGCTCGAAGTGCGGGAGATCCGCCTCACGCTCTACGAGCGCGCCGAGCCGGCGGTGAGCTACGACTTCATCGACCTGCGGCGGCTGGAGCGTTTCCTGCGCGGCGAGATCGAAGCGAAAGAGCTGCAGGACACCGTGGCGGTCGAGTGGCACAAACCGGCGCTGCGCGAAGCCGATCCGATCGCGCGGCTGCGCGACCTGCAGACGGTGGACGCAACGCCCAAGGTGGCGGATCTGCTGCCGGATACGCGGCCGGCGAAGCGCGTAGCCGAGGACGTGGCGGGCGCGGGGCGCGTGGCAAGCGGCGCGGACTGGCTGCGGGCGGGCGCGATTGGCGCAGGCGCGGTGCTCGCGAGTGCGCTGCTCGACAAGCGCGCCGAGCGCTTCGCGCGGGACCATGCGGGGAGCCGCTGGCTCAAAGCGGGCGTCAAGGCAGGCGACGCCCTGCCGTGGATCGGCATGGGCGCGGCGGCGCTCGCGGCGCTCGATGGCAGCGACCCGCGCCGTTCGCGCGTAGGGTATGCGGCCGCGGAGGCCGGCGCCGTGGCGTTCCTCGCCGCAACCGGGTTGAAGTACGCGGTTGGGCGAGCGCGGCCGGATGCGGGCCTGGGCCGCGGCTCGTTCGAAACCTTTTCCACGGACCAGCGTCACCAGGCCTTTCCGTCGCGCCATGCGTCGGTGGCGTGGGCCGTGGCGACGCCGTTCGCGCGCGAGTACGGCGCCAACTGGCTCTACGGCGCCGCGGCGATCACCACGCTCGCGCGCATCGGCAGCCGCGAACACTGGGTATCGGACGCCGTGGCCGGCAGCCTCCTCGGCTACGCCGTGGGACACCTTTTCCACGAGGCCTCGCGCGCGCACGGCAAGGGTGCGCCTCGGGTACTGCTCGAGCCGAACGGCGTCAAGCTGGGGTGGGTACTTGAATGAGAATAGCCGCCGGAACGCTGGCGATCGTTTGGTTCGCTGCCGCCATTACGGGTTGCGCATCGAGAGGGTCTGTGCCCAAGGACGACCCGCAGTTCGCGCGCGCCATCGCCGACACCGCGGCGCAAGCCGCAGTGGCAAAGACCGGAGCACGCGTGTGCCGCGAAATGCAGGTGGGCATCGCCGAGCGCGACTGGGTGCGTGGCGTGGTGGTCAAGGCGGAAGGACGGCGCGTCGCAGTCCGGATCGATCAGCCGGGGCGCTTCGAGCACATTCTGAATGGCGCCAAGGTGGCGTTCGGGGCGGTCGTCAGCGATGATGCGACGGCCTGGACGCCGTGCCTCTGAAGCGTCGGTCGGACGGCGCGCGTTTACTCTGACCCCGTGGAAACGATTGCCCAAACAACGCATTACGTTTTCTTCAACCTCACCAAGGCGCTGCTCGCGTTCCTGCAGCGCGATTCGTTCCTGTACTGGCCGTTCCTGGTTTCGTCGGTGCTGATCGCGCTGGTGGCCTGGCGGATTGCTGCAGCGGTCACGGGCAGCGGCTCGTGGCGGCAGTTTTTCCGCGACTACTTCGGCGGCGCGGTGTGGTGGCACAGGTCGGCGCGCGCGGATTACCGCTTCTACGTCGTCAACGCGCTGGTGCTTCCGGTTGCCTTCGGCACCCTGCTCCTCGGCGAACGGCAGATCGCAGGGATGATCGACGCCCTGCTTGGCCTGGAGATCCCGATCGTGCGCGCGGAACCGGCCAGTTTCGCGATGCGCCTCGCGTTCACCGTCGCTTTTTTCATCGCCTACGATTTCGGCCGCTTCGTCGCGCACAGTCTGCTGCACGACGTGCCGCTGCTTTGGGAGTTCCACAAGGTGCACCATTCGGCCGAGGTGCTGACGCCGATGACGAGCTATCGCGCGCATCCGGTCGACCTGCTGATGATGGCGTGGGGCAGCGTGGTGATGACGGGTCTGGTGACCTGGGTCTTCAATCACGCATCCGGCGGCGCGATCCATTTCTATTCCTTCCTCGGCGTGCACGCGCTGCTGTGGGTGGCGAATCTGATCGGCAACCTGCGCCACTCGCCGGTGTGGCTTTCCTACGGGCCGGGCGTGGGCCGCTGGCTGATCAGCCCGGCGCACCACCAGCTGCACCACAGCTGCGAGCCGCGCCACCTCGGCTGCAACCGCGGCTTCGAGCTGGCCGTGTGGGACCGGCTCTACGGCACGCTCTACGTCCCGCCGGTGAAGGCGGAAGCCTTCCGCATGGGCCTCGGCGATCCGAGCGACGGCCGGTGGAACTCCCTCGCGCGGATGTACCTCTGGCCGTTCGCGGGAGCCGCCCGCCGCCTCCGCAAATTGGGGTCAGAGTTCACTTGGCGTGGATCTTGAGGAACTCGGTGGGAGTGACGACGTCGATGTCCATGTAACGCTGCACCCGGCGCACGGCCCTGTCGCCAGTCACGATCGTCTTCGCCTTGAGTGCCACCGCACATTCGAACAGCATGTTGTCGTCGGAATCGGCTGGTACCACACGCAGGGGACGCGTCGCGTCGGCGAAAACGACGTGGTAGCCTGCCGCCCACAGCTCGAGCAGTTCCCGCACCAGATCCTTGCGCACGCCCAGACGCTGCAGCACTTCGACATACTCGTCGACCAACGGGCGCGAGACGCAGAGCGTGAACTCGCCGCGTCTCCAGCAGTCGATGACCGCACGCGGTGGACCGCCGAAAAACGACGACACCATCACGTTGGTGTCAACGACCACCCGCATCGCGGCTTCCGGCCCTCCTCGTCGTCTTGATGGCTTTCGCGATGTCGCCGCGCTTCGCGCCGGCCGTCGTCAGCTCGCCGCCGATACGCTCCCAGAGATCGGCAATGTACGAGGGCAGGTCGCGCTGCCTGACGTAATCCTCGATCAGGTCGCGGACCACCTGCGAGGATGTCTTGCCTTCGAGCGTTGCCGCCCGGGCCAGCTTGCGCTTGAGCTCGGGCGCAACCCGGATGAGTAGTTGTTCCGCCATCGTCTGCGCTCCGTCTGAGTCGGT
>SCUF01000132.1 GCA_004298325.1 Betaproteobacteria bacterium | reverse complement strand
GATCGCCTCGGCGAGCTTCTTCTTCTGCGCTTCGTCGGTGGCGCGCATGAACTGGTTGCGCAGCTCGATGATCTTGTCGTCCTTGCCCCAGCCGAACCAGCCCGAGGCCTCGCCGCGCGTATCCATGGTGGGATTGGCGATCGGGTTCCAGATGTCGTGCCCGTTCCAGGCCGTGAGGAACATGTGCCAGCCGCCCTTGTCGATGGGGTCCTTCTTGGCGCGCCGCCCGACCAGCGTCTGCCAGTCCATCGCCTGCAGGTCCACCTTGAATCCGGCCTGCCGCAGCAGCTGCGCCGCCACGTCCGGGAGCTTCTGGATCGCCGCCAGGTCGGTCGGCTTCATCACCACGATCGGCGTGCCGTCGTAGCCGGAGGCCTTGAGCAGCTCCTGCGCCTTCTTCATGTTGGACTTCGACTGGATGTCGCTGCCGGCGGGGCTGCCGTAGGGCGTGCCGCAGGTGAACATCGAGGGGCAGGTCTTGTACAGCGCCTTGACGCCGACCTGCGCCTTGAGGAACGGCTCCTGCGCGAATGCCGCGAGCACGGCGCGGCGCACCCTGGCGTCGTTGAACGGCTTGTGCAGGTGATTGAAGCGCGCCATGTACTGCAGGTCCACGTTGGCGTATTTCGGGATCTGCAGGCCGGGCGTCTTCTTCACCGTCTCGTAATGATCGAAGCCGAGCGATTCGATGATGTCCACCTCGCCCTTTTGCAGCGCGTTGACCTGTGCCTGGGCGTCGCGCAGCGCCAGGTTCCACTCGACGCGGTCGACGTACACGTGCTTGCCGCCGGTGGTGCCCGACGGCGGCTCCCTGCGCGGCACGTACTTCGGGTTCTTGACGTAGACCGCCTTGTCGCCCGGCTTGAACTGATCCTTGACGAACATGTACGGCCCGGAACCGATGTGTTCCTCGATCTGCTTGAAGGCATCGGTCTCGGCGACGCGCTTGGGCATGATGAACGGCACGTTGGAGGACGGTTTGCCCAGCGCCTCGAGCACGAAGCCGCAGGCCTCGCGCAGGAAGATGCGGAACGTATCGGCGGCCGGCGCATCCATGCGGTCGACGAAGGTCATCAGCGCGCTGCCCATGGCGTCGCGCTTGCCCCAGCGAGCGATGGAGGCGGCCACGTCCTCGCCCGTCACCGGCTTGCCGTCGTGGAACGCGAGCCCCTTGCGCAGCTTGAAGGTCCAGAGGCGGTTGTCCGGGCTCACGCTCCACGATTCGACCATCTGCGGCTTGATCTGATTTTTTTCGTCGGTGCCGAACAGCGTGTCGTAGATCATGTAGCCGTGGTTGCGGCTCATGTAGGCCGTGGTCCAGATCGGATCGAGGATCGCCAGGTTGGAATGGGGCACGATGCGCAGGACCTTGTCCTGTGCCATGGCGGTCCCGGCGACGGCTGCCAGCAAAACAGCAGTGACGATCTTGCGTTTCATGCGGTTATCCTCCCGGGGGGGCGAAACGACGCGAGAGGGTAGCAGGGCATGGCACGAATCGCAATTGGCGGCATGCAGCATGAAACCAATACCTTTGCGCCTTCCAGGGCGGACTATGCGGCGTTCGAGGCGGGCGGCGGCTGGCCCGGTGTGCAGTACGGCGAGCCGCTGTTCGCCGCGGTGCAGGACGCCAACATTCCCGCGGCGGGTGCGATCCAGGCCCTGCGCGCGATGAATCACGCGCTGGTTCCCACAGCGTGGGCGGCGGCGAGCCCCTCGGCCCAGGTCACGACCGGGGCGTTCGAGCGCATCGTCGGCGAACTGCTCGCGCGACTCGAGGCCGCGCTGCCGCTGGACGGCGTCTATCTCGACCTGCACGGCGCCATGGTCACCGAGGCGCACGACGATGGCGAAGGCGAGATCCTGCGGCGCGTGCGCGAACGGGTCGGCGCGCGCGTGCCGATCGCCGTGAGCCTCGATCTGCATGCCAACGTGACGCGCGCCATGCTGGAACGGGCCGACGCGATGGTCGCTTACCGCACCTATCCGCACCTCGACATGGCCGACACGGGCGCGCGCGCCGCGCGGCTGCTCGATCGCATGCTGCGCAGCGGCTCGCGGCTGGCGAGCGCCTGGCACGCGTTCGATTACCTCACCGGCATCCCGTCGCAGTGCTCGTTCATCGAGCCCTGCCGCGGCATCTACCGGCTGCTCGGCGAGCTGGAGAACCGGCACGATGCGGTGCTGTCGTTCACGCCCGGCTTTCCGATGGCGGATTTCGACGAATGCGGCATGGCGGTGTTCGGCTATGGTGGCGCGCAGCGCGAGGTGGCGCGCGCGGTCGAGGCGCTGCGCGCCTGTGTCGCCGATTCGGAGCCCGACTTCGCGCTCGAGCTGCATGCCCCGGACGACGCGGTTGCGCGCGCGAAGCAGCGCGGCGAGCCCGGCGCGCCGGTGGTGCTCGCGGATACCCAGGACAATCCCGGCGCCGGCGGCAACGGCGATACCACGGCGCTGCTCGCGGCGCTGGTGCGCCAGGACGCGCGCGAGGCGACGCTGGGACTGCTCGTCGATGGGGCCGCCGCGGCGCGCGCGCATGCAGCGGGGCAGGGTGCGACGCTCGCGTTTTCGCTCGGCGGCCGCTCCGGGATCCCCGGCGACGCGCCGTTCGCGGGCGAGTTCACGGTCGAGCGCCTCGGCGACGGGCGCTTCACCTGCACCGGGCCGATGTTCAGGGGCTTTCGCATGACGCTCGGGCCGATGGCGCTCCTGAGGAGCCGCGCCGCGCCCGGCGTGCGCGTGGCGGTCGCCACTCGCAAATGCCAGGCGGCGGATCAGGAAATGTTCCGCCACCTTGGCGTCGAGCCGCGCCGCGAGCGCATCATGGCGCTGAAGAGCTCGGTGCATTTTCGCGCCGACTTCGAGCCGATCGCGCGCGAGGTGCTGGTGGTGAAGGCGCCGGGTCCCGCGCTCGCCGATCCGGCGGAATTCAGGTGGACGAAACTGAGAAAAGGCGTGCGGCTGCGGCCGCTCGGGCCGGGCTACGCGGGCTGAGGCCAGGCGCGCTGCGCCGGCCGCAGCTGCTCCAGCGCGCGCGCGAGCCTGAGCACGCCCGCATCGTCGAAGCGCCGCCCGATCACCTGCACGCCGATCGGCAGGCCGTCGGCGCTGTAAGTCCAATTGAGAGACGCGGCCGGCTGCTCCGACATGTTGTACGGCACCGTGAAGGCGATGTGCGGCAGCGCGTGGTGCGGATCGTTGTTCGGGCTCGGCAGCTCCGCCTCGTAGGGCAGGATCGGCGAAGTGGGCGAGATGACGAAATCGTAGATTTGCGTCGCCTTCACAGTCACTTCGCGCAGCGCGACGTAGGCGCCGTACGCGGCCATCACGTCGCGACCGCTGAAATCCTTCGCTCGCCACGTGCACCACTCGGCGATGAACGGCAGCACCTTGGCCTGCTTTGCCGGTGGCAGCTGGACGAAGTCGTTGTACGACCGGGCTTCGAAGAACCGCTCCATGCCGTCCGCCAGCTCAGGGGTGAGGAACGACGCCATGGCCTCGACTTTCGCGCCCGCGCCTTCGAGCGCCCTGGCCGCGGCTTGTGCCGCGGCGCGCACCTCGGGATGCACCGCCAGCCCAACGTTCATGTCGGCCAGGAAACCGATGCGCAGCTTGTTCAGGTCGATGCGCTCCAGGTCCGCCGCAAGGTCGCTGCCGTCGTAGGGCAGGCTCATGAAGTCGCGCGCGTCCGGTTTCGCGAGCAGGTTCATCATCAGCGCGGCGGACGCCACGTCGCGCGTCATCGGTCCCGTGACGCGGCCGATGTAGGGCGGGTAGACCGGCACGCGCCCCAGGCTGGGCTTCAGGGCGAAGATGCCGCAATGCGTCGCCGGCAGCCGCAGCGAGCCGCCGATATCGGTGCCGAGGTGCAAGGGCGCGTAGCCCGCGGCGGCGGCCGCCCCCGCACCCGAACTCGAACCCGAGGTGTTGCGGTCGAGGCGCCACGGGTTGCGCGTGATGCCGTGGATGCTGGAGACGCCCGCCGACAGCATGCCGAAATCGGGCATGGTGGTCTTGCCGAGGATCACGCAGCCGGCTTCGCGCAGTCGCGCCGCGGGCGGCGCGTCCGCGGCCTGCGGCGCCGCGTCGTCGTTGGCGCGCGTGCCGATCGGCGCCGGGTCGCCCCGCGTGTAGATGTTTTCCTTGAGCGTCACCGGCACGCCGTCGAGCGGCGACAGCGGCGTCTTCGCGCGCCAGCGCGCTTCGGCCGCGCGCGCGGCCGCCAGCGCGCCCTCGCGGTCGATGCGGTACATCGCATTCAGCTTCGGCTCGCAGGCGTCGATGCGCTCGAGGCAGGCGCGCGCCGCCTCGAGCGGCGAGCCTTCGCCGCGCGCAAAGCGCGCGGCGAGATCAACCGCCGTCCAATCGGCAATCGCAGGCATGGCGCTTCAATCATACAATGCGCGCGTGATGATCCGAACCCTGGTTGCGGCGGCCGTGCTGCTGGGCGCGGCGGGCAACGCTGGCGCGCAGCAGGAAATCCGCCTCTGGCACGCCATGAGCGGCGCCCTCGGCGAGGCGCTCGAGGCGCTGGTGCAGCGTTTCAACGGTGCGCAGCGCGACTACCGCGTCGTGCCGGAGCACAAGGGCAGCTACGAGGACACCATGATCGCCGCCCTGACGGCGCAGGGCACGGGCGCCGGTCCGCACCTCGTCCAGGTGTACGAGGTCGGGACCGCGCACATGATGGCGGCGCGCAGCGCGGTGCGGCCGCTCTGGCAGGTCATGGCCGAGGGCGGCGAGCCGATCGATGCGAAAGCCTTCCTGCCGGCGGTGGCCAGCTATTTCTCGGACAACGCCGGCAAGCTCCTCGCGCTGCCCTTCAGCGTCTCGACGCCGATCCTGTTCTACAACAAGGATGCCTTCCGCAAGGCGAAGCTCGATCCCGAACAGCCGCCGAAGAGCTGGTACGAGTTCCCCAAGGTGATCGAAGTGCTGAGGGACGCGGGCGTCGAATGCGGCTACACCACGACCTGGCCGTCGTGGGTGCTGATCGAGAACATGAGCACCTGGCACAACCAGGATTTCGCGACCCGGGACAACGGCCTCGGCGGGCTGGACGCCAGGCTCGTCTTCAACACCCATCTCATGGTGCGCCATGTCTCGACGCTTTCGTCGTGGGCGCGCGCGGGCTATTTCACCTATGCCGGCCGGCGCATCGAGGGCGAGCAGCGCTTCCTCGCGGGCGAATGCGCACTGCTCACCGCGGCCTCGTCGAGCTCGGCGGCGCTGCGCCGCTCGGCCGGGTTCGATTTCGGCGAGGCGCAGCTGCCGCATTACGACGACGTCAAGGGCGCGCCGCACCATTCGATGATCGGCGGCGCCGCGCTGTGGGTGATGGCGATGGCGGGGCCGAAACGAGCGGAGTACCGCGGCGTGGCGAAGTTTCTCGCCTGGCTCGCGAAGCCCGAAGTGCAGGCCGAATGGCACCAGCAGACGGGTTACGTGCCGGTGACGCGCGCGGCCTACGAGCTGACGCGCAAGCAGGGTTTCTACGCCGTGCGCCCCGGCCAGGAGATCGCCATCCGCCAGCTCCTGCTCAACAACCCGACGCGCGAGTCGCGCGGCATCCGCATCGGCGAGTTCCAGAAGATCCGGACCATCATCGAGGAAGAGCTCGAAGCCGTCTGGGACGGCACGAAACCGCCCAAGCTCGCCCTCGACCAGGCCGCCGAGCGGGGCAACCAGCTGCTGCGCCATTTCGAGGCGCAGCACCGCATCGGCCTGGAACCCGCCGTGCCCGGCAGGACGCCCCGGCGGCCGGCAAAAACGCCCAAGAAATAGGCCGGGAAGCTGTCGCGCGGGTTGGCTATACTCCGGCTTCGTCCGGCGGCAAGACCGGCATCCCATTCCAGAGGAGATCCCATGCGTTTCAAACTGTTGGTTGCGGCCCTGGCGAGCGCCGGGCTCTATTCGGCGAACGCGCAGGCGCAGACCGAGATCCAGTGGTGGCATTCGATGGGCGGTGCACTCGGCGACCGGGTGAACGGGCTCGCGGACAAGTTCAATGCGAGCCAAAAGGACTACAAAGTCGTCGCCACCTACAAGGGACAGTACCCGGTGTCGATGACCGCGGCGATCGCGGCGTTCCGCGCTGGTAACGCGCCGCACATCCTGCAGGTGTTCGAGGTCGGCACGGCGACCATGATGGCGGCCAAGGGCGCCATCGTGCCGGTTGCGACGGTGATGAAGAATGCCAAGGAGCCATTCGACCCGAAGGCTTACCTGCCCACCGTCGCCGGCTACTACACCGACATGAAGGGCAACATGCTGTCGTTGCCCTTCAACAGCTCGACCGCGCTGTTCTACATCAATAAGGACGCGTTCAAGAAGGCCAGCCTCGAACCGGTGGCGCCGAAGACCTGGAAGGAATTGGTCGCGACAGCGGAGAAACTGAAAGCGGCAGGCCATGCGTGCCCCTACACCACGGCTTGGCCGTCCTGGGTGCACATCGAAAACTTCAGTGCCTGGCACAACGTGCCGATCGGCACCAAGCAAAACGGCATGGGCGGCCTCGATACCCAGTTCTCGATCAATTCGCCGCTGCACGTGCGCCACATCGCGATGCTTGGCGACATGACGAAGAAGGGCCTGTTCGTCTACGCCGGCCGCACCAACCAGGGCGACGCCAAGTTCTCGAGCGGCGAATGCGCGATGTTTACCGGCAGTGCGAGTGCGCAGGCGGGAATCAAGAAGGCGGGCAAGGTTGATTGGTCGGTCCACTTCCTGCCTTATCATGACGACGTCAAGGGTGCGCCGCAGAATTCGATCATCGGCGGCGCATCGCTCTGGGTGATGGCCAGCAAGAACAGGAAGCCCGACGAGTACAAGGGTGTGGCCAAGTTTCTCGCCTTCCTGTCGAAGCCCGAGATCCAGATGGAATGGCATACCGGCACGGGTTACGTGCCGATCACGCTCGCCGCCTTCGAGATGACGCGCAAGTCCGGCTACTATGACAAGGAGCCGGGTGCCGAACTGACGGTAAGGCAACTGACGCACAAGCCGCCGACGGCGAATTCAAAGGGGCTGCGCTTCGGCAACTTCGTGCAGGGCCGCGAGGTGATCGAGGAGGAGATGGAGTCGGTGTTCGCGGGCAAGAAGGACGCCAAGACGGCCATGAACGACGCGGTCAAGCGCGGCAACGAAATCCTGCGCAAATTCCAGGCCGCCAACAAGTAGGCAGGAAATAGTCTCGGGTCGCGCGGGGCGGAATGGAAAAGCGCGTCGCTTTCCGCTCCGCGTGGCTGCCGTACGCGCTGCTTGCGCCGCAGATCGCGATCACGATCATATTTTTCTTCTGGCCCGCCGTGCAGGCGGTCTGGTTCGCGTTCCAGTTGCAGGATGCGTTCGGGCTGCAGACCGAGTTCGTCGGCCTGCAGAACTTCGCGGCTTTGTTCGCCGACGAGCACTATCTCGCGTCGTTCCAGACAACCGCGGTGTTCAGCGTGCTGGTAGCCTTTTTCGGCATCGCCATTTCCCTGTTGCTCGCCACCATGGCCGACCGCGTGGTGCGCGGTGCGCTCGTCTACAAGACGCTGCTGATCTGGCCCTACGCGGTGGCCGCGGCAGTGGCCGGCGTGCTGTGGGCGTTCATGTTCGCGCCTTCAATCGGCATCGTGACCTACGTGCTCAAGCGCATGGGGGTCGACTGGAACTGGATCATCAACGGCGACCAGGCGATGCTGCTGGTGGTGATGGCATCGGTATGGAAGCAGATCTCGTACAACTTCCTGTTCTTCCTGGCGGGCTTGCAGTCGATTCCAAGGTCCCTCGTCGAAGCCGCGGCGATCGACGGCGCCGGCCCGGTCAGGCGCTTCTGGACCGTTGTCTTCCCGCTGCTTTCGCCGACGACGTTCTTTTTGCTGGTGGTCAACATCGTCTACGCCTTCTTCGATACCTTCGGCGTGATCGACGCGACGACACAGGGGGGGCCGGCCCAGGCGACCCAGATCCTCGTCTACAAGGTCTACTACGACGGCGTCAAGGCCGCCGATCTGGGCGGCTCATCGGCGCAGTCCGTGATCCTGATGCTGATCGTGATCGCGCTGACGGTAATCCAGTTCCGGTTTGTCGAGCGCAGGGTGCAGTACTGATGGTGGAGAACCGGCCCTGGCTCACGGTCTTCTCGCACGCCGTGCTGATCCTCGGCATGCTGGCGGTGGCGTTTCCGCTCTATGTCACGTTCGTCGCGTCCACGCACAGGCTCGAGGACATCATGCAGGTGCCGATGCCGCTCGTTCCGGGAGACCAGTTCCTCGCCAACTATTCGCAGGTGCTGGCCGCGGGAGGGACCACGGGCTCCAAGGCGCCGGTCTCGACGATGCTGTTTAACAGCACGGTGATGGCGTTGGGGATCGCGATCGGCAAGATCGCGATCTCGATCATCGCCTCGTTCGCGATTGTCTACTTCCGCTTTCCGCTGCGCATGTTCTTCTTCTGGATGATCTTCATCACCTTGATGCTGCCGGTCGAGGTGCGCATCATCCCGACCTTCAAGGTGGTCTCCGACCTGGGTATGCTCAATTCCTACGTCGGCCTCACGCTGCCGCTCATCGCATCGGCCACCGCCACTTTCCTGTTCCGGCAGTTCTTTCTCACCATTCCGGACGAGCTGGCGGAGGCCGCGCGCATCGATGGCGCCGGGCCGATGCGGTTCTTCCGCGACGTCGTGCTGCCACTGTCCAGGACCAGCATCGCGGCGCTGTTCGTAATCCAGTTCATCTACGGCTGGAACCAGTACCTCTGGCCGCTGCTGATCACGAGCGAGGAATCGATGTACACCGCGGTGATCGGGATCAGCAGGATGCTTGTGGGCGGCGACGCCGCCAACGAGTGGAATCTGATCATGGCCACCGCGATGCTGGCCATGCTGCCGCCTGCGGTGGTGGTGGTGCTGATGCAGAAGTGGTTCGTCAAGGGTCTCGTGGAAACGGAAAAATAGCGATGGCGCAGATCTCTTTTCGCGACGTGCGCAAGAGCTACGGCGAGCTGCAGGTGATCCACGGCGTTTCGACGGAGGTCGCCGACGGGGAATTCGTCGTCATCGTCGGGCCCTCGGGCTGCGGCAAGTCCACGCTGCTGCGCATGGTGGCGGGGCTGGAGACCATTACCGCCGGCGAGATCGCGATCGGCGATCGCGTGGTGAACCGGCTCGAGCCCAAGGACCGCGACATCGCGATGGTGTTCCAGAACTACGCGCTCTACCCGCACATGTCGGTGTACGGCAACATGGCCTACGGCCTGAAGATCCGCGGCCTCGCGAAATCCGACATTGACGCGCGGGTCAAACGCGCCGCGGAAATCCTCGAGCTGGAGGGGTTTCTCGATCGCAAGCCGCGCCAGCTCTCCGGCGGCCAGCGCCAGCGCGTCGCGATGGGCCGCGCCATCGTGCGCGAGCCGGCGGTGTTCCTGTTCGACGAGCCGCTGTCCAACCTGGACGCCAAGCTGCGGGTGCAGATGCGCGCGGAGTTGCAGGCGCTGCACCGGCGCCTCGGCACGACCAGCCTTTACGTGACGCACGACCAGGTCGAGGCGATGACGCTCGCGCACCGCATGATCGTGATGAACGCCGGCCGCGCCGAGCAGATCGGCGCCCCGCTCGAGGTCTACGCCAAGCCGGCCACGACCTTCGTCGCCGGTTTCATCGGCTCGCCGCCGATGAACCTGATTCCCTCGCGGCGCGGCGGGCAGGAAGTGCTGCTCGGCGTGCGGCCCGAGCACCTCGAGCCCTGCGCGGCGGGCGACGCCGCGCTGACGGTCGACATCGACCTGCTGGAACCGCTCGGCAGCGACACGCTGGTGTACGGCCACCTGGCCGCGGCCAACGGCGCCGGCGCGCGCGTGGCGGTGCGGCTGCACCAGTCGGTCGACGCGCGCACCGGGCACCTGCCGGTGCGCTACGACCCGGCGCAGGCGCACTATTTCGATCCGCAGAGCGGCCTGCGCATCGCGTCGTGAGCGCGAGCGGCGCGCGACGCTGGCCCTATCCGAGGATCCTCGCGCATCGCGGCGGCGGCAAGCTCGCGCCGGAGAATACGCTCGGCGCGATCCGGCTCGGCGCCGCGATGGGCTTTCACGGCGTCGAGTTCGACGTCATGCTGGCCGGCTGCGGCACGCCGGTGCTGATTCACGACGAGACCCTCAAGCGCACCACCGGCGGCCGCGGCGAGGTGGCGCGCACGCCGTATGGCACTCTGGCGCAACTCGACGCGGGCGCCTGGCACAGCCGGCCTTTCCGCGGCGAACGCATCCCGCGCTTCGAGGACGCGGCGCGCCTGTGCCGTGAGCTGCACCTGTGGGCCAACGTCGAGATCAAGCCGGCGACCGGCCACGAACGGCGCACCGGCGAGGCCGTGGCGCGCGCGGCGCACACCCTGTGGCGCGGCGCTGCGCAGCCTCCGGTGCTGTCGTCGTTTTCGCCGCTCGCGCTGGCGGCCGCGCGCCACGCGGCGCCCGAGCTGCCGCGCGGCCTGCTGGTGGGCCGCATCCCCAGGCACTGGCGCGAGCTGATGCAGGATCTCGAATGCGTCGCGCTGCACTGCAATTACCGCGCGCTCAGCCGGCGGCTCGCGGCGCAGATCCACGCGGCCGGCTACGCCATCCTCGCCTGGACCGTGAACGACCGCCGCAGCGCGCGCAAGCTCTTCGGCTGGGGCGTGAACTGCCTCGTCACCGACGCGCTGGACCGGGTGGGCGCGGAGTTTCGCTGAATCAGACGCAGCGCGCCCCGTCCACCTCGAGGCACACGCCGCTCACGAAGTCGGCCTCGTCTGACGCGAGGTAGACGCAGGCATTCGCCACGTCGAGCGGCGTGGAGAATCGCCCCAGCGGAATGGTGGCGAGGTAGCGTTGCCGCACCTCCTCGGTGATGGCGCCGCCGGCAAATTCGGCCGACAGCGCGGTATCCGCACTGAAGACCGGATTGACGCAGTTGACCCGGATGCGCTCGGGCCCGAACTCGGCCGCCATCGACTTGCTCATCAGGATCACCGCCGCCTTGGAGCTGTTGTATACGGTCAGCCCCGGGCGCGGCCGCAGCCCCGCGGTCGAGGCGATGTTGACCAGGCACCCCCCGCCGCGCCGCCGGAAGACCGGCACCGCGTGCAGCGCGGAGAGGTAGACGCTCTTCACGTTGATGGCGTAGACCTTGTCGAATTCGGCCTCGGTGACTTCCAGGTACGGCTTCTTGCGGTGGGTCCAGCCGGCGTTGTTGACGATGATGTCGAGCCCGCCGAAGGCCGTCTCGGCGGCGCCGATCATGCCGGCCCATTCCGCGCCGCGCGTGACGTCGGCGCGCAGGAAAAGCGCCTTGCCGCCGGCGGTGGCGATCTCGCCGGCGACGCGTTCGCCGCCCTGGACGTTGACGTCGTTGACCACGACGCGCGCGCCTTCCTGTGCGAAGCGCCTGGCGATGCCTTCGCCGAATCCCGAGCCTGCCCCGGTGACGATTGCCACCTTGCCATTGAGCCGCATCGTTTCCCCCGCGAGCCGAAAGGGCGATTATCGCTTGAACGGCGAGTGCTCGTTCAGCTCGTCGACATAGCGCGCCACGCCGCGCGTTTCGCGCGCGAGGTGCTCCTCGATCGCCGCGGCGAAGCCCGGGTGCGCCAGCCAGTGCGCCGACAGCGTCGCCACGGGCAGCAGGCCGCGGAACATCTTGTGCTCGCCCTGCGCGCCGCCCTCGAAGCGCTGCAGGCGCTGCGTGATCGCGTATTCGATCGCCTGGTAGTAGCAGGCCTCGAAATGCAATAACGGCACCGGCTCGGCGGCGCCCCAGTAACGCCCGTAAAGCACGCCGTCGGCGACGAGGTTGAGCGCCGCGGCCACCGGCGCCGCGCCTGCGGGCGTGCGCCGCTCGGCGAGGATCATCAGCGTGTGCTGCGGCAGCGCCGCGCCGAGGCGCCGGAAGAACTCCAGGTTGAGATAGGGCGTCGAGCGGTGCGCCGCGTAGGTGCGGCGATAACAGCGCTCGAAAAATTCCCAGTCCGCCGATTCGATTTCTGTGCCGCGCAGCCAGCGGAACGAGATGCCGGCCTCGCGCACGCGGCGCCGTTCCTGCCGCATGACCTTGCGCCGCCGGTGCGTCAGCCGGCCGAGGAAGTCGTCGAAATCGGCGTAGCCGGCGTTCGTCCAGTGGAACTGCACCGTGCGCCGCAGGATCATGCCGGCGTCGCGCATCGCGTCGGCCTCCTGCGGTTCGGGAAACAGCACGTGCAGCGAGGAGAATTCGCGCGCCGCTTCGAGCGCGCCCGCCAGGACCGAGCGGCGTGCGGCAGCGTCGGCGGCGAGCAGGCGCGGGCCCGTCACCGGCGTGAAGGGCACGGCGCAGAGCAGCTTGGGGTAATACGCGAGCCCGTGACGCTCGTAAGCGTCGGCCCAGGCCCAGTCGAAGACGTACTCGCCCCAGGAATGCGCCTTGACGAACAGCGGCATCGCCCCGGCGAGCCGGCCGTCGCGCTCGAGCAGCAGGAACTGCGGCCGCCATCCGGTGCGCGCGCTGGCGCAACCGCTCTCGATCAGCGCCGAGAGGAATTCGTGGCGCATGAAGGGGTTGCCCGCGCCGCCGGCCGGCGCGACCAGCGCGTTCCAGTCCGCCGCCGCGATGCCCGCGAGCGAACCGGCGACACGCAGCCGCTGCGGCACGCTATCGGGCGCTGACGCCGAACTCGACGCGGATCCGCTCCGCGACCTTGGGATCGAAGCCCTTGACCCGGAGGTACTCGGCGCGCACCTTTTCGTGCTGGCCGAGCTTGTGGCGCGCGCCGGCCAGCTGGTAGCCGGCGTACGGATTCATGGGCTGCAGGCGCGCGGCTTCCTCGAACTTTTCGGCGGCCTGCGCGTGCTGCCCGAGACTGGCGAGCGACAGCCCGAGACCGTACCAGGCCCGGTCCACGAGCGGGTCGATCTCGATCGTGCGGTTGAAGCGCGCAATCGCCTCCTCGTGCCGGCCCTGGCGCTGCAGCACGAAGCCGATATTGAAGTGCGAAGGAGCATCCCTGGGAACGATCGCCAGCGCCCGTTCGAAGGCCTCCAGCGCCGCGGCGTGCTGCTCGCGCTCCGCGAGCATGAAGCCGATACAGCTCCAGGCCTGCTGGTGGCGCGGGTTGTCACGGGTCACGGCCCGGTACGTTTCCAGCGCCCGGCCGTTCATCCTGAACAGGGCGAGCACCTGCGCCCACCAGAACAGCAGCGCCGGGCGCAGATTGTTGTCGGTCATCGCCATGCGGTCATTATAGAATTACCCCCGTCACCCGAGGCCGGCAGGGAGCCCGCGATGAAAAAAATCGAAGCCATCGTCAAACCATTCAAGCTCGACGAAGTGCGCGAGGCGCTCTCCGAGGTCGGGGTCACCGGGCTGACCGTCACCGAGGTGAAGGGTTTCGGCCGGCAGAAGGGCCATACCGAGCTCTACCGCGGCGCCGAGTACGTGGTCGATTTCCTGCCCAAGGTGAAGATCGAGGTCGTGGTCTCCGAAAACCAGATCGAGTCCGCGATCGAGGCCATCATCAAGGCCGCGCGCACCGGCAAGATCGGCGACGGCAAGATCTTCGTCACCGCCGTGGAGCACGTCGTGCGCATCCGCACCGGCGAGACCAACGAGTCTGCGATCTAGGGGGTCAGACCCCTTTTCTGGAGGAAAAGGGGTCTGACCCCTTTAAGGAGCCTTTAAGGAGCACGAGCAGGGCGCCGCTGCCGCCGTGGACCGCAGGCGCCTGACAGAACGCGAGCACCTCGTCACGCGGCGGCAGCCACTTTCCGAGCTTGGCCTTCAGCACCGGCTCGCGGTTTTTCGATCCGAGTCCCCTGCCGTGAACGATGCGCACGCAGCGCGCGCCGCGCGCCGCGCCGGCGCGCAGAAATGCCGCCACGGCTTCGGCCGCAACGACCCGGTTCATGCCGTGCAGGTCGAGGCTCGCCTGCACCACCCAGTGGCCGCGGCGCAGGCGCCGCAGCACCTGGCGCGGCAGCCCGTCGCGCAGGTAACTGAGCTCCTCCCCGGAATCGAGCGCGTCCTCGATCGAGAACGGCGCGTGCAGGCTTTCGTGCAGCGCCGCGCGCTCGTCGCGCCGGCGTTGCACCGCGTGCGGCGCAGGCGGCGGCCCCTTGAGCGCGTGGCGCCGTTCCCGCTTCAGCGGGACGACGTCGGCGACCGCCTGGCGGAAGTCCTCGTCTCCGGCTGCGCCGTGCTCACGCCGCGGCTTGCGCATCGAGGTACTTCTCCGCGTCGAGCGCCGCCATGCAGCCGCTCGCGGCGCTGGTTACCGCCTGGCGATAGACGTGGTCCTGCACGTCGCCGGCGGCGAACACGCCCGCGACGCTGGTGGCCGTGGCATTGCCGTCGCTGCCGCCGCGCGTCGCGAGGTAGCCGTTGTGCATCTCCAGCTGGCCCTCGAAGAGCTGCGTGTTGGGCGTATGGCCGATGGCGACGAACAGGCCCTGCACCGCGAGGTCGCGCGCGGCGCCGGTCTTCACGTTGCGCACGCGCACCCCGTTCAAGCCCTTGGCGTCGCCGAGCGCCTCCTCCAGCACCGAATCGAGCTCCAGCGCGATGCGGCCGTCGGCGACCTTCTTCATCAGCTTGTCGATCATGATCTTCTCGGCGCGGAAGCGTTCGCGCCGGTGCACCAGCGTCACCTTGCTGCAGAGGTTCGCGAGGTAGAGCGCCTCCTCGACCGCGGTGTTGCCGCCGCCGATCACCGCGACTTCCTGGCCCTTGTAGAAAAAGCCGTCG
>SCUF01000018.1 GCA_004298325.1 Betaproteobacteria bacterium | reverse complement strand
CCCGGCGCTCACGAGCGCCTACCAGGATTGGCGCGAGACCGGCGCCGCGGGCGCGCTGCGCCCGGCGATCGAGCGCGGCTCCGAACATTGGGCACGCGTCGCCCGTGACCTGCTGTCGCGGCCCGTGCCGCCCGGCGGCGGCGAAGCGCGCACCCTCGCCCTATGAGCGACCCGGGCGCGATGCAACGGGGCCGCGCGCTCGCCGTGTCCGCAGCGCGGCAGGAGGCTGCCGCCGCCGGCGAAAAGCTCCGCGCGCTGCAGATTTTCGCCGAAGCCACCGCCAGCCTGCCGGGCGATGCCGGCATCGAGGAATGGCTGGGCCGGTTCCTCGCCACCATGATCCGCCTCACCGATGCCGCGGCCGGCGCCGTGCGCGTGGTCGCGGAAAGCGGGCGCCACCTGCGGCTGGTGGCCTCGGCCGGGCTGCCGCCGGAAGTGGCCGCGCGCGAAAAGCACATGCCGCTCGACTGCGGCGCCTGCGGTCTCGCGGTGCGCGACGCGGCGGTCCATGCCGAGGGCTCGGCGCTCGCCTGCGCGACGCACACCTCGCAGCCCTGGTTCGGCGGCTTCGGCGGCATGATCGTGGTGCCGCTCGCGCACCAGGGCAAGGTGCTCGGCGTCTACAACCTGTTCCTGCGCGAAGCGCGCGCGATGTCCCCGGAGGTGGCGCGGCTGTATCGCTCGATCGGCGAGCATCTCGGCATGGCGCTGGAAAATGCCCGCCTCGCGCGCGAGAACGTGCGCATGACGGTGATGAACGAGCGCCAGATGATGGCGAGCGAGGTGCACGATTCCCTCGCGCAGACCCTGGCCTACATGAAGATGCGGCTGGCGCTGCTGCTCGATACGCTGCGCTCGGGCGAGCGCGAGCGCGCGCTGAAGTACGCCAGCGACCTGCAGCACGGACTGGGCGAAGCCTACGCCGACCTGCGCGAGCTGCTGGCGCAGTTCCGCAGCCGCATGGATCCGCTCGGACTGGTGCATGCGCTCGAGAGCATCGCCGCCGGTTTCGAGGACCGCACCGGCGTCGCGCTGACGGTCGACAACCGGCTGCCCGAGCTCGACCTCGGCGTCGACGAGGAAGCCAACGTCTTCCACATCCTGCAGGAAGCGCTCGCCAACGTGGCGCGCCATTCCGGCGCGCGGCGCGCCCGCCTGGTGCTGGAGAAGCGCGGCACGGAATACGTCTTCTCGGTGGAGGACGACGGCAGCGGCTTCTTCGCCCTCGGCAGCGCGCAGGGTTCGCCCAACCTGCGCCACCACCTCGGCGTCAACATCATGCGCGAGCGCGCGCAGCGCGTCGCCGGCCGGCTCGAAATCGCCAACCTGCCGCAGGGCGGCGCCCGCGTGCGGCTGGTATTGCCGGCGCTCGCCGCCGAGCGCGCGGCGGCGCCATGAACGCTCCGATCAGCGTCCTGCTGGTCGATGACCACACGCTGTTTCGCAAGGGGCTGGCGGAGCTGCTCGAGGGGCGCGACGCGATCCGCGTCGTTGCGGCCACCGGCGACCCGGACGAAGCCCTGAGAATCGCGCGCGAGCAGCGCCCCGACGTGGCGATCGTGGATCTCAACATGCCGCCGCACGGCGGCCTGGCGCTGCTGCGGCAGCTGCTCGCGGCGGGCTGGCAGGGCACCTCGATCGTGCTCACGGTGAGCGATGCGGAGGACGACATGGCCAACGCGCTCGCGAGCGGCGCGCGCGGCTACCTGCTGAAGGACATGGAACCGGACGAGCTGGTCGCGGCGGTGCGGCGCGCGCTGCGCGGCGAAACGGTGGTGGCGCCCGCGATGACGCTGAAGCTGATCGATCTGCTGCATCCCAGGCGCGGCGCGGCGGTGCGCGAGGACCTGCTTGCGGAGCTCACGCCGCGCGAGCGCGAGATCCTGCAGCACCTCGCGCAGGGCCTGACCAACAAGGCGATCGCGCGCGAGCTCGACATCAGCCACGAAACCGTGAAACTCCACGTGCGCCGCGTGCTCGCGAAGCTGAAGCTGTCCTCGCGCGTCGAGGCGGCGGTGTTCGCGGTCGAGCACGGCGTCAGCTCGGCGCGCCGACCGCCCACCGAAGGCAGCGCGTGACGCGTGGCGGGGCGCTGCTGGCGGCGCTCGCGCTCACCGCAGCCTGTTCGACCGCACCGCTGCGGCAGCCTGATCCCCGACTCGCCCAGCTCGTCGCTTCTGCGCATCGCACTCCAGCCAACGCCGCGCGCGATCCGTGGCGGCATCCGCAGGAGACGCTTGAATTCTTCGGCGTCCGGGAAACGAGCACCGTGGTCGAGATCCTGCCGGGAAGCGCCGGTTACTACCTCGAAATCCTCGCGCCCTACCTCAGGGAGAAAGGTCGCTACATCGCTGCGAGCCGCGACCCCACCGCGCCGCCCAATTACCTCGCCGATCATCAGAAGCTGCTGACGCGGCTGGCGGCGGATCCGGCGCGTTACGGCAAGGTGGCGGTGGTGCCGTTCAAGGCCGACCGGCACGACATCGCGCCGGCGGGCAGCGCCGATTTCGTGCTCACCTTCCGCAACCTGCACAACTGGATCGAGCGCGGCGAAGTCGACGGCGCGCTGCGCGCTTTTCATCGCGCCCTGAAACCGGGCGGCGTGCTCGGCGTGGTGGACCATCGTGGCCGCGACGACCGGTCACAGGACGTGCAGATGAAATCAGGTTACGTACGCCAGGACTTCGCCATCGCGCTGATCGAGCGCGCCGGATTCCGCTTCGTCGCCGCCTCCGAGGTCAATGCCAACGCCAGGGACACCAAGGATCATCCGGCGGGCGTCTGGACGCTGCCGCCGACCTACCGCCTCAAGGAGCAGGACCGTGCGAGGTACCAGGCGATCGGCGAGAGCGACCGTTTCACCCTGAAATTCGTGAAACGCTGAGCGCGAAGGCGACGAAGCACCCGATGCAGGAAGCGTGATCCTTGACCCGTTACGACTTGATGGCCTGCGCCAACATGTAACCCAGGCACTGTTCGATGCCGACGGCACTCAGCTGCACTCCGGGTCTGGCAGTGAGCGTCAGGAAGACACTACCGCCGCCCGTGCGTTCTTCCATCGTTCCGATGTTCATGCACTCGCCCGATGGGCAAGCCCAAGCGCTTTGCCTGCACCGACCTATGGCCTCCAGTATCTTCTTCTCCTGTGCTGCCACCTCGTCAATACGGACGCTCAACCCGGCGTCAATCTTCTCGATCTGGAATTTCATAGTGTCTCCCTGGAAGGGCGGTGGTCGCTGTCAGGACCGCGCGGCAAGGTCGATCAGCTCTTGAACTTCGCCCAATTCGCCCTTCACCATCCAGTGGGTCAGATCGCCGCTCGAAATCACGGCGAGCACCTTGCCGTTTTCCACGATCGGCAGGTGCCGGAACCGCCGCTGGGTGACCAGCGCCATCGCCTCGCCGACGGTCGTCGTCGGCGGGATGCAGCAGGGTTCCTTCGTCATCACCTCGGAAACTTTCGTGCTGACGGGATCGCGCCCGGTGGCCAGCACCTTGGTCAGCGCATCCCGCTCCGTGAATATGCCCGTCAATTGCCCGCCCTCCATGACCACCAGGGCACCGATCCTCGCGGCGGTCATTGCGCGCACGCACTCGGTGACCGAGGCATCGGGTGCAACGGCGTGGACCGCTTCGTGCTTCTCGAATAAGCGGGTCAACGGCGCCCGGCGCTTGTCTCGCATCCGCATCGAGTACACGACGACGGTGACGACGACCAGGAACAGAATGAAGCCGTAGAGCACCAGCTTGTGAACGGCCGTCTGCACCTCTTCCAGCGCAGCCAGCACTGCGGGGGAAAGCAGTGCGAGACCCATGGCGGCAGCCGGTCTGCAAATAAGCTTTCTCATCGCCGTGACTCCTCGATTTCGACGCTTATCGGTGGGCGTTCATACATTGCGCCTTGCTGCGAGTGCCGTCAACCGCTGCAACAACCGGGTCCGGCGTCCGTACCGCTGTTGCTTGACGCGACGCCCTGCCGCGCGCAATCTCTCCTGCCTGCCGAGGTGGCGTCTGAAAACCCTCCATCCGCGTCGTCGCCAATGGACTTCTTCAGGGCCGGACGCGCCGGTTGGCGACGCGCTGGCGGATCTGGATGCTTTCGCTCAAGTCGCCTTCCTTCGCCGGCGCCTGAGGCGCGGCCAGACCGTATTTCTCGCGGGCGATCCATTCAACGCGATCTACGCGGTCCGCAGCGGCTTCTTCAAGACGGCCACCGTGGATGCCACGGGCCGCGAACAGGTGATGGGATTCTTCATGTGCGGCGAACTGTTCGGGCTGGACGGCGTCGCCGCAGCGCGGTACGAAAGCACCGCGAGCGCGCTCGAAGACAGCGAAATCGTCGTGCTGCCGTTCGCCCTCATGGAAACGCTGGGGCGGGATAACCCGGCGATGCAGCGTCAACTGCACGCGATGCTTTCCCGGGAGATCACGCGCGATCATGGCGTGATGCTGCTGCTGGGCTCGATGAGCGCCGAGGCGCGTCTTGCCACCTTTCTCGTCAACCTCTCGACGCGGTTCGTACGGCGGGGCTACTCGCCTTCCGAATTCGTTCTCAAGATGACGCGGGAGGAAATCGGCAGTTACCTCGGGCTCAAGCTCGAAACCGTGAGCCGGCTGTTCTCCAAGTTCGGCAAGAACGGGCTTCTGGACGTGCGGCAGAAGCAGGTGCGCATCCTGGACCCCCGGGGCCTGCAGCGCGCGCGTGCAGCGGACTAGCGGGAAGTTCCCCGCGCCGCCGGACACCCGCAGCGCTGTCCCGGATGTCCGCTCCTGGTCCCCGCAGCGCGTGGCAAGCCGCGCGGCGCGGTCGGATTACGGCTGGCGCTTGTCGTCCGGGCCAGCGATTGCGTTGGCGACGCCTCTGACGGCCGAGCCAGCCACGCTGACGCCAGTTTCCACCACGGTACCCGCCACACTCACGGTCGTCGAAACGGCCGTGCCAGCTATGGACAGGACCGTGCACCCGGCGCAGAGCGGGAGCGACAACAGGGCGGCTGTGAAATTTTTCATCGCGATCCGTCGGTTCGACTTCGACGCACGCAGTATAGGGGATGTCGACAGTCTGTGGACCCTGCGCGTGATGAGCGTTTGAAGAATCGGCTCATGCACAAATCCCGGACAGGCAGCGTGCCCAATCGCAACCGGCTGCCCGGAAGCTTGTCTCTGGTGGTATCCGTTCAGCTCTTGCTTCTCGTCAAGATGGGCTGGCGAGCCATCGGGCAGGATCAAGCTTCCGAACGTGTTCTTGGAGGCGATCACAGATGAATCCAGCAGACATTTCAGCACTCGCACACCACCTTTTTGAAGCCAAGGGCTCCAAGGCCATCGCCGAGGCCGCTCACAAGGCGGTGTCCCTTGAGAGCGCCGGCGACAAGGCGCAGGCGAAGTTTTGGCGCCAGGTGGAGACCGTACTGTCCGAGATCCGCGGCCCACGACAAAGCTAGGCGACGGGTTCCGGCGGGTTGGCCCGCAAGCGTCGTCTCGTAGCAACGACCGGAAGGGCGCTTTGACGGGCGACCTGCACTCGAGTATCTATGACCACGCATCAACGCCAGCCTGAAATGCCCGACCTGCGTGTGGTGCCGGCGGCCATGCTGTTGCTGCACGAACAGCACGACGTGCAGCGCAGCGAGCCGCTGTTGCGGCGCCTGCAGACCGACAGGGTGTTGAAGAACCCGCCCGTCGTCGCCCCGGTCCGCGGCGAACAGCGCTACGTGGTGCTGGATGGGGCCAACCGCGTCGCCGCCATGCGGGCGCTGGGCATCGTCCACATCGCCGTGCAGGTGGTGGACTACGAAGACGCGGAGCTGGTCCTGGATACCTGGCATCACCTGGTCAAGGGTATCGGCGCCGGGCACTTCAAAGGCATGCTCCAGGCGGCGCAGGGTGTCGAGATCGAACGATCAGACGCGTCACATGCGCGCGCACGGCTTGCCCGCCGCGAGATTCTGGCCTTTGTGGAATACGCGAACGGTGAAGTCTGGACGCTGCAAGCTTCGGGTGACCTGCATCAGCGCACCCGACGCCTCAACGAGATCGTGGACCTCTACAAAGTGCAGGCGCGGATTTTCCGCGCCAGCATCGACCACCTGCCATCACTGCTGCCATTTCACGACGATGTTGCCGCGCTCGTCGTGTTTCCCCGCTTTGCGCCGGCGGAGATCATCGACCTGGCGCGTGTGGGCGCCTGTCTTCCCGCCGGCATCACGCGCCACGTGATTCCAAGGCGCGCGCTGCGCATCAACCTGCCCCTGACGGTGCTCAGCGGTGGTGCAAGCCTGTCCGAAAAGAACGCCTGGCTGGCGGACTGGTTGAAGCAACAGCTGGCGTCCAGGACCGTTCGTTACTACCACGAGTCCACGTTCCTGTTCGACGAGTAAGCGCATCGGAACCGATATTCGGCGCGGCGTGCGTTGCCTAGCGCAAACCGGATTCCGCCTCCCGGGCCGGGCTGCGGCAACGGCGCGCGAACGCCACGAACCGCGCCGGCCAGTCGCAGCGGCCCGCGGCACGCAGGTGGGTGTAGGAGGCTAGTACGTTCCTGAGCACGATCCCGTCGCGCTCGCCGTCGATGCCGTGGCCGCGCTTCACGCGGTACGCATAGACCAGGCTGGGGGCCGCATTCTCCAGCGTGGAGTAATGGAACTCGTGCGCGCGGACCTCGGGCACGCCGCCCACCGGCCAGGGGTGCGCGGCGGTCTGCTCGAGCACCACGTAGCCGCGCCCCGTGGGCCGCTCGCGCACCACGACGTCGGCGGGAATCGCACCCACCATCGCGTGACGTTTCCCCTGCCACGCAATGGAACGCGCCAGGTACATGAGGCCGCCGCACTCCGCGTAGACCGGCATGCCGCCTTCGATCCGCGCCCGGATCTGCGCTCGCAGGCCGGCGTTCGATTCGAGTTCGGCCCCGAAGCATTCCGGGAAGCCGCCGCCGATGAACAGCGCATCGACCTCCGGCAGGCGCGGCGCCTGCAGCGCGTCGAAGTAGGTGAGCTTCGCGCCCGCGGCCTCGAGCGCCTCGAGATCGCCCGCGTAGTAGAAGCCGAACGCCCGATCGCGCGCGATGCCGATGCGCAGCTTCGGTTCCGGGGCCGCGACCCGCTGCGCGGCCGGCGCGGCGAGCGGCGCGTGCGCGCGGGTCGCATCCAGCAGTCTGTCGATATCCACCTGCCGTTCGATCGCCCCGGCGATCGCGTCGACGCGCGCGGCCGCCGCGCCCGCCTCGTTGGCCGGGATCAGTCCCAGGTGCCGCTCCGTGATGCCGATGGCGGCTTCCGCATGCACCGCACCCAGCACCGGAACGTCGGTGTAGTGCTCGATGACGGCGCGCAGCTTCGACTCGTGACGCGACCCGCCGAGCCGGTTGAGGATCACGCCGGCGAAGCGCACCTCGCGATCGAAGGCCTGGTAGCCGAGAATGAGCGGCGCCACGCCGCGCGTCATGCCGCGCGCATCGAGCACCAGCAGCACCGGCAGGCGAAGGAGCTTCGCGAGCGCGGCGTTGGAGTTGGCGCCGTTCAGGTCGAGCCCGTCGTAGAGGCCCTTGTTGCCCTCGACCAGGCACACGTCGGCGGCCGCGCCGTGGCGCGCGAAGGCGGCGGCAATTTCCTCGCCTGACGAAAGATGGAAATCGAGGTTGCGGCAGGCGCGCCCGCTCGCCAGGCCAAGCCACAGCGGATCGATGTAGTCGGGACCCTTCTTGAAGGTCTGGACCGCGTGGCCGCGCCGCGCCAGCGCGGCCGCCAGCCCGACGCTCAGCGTGGTCTTGCCGGAGGACTTGTGGGCTGCGGAGACGAGGAATCGGTGCATGAATCGGGAATCAGGGGCAGCACCTTCAGCGCCACCGCGATGAGCAGGGCGGCGAGCGCGAAGCCGCCGAGCGCGAGGAACAGTTCCGGGACGCCGGGCGCGTAGGCGTGGATTTCGCCGTCGAAGAAGCGGCTCGACTCCTGCCAGCCGGGGAAGATCGGCTGCGGCCAGGCCTGCGCACCGATGATGGTGACGTACATCTGCGCCAGGCCGCCCAGCACCACGAGCACGGCAGCCGCCAGCACACCCGCCCGCGTGCCGCCCGTGCGCGGCGCGTAGAGAATCGCGAGCGGCGCGACGCCGCCGATCACGATCTGTCCCGCCCAGAAAAGCAGCGGATAGATGCCGCCGTCGGCGAGGATGAACGCCTCCACGCCGTGATAGCGGGTCACGTAGAGCTTCGTCAGGTGAAACACCACGGTCATGTAGAGCGACGCCGCGGTGAAGATCGCCAGCAGCCGCCCGAGCCGCGCCAGCTGCGCATCCTCCAGCGCGCGCCCGTCCCAGCGCAGCGCCGCGAGCGCGGCGATGAGAAACAGCGCGGTGCCATAGGCGAACGAGTAGATCACGAACGTGGGCCCCAGCAGCGCCGAGTCGTAGGCCTCGCGCGCCACCAGGAAGCCGAAGATCGATCCGGTACCGGTGGTGAGGACGATGCGCCAGATGAAGGCGCCGAGGCCCGCCATGCTGCTGTAGCGGGCCATGCGCCGCTCCATCATGAACCAGAGGTACACGCCGACGATCGCGAAGAAGCCGCTGTACAGGAACATGTTGAGCGCGAAGATCGACTTGAAGTTGAAGTGCGTCAGGGCGACGATCAGGCGGTCGGGCCGGCCGAGGTCGGCGGCGAGGATCGCGAGCCCGCCGGCCAGGATCGCGAGCGAGACCACGCCCGAAAGCGGCGCCAGCGGCTTG
>SCUF01000131.1 GCA_004298325.1 Betaproteobacteria bacterium | reverse complement strand
GTCAATGAAGACCATCGCCCGCTGTTGGCCGCCGCGGGTCAGCATGACCGCGAGCTGTCTGCCCGCAGCGCCGGCCCCGTAGATGGCGACTGGAATGCCGGGATCGTTGGAACGGCCCAGCATCCAGCGCGCCGCAGCCCGACTCGCCAGGAGAAGAATGAAATAGACCAGCGCAAACACAAACCCGAATCCTGTTGCCTGCAATGGTCTCGCGCCGCCCATGAGGGCAATGGCCGCCAGTGCGCCGCCACATAGTGCGCCGACCGCTCCTGCGCGCGACGCCAGGTCTGGCGCGTGGAAACGGGTCACGGAGCGGTAGAAGCCGAGCGCGAAGGCGATCGCGGGCATGAGGAGAACCGCGACCGCCGTACCCGCGACGATCTGTTCCTGCGTGAGGGAAGGAATGCGACCGTATCGCGCAATGGTCGCGAGCCAGTACGCTGCACAGGCAAGCACCGCGTCCACGCTCATGAGAATGAGCGTCTTGACCGGACGTGGAAGTTCGGAAAGGTGAATCGAAAACATCAGGCCTTTGTACGCACCGAGGTCAGCCCGCCGTCAATTCGCGTAAGCCGGACTCGCGCTCTGGCGGTGGGGAACTGGAATTTCGGCAGTCACAATGGGTTGGCTGTGAGCAGCGCTGCCCACCGGAAGTAGCCAATTTCATCGAAGTTTGCCACACATTCCACCTGGATCGGGTCCGTCCCGAGCGGATTGCCGTGCGCCAGCGATGGAATGGACCCCGGCCACCGTGCTTCTACGGATTGTCAAGCCCCTCAACAGCTTACTACTTCGGTATCGGTCTCATGGACCTTTGTCGGGGCTCGGCGACGGGTCTTTCCCCCCTCAGGGAACCGGGGCTTGCGCACCCTGTTTCGCGTGTGATCTAATGCTCGCGAAGCAGCGACCTGATCAACCCCAAGGGACGGACGATATGAAACGAGTCATTCTTTTTGTTACCGCGTTTTTGGCCGCGACATCGATGGCGTTCGCCCAGCAGCCGGCAACAGGCACAGCGGGCCAAGCTGGCGCCGGCGCGGCCGGTGGCGCGGGTGCAGGAGCGGGTGGCGCGGCAAGTGCGGCAGTTGGCGGTCTGAATGTCGCAACGCTAGTAGCGATCGCTGCGGCGGTTGCGGTGGTGGCAGCGGCGGCTTCCGACAACGACGTCACGGCGACACCCGGAACGACGGCGACCGGGACAACCGGGACCCAGTAATCACGCAAGAGTTCAGTACCGGAAAGCCTTGGCGCAAGCCAAGGCTTTCTTGTTTCCGGGCCCGGTAAAATTGCGCCGTGGACTTTCGCACCCTCGTTCTCACCGCGTCATCGGCCGCGCTGCTCGTCGGCTGCGCCAGCAGCACCGACCCCATCATGCAGACGCTCCAGGTCGTGCTCCAGCGCGACGCGGGCGTCGACGGCGCGAAACTCAACCCGAACTTCCGCTACCTCCGCGTCACGATCGCGGGCCGCGCGGCGCTGCTGGTGCTGGGCTACGAGGAGAACGACCCGCGCGGTCCGGTCGAAGTCTGGTACAGCGCCGAGCGAGAGGTGCTCAAGCTGCAGCAAGGCCGCGTGATCGGCGCGTTCGGCACGACGACCGAATGGCGCAACGTGCGGCTGCCCGAGTTGCCCGCGTGGTCGGTGCTTGCGCGCGAGTCCGCACCCCGGCGCTTGGTGCGCACGCGCGACGTGATGCCCGGTTACCGCTACGGACTGCGCGACGCGCTTCTTCTGGGTCCGGCGCCGGTGCCGGAAAAAAGCGCGCTGCGCGATCTCGATGCCAGATCGCTCGCCTGGTTCGAGGAGCGGCTCGAATCGCCGACCCAGGGCGAAACGTCGCTGCCGCCCGCGCGCTACGCGGTGCGCATTCAGGGCGGCAAGGAAACCGTGGTCTACGGCGAGCAGTGCCTCGCGCCGGAGCTTTGCTTCACCTGGCAGCGCTGGCCGGCGGGGTAGCGCGACATCCGATCCGGAAGTACATCCGCCGCGCGCTCCATGCGCGCCCGGCGAATTGGCGCTCCGCGGAGTTGAGCTTGTCGAGCAGTTGAAGCGATCATGGCCGCGAATCGCCTCACGGCCGAAGTCTGGCCTCGATTCCAGCATTCCCAACTGATTTCCAGCACATTGGAAAATGGTCGTGACTATCTTCCATAGTGATGGTCAATAGTCGGATGCGACGTGATCTCGAACCCGCAGTACGGGCAGATTTCGGCAAGAAGATGGTGTTTCTTTCCGGGCCCCGCTGGCGCTCGCATCGATTGCGCGAGACCTGCAGGTCTCGCCGACCACGCCGGGGAAATACCTCGACGTGCTCGAGGCGCTCTACGTCGTGTTCGTGCTGAAGTCCTTTTACACCTTCCCGAGTGCAAATTGACGGATGCCGCCGCCACGCCGTTGCTGCAACGCCTGGCCGCCCGGTTCCCGCGAGCGAAAGCCGTGCAGCTCGTGCGCGATCTGCGTCAACCCGAACAGCGCGGGCGCGTCGCGTTCGAGCCTGCCGCGCGCTGGCTCGCCGGGCTGGCGGCGTGACCCCCATTTCAATTCCGCGGGCCGGGAGGTGACGTCACTTTGCCCGGTATGACCTGATCGGGGCTCGGGACCGAAGCATCCAGCGGCTGCGAGGCGTTGACGCTGACAAGGAATTTCCTTACCATGGGCCGTTTGAAGGCTTTGGCGCGGACTCCCCATGATTGTCAGCAAGCTCACGAGCAAGGCGCAGACGACGATTCCGCAGCCGGTGCGCGCCGCGCTGCGGCTCGAGCCCGGCGACGAGTTGCTGTATCAGATCGACGAGCGGCGCGTCATCCTGACGAAAGCCGGCGGCGGCGGGGCGACGGACGATCCCTTCCGCACCTTCCGCGAATGGGGCTCGGAAGCCGACACGAAGGCGTATGCCGGGCTTTAGGCAGGGCGATGTCGTCAAGGTGCCGTTTCCGTACACGGACCGCCCGACGCGGCAGCACCGGCCGGCGCTGGTCGTCGCCGCGGGCGATCTCGAAAGCGCACATGGCCTGTTGTGGGTGGTGATGATCACCAGCGCGGAGAATCGGCGCTGGCCAGGCGACGTGGCGATCAGGGATCTCGCCTCCGCGGGCCTGCCGGCGCCATCCGTGATACGAACGGCGAAGATCGCAACGATCGAGGCCGCCGATGCGGCAAGGCTGGGACGCGTGCCCCCGGCGCTGTACCGGCGGGTGCGAGACGGATTGTCGAGAAACCTCGGATCCTAGTCTCGACGCCGGCTCCGACTCCGGTTTTTCCACTGACCCCGATTTTCAGGCTTTGACGATGTGTGGCGCCGGGTCGAGATAGACGCCACGGGTATCGACGACGAGGCGCGCGGCGCGGCGCGCGCCGGCCGTCGCGTCCGACTTCCCGCCGGACCGATCCATTACCGTGGTAATATGCCGCCATGGCGCTCGCCCATTCCAAGCTGACCGCGCAGGGGCAGGTTTCGGTGCCGGCGGCGGTACGCCGGCGGCTGGGCCTGGGACCCGGATCCGTCCTGGAGTGGGACGAGGATGGCAAGGCGATCGTCGTGCGGCGGGTTGGCAGATTCAGCTCGGAGGACGTTCATCGAGCCTTGTTCCCGATCGCACCCAGGCCCCGCACGCTGGCGCAGCTCAAGCAGGGAATTCGCCGCTACGTGAGTCGGCGTGCGCGCCGTTGATACCAATGTGCTTGTCCGGTTGGTCGCGCGCGACGATGCTCGTCAAGTCGCTGCGGCTGAGGCGTTCGTCGCCTCCGGTGCCTGGGTTTCGGTCATCGTACTGGTAGAAGCGGTATGGGTCCTGGTCTCGGTGTACGGGCTGGATTCCGAGAGAATCGCCAAGGCAGTGGACATGCTGCTGAACCACAAGGATTTGACAATCCAGGATCCGGACGCGGTGGCGTCGGCGTTGGCGCGTTTCCGGAAGGCGCCGTCCGTCGGATTCTCGGATTGCCTGGCTCTGGAAATGGCGCGCAAGGCCGGACATGTTCCGCTTGGCACATTCGATCGCAATCTCGGCAAACAGGACGGGGCACGGCATCTTTAGCTCCGCTCGCAAATTGAGCAATGCGGGCTTCCTTCGCGGATCGGCAAGCGCCGTGAGTAATTCGATCGGAGCCGCCGCTCGTCAATCCCCGATCCGAATGAACCGCGCAGAGGGGCATTACAATTCCGTGAATTGAACGACGGTCTCGCGTAGGGCCGTCCCTGCCACCAACACGCCTCGCGCGCTGGACATGACGGCCCTCCTTGCGGCTGCTGGTGCCGCTCTACTTCTTACTCTGACCCCATCTTCGGGGGCGTGGGCGCAGGAGGCGCCGAAGCGGCTGAGTGACTGGCTGCTGGAGCAGCCGAAAGCGCCCGATGCGTATCCGCTCGGCTTGAGCTGGCGAGTGCCGGAGGAAGTTGCGGCGCAGAGCCTCTTGAAGCGCGATCTGCTCGATTCGCTGGCGGGCGTGGGGACGGAGGCTTCCGTACGGCTTGGCGCGTGGGTACGCGAGCTGCCGGTGACGGGGCGCGTTCCCGTAGCGGTAGCCGATGCGCGCTGGCTGCAGGGGAACCCGGCGCGCGATCCGGTGCTGCAATCGAATCATCGCGTGGTGCTGCCTCTGCGCCCAATGAGCGTGACGGTGATCACCGATCGGGGCGAGCGCTGTGCGGTCGCGCACACGCCCGGGCGCGAGGCGCGTGCGTACGTGGAGGCTTGCGACGCGAACCCCGTCGACCGCGTGTGGATCGCGCAACCTGACGGTCGCGTGCAACGCTACGGGATCGCACTCTGGAATCGGGAAATGCAGGACGAGCCGGCCCCCGGGGCGTGGATCTGGGCGCCAGCTCGCGCGAGCGACTGGCCGGACAAGTTGTCAGAGCTTCTGGTGCGGTTTCTGGCGACGCAGGGGCCCGCGCCGGACGGAACTAAAAGGGGTCAGGACCCTTTTCCGGGCGGGAAAAGGGTCCTGACCCCTTTTCGGGTGACGGCGAGCGACTGGGGGAATGTTGGCCTCTTGCAGACGCCCACGGCGCGGATGGCGCGGGCGGGGTCGTTCCGGTTCAACTACAGCCGCATGCCGCCGTATGCGCACGGCAACATCTTCGTGCAGCCGTTCGATTGGCTCGAGGCGGGGTTTCGCTACAGCAACATCAATAATCGACCGTACGATCCGACCGGGACACTCAACACGGGGCAGAGCCTGAAGGACAAGGGGTTCGACGCCAAGTTCAGGCTCTGGACCGAGTCGGCGTACGTCCCCGAGTTCGCGATCGGCTTGCGCGACCTTGCCGGAACGGGGCTGTTTTCGGGCGAATATCTGGTGGCGAACAAACGCACCGGCGACTTCGACTGGAGCCTGGGACTTGCCTGGGGCTATCCCGGCGGGCGCGGCGACGTTCGCAATCCGCTACGCTTCATCAGCAAGTCGTTCGAGACCCGAAAAATCGACGTAGGGCTGGGCGGCAAGCTCGGCTTCGGCAGCTACTTCCGGGGCCCCGCGGCGTTCTTTGGCGGCGTTCAATACCGGTCGCCGTGGGACCCGCTGATCCTCAAGCTCGAGTACGACGGCAACGACTACCAGCACGAGCCGCAGGCGAATAACCAGCGCCAGCGCACGCCCTGGAACTTCGGCCTGGTCTACCGCGCCGCGCGCTTCGTCGACCTGTCGCTCGCGGTGGAGCGCGGCAACACGGTGATGCTCGGCGTCACCTTCCACACCGATCTCGACCGGATGCAGATGCCGAAGCTGAACGACCCGCCGCGCGTGCCGGTGGCGGCAGGCCGGCCGCAGGGCGCGCCCGACTGGAGCGCGACCGGCGCGGAGCTTGCGCGCCAGACCGACTGGCGGGTGGAGAGGATCACGCGCCGCGGCCGCGAGCTGCGCGTGATCGTCGACGACGCCGAAGGCATCCATTGGCGCGAGCGCGTCGATCGCGCGGCCGCGGTGCTGCATCGCGACGCGCCGGCCGAGGTGGATCGTTTCGCCCTCGCCTACCGCCAGCGCGGCGCCGAGATTGCCGAGCACGTGATCGACCGCGAGGCCTGGGTCACCGAGCGCGTACAACCGCTGCCGCCGGGAGAGCGGCGCGAAACCGTGGTGGCGCGCGACGTTCGGAGCACGGCGGTGGAGGAATCGACGCTTTACGAGCGCAAGCCGCCCCGCTTCGAATCGCGCCTGGGCATGGATTTCAATTACACGCTTGGCGGGCCGGACGCGTTCGCGCTCTACCAGTTCACGCTCGCCGCCCACGGCAAGCTGCGGCTGCGCCCCGACACCTGGGTCTCGGGCCGGCTGCGCCTGGGCGTGCTGGACAACTACGACAAGTTCAAGTTCACTGCGCCGAGCGAGCTGCCGCGCGTGCGCACGTTCCTGCGCGAATACCTGACCACCTCCGCGCTCACGCTGCCGAACCTGCAGCTCACGCACGTCGGCAAGCTCTCGCCGAACCACTACTACAGCGTCTACGGCGGCTATCTCGAGGAGATGTTCGGCGGCGTGGGCGGCGAATGGCTCTACCGGCCGTTCGCGAGCCGCAGCGCCTTCGGCGTCGACGTCAACGCGGTGAAGCAGCGCGACTTCCACCAGAACTTCGCCTTCCGCGACTACCGCACCGTGACGGGCCACGCCACCTGGTATTGGGACACGGGCTGGCATGACGTGCTCGCGAAGGTAAGCGTGGGCCGCTACCTGGCGAAGGACTCCGGCGTCACCGTAGACGTTTCGCGCACTTTCCGCAACGGCGTCAGCGTGGGCGCCTTCGCCACCAAGACCAACGTCTCGGCGGCGCAGTTCGGCGAGGGCAGCTTCGACAAGGGCGTGTACCTGTCGATTCCATTCGACGTCATGCTGACGCGCTCGAGCGG
>SCUF01000489.1 GCA_004298325.1 Betaproteobacteria bacterium | reverse complement strand
CGGGCGGCGCAGCCGGCTGCGGCCCGCCGACGGCAGGGGATGCAGGTGCCTGCGGACCGCCTACGGCCGGAGACGCCGGGCTCGATGGGCCGGCATGCTGGGCCGGTTCTCTTTCCAGCGGTTCGATGCCCGCGCGACGCCGTTCCTCGGCGATGGCCAAAGCCACTTTTGCCTCCTGCACCTCGTTCCACGCCTGCTCCAAAGCTGCCAGGTGCGCGCGGATGCGCGCCTCGGCTTCGAGACGCCGCTTTTCCGCATCGCCCTGGATCGCGGCCGGGGGCGGAAATTCGTGCTCGAAGGTCTCGAGCAGTGTCGCGCCGGGCAGGGACTGGCTGGAATAGACGATGCGGCCCTCCGGCAGCCGATACTTGTAGATCGTCTCGCCCGCAACGGCGGCGCAAAGCAGCAGCAGCACGACGGCGAAGCCGACTTGGCGCATCACGCGAACCAGCATATCCTCTGCAGGTCCATGCATCTTGACGGTTGTCAACGCGCAATACCATCGACGCCGGCGTGGGCTGCGCCTGGAATCGATGCTGCGGCAGGAACATGATCCCACCCAAGATCCCGATTTTCCCGCTGCCCAACGCGGTGCTGTTCCCGAAGGTGTTCCTGCCGCTGCACATCTTCGAGCCGCGCTACCGCGCCATGGTCGATGACGCGCTCGCCGGCGATCGGGTCATCGGCATGGTGCTGCTGCGCCCCGGCTACGAGGCGAATTACGAAGGGCGGCCGCCGGTCTATCCGGTCGGCTGCGCCGGGACCATCACGCACAGCGAGCGACTCGAGGACGGCCGCCTCAACATCGTGCTGCACGGCATCGGCAAGTTCCGCGTCGCGGGCGAGGACGTGAGCCGCGCTTACCGGCTGGCGCGGATCGAGGCGATTGCGGAACCGGACGAGGACGCGCAGACCGCGGCGATGGCCCGCGAACGGCAACGCCTGCTCGGGTTCCTGAAAATCCTCCTCACGCGCCTGGGCAGCGAGGCGCGCTTCCCGCCCGATCTGCCGGACGAGGAACTGGTGAACGGCTTCGCGCAGAACCTCGACCTGGATGCGCTCGAGCGCCAGGCGCTGCTGGAGCAGCCGGGCGTGCTCTCACGCTGCCGCGCGCTAGCCGATCTGCTCGAGATGAAGGCGCACGCCGCGGCGGGCGGTTGGGAAGGCAAGGCGCTGCATTGAGTTAGCCGGACTTCAATTTCGAGTACGTTTCGGTCGCAGCAATGATGACGTGGTCATCGACCGCGTTCTCTCGATCCATGTTGGCCTTGGCGTATTCCGGGGAGGTCATCATGTCCAGAAAGGCGGCGCGGCTCGGATAGCGCACGAGAACTACATAGTCCCAGCGCTTGCTGGTTGCGTTTCCGAACGCGAAACCCTCGGCATTTCCGGCCCATAGTACGGTGCCGCCCCTGGCTTTGATGAGCGGCATTGTTGCTGTGCTGTAGCGAACGTAGGCATCCCATCCGGTGCCGCTGCCGTCTGCAGAGCGCTTCCTGAAACGAACGAGGTTCACCATGACGACGGGCCCGTGGTCGGGCAGGCTCCGTACGAACGTCTCATTCAAGTGCTTCGGCTTAGCTTTCAACGCATGCCTCCAGCTTGTGGGATTTTATCAAGTGGGAGCGGTACTGAAACGGGTGCAGCTTCAGCTAGATGGTCCGAAGTTGCTGGCAGGGCGACCCGAAGTGGTGGAACGCACCGCGGAGGCTGGCAAAGCTGACAGCGTGCCAGTCGGACCGGTACCATCAAGCGAAGCACGCGAGCCGATGAGGCGTGCAGCGCATCCGTAGCTGGCACCGAAACCCTCGCGGTACTGGTAGTGACGAGTAGTTCATGTATTTGACGTTACTACCCATTTTGGGTATTCTGCTACCCATTATGGGTAGTACAACTGCATCTTCGGTCGAGCCGCTGTCCCTCTTCGGCAAGACGCGCCAAGCCCTGCTTTCTCTGCTTTACGGACGCGCCAACGAAGAGCATCTCCAGGAGAACTTGATCGAGCTCGCTGGTCTCGGGCGCGGCACGGTACAGCGCGAACTTGAATTCCTCGCGCGCGCGGGTGTCGTCCGCCGCACTGTTCACGGCCGGCAGGTGTACTTCCAGGCGAATGCCGACTGCCCGATCTACGCTGAGTTGCATGGCCTCGTGGTGAAGACCGCCGGGGTAGCCGACGCCTTGCGGTCGGCGCTCGCTCCAATCGCCGCCAGGATTCGCGTGGCGTTCATCTACGGGTCCATAGCTAAGGGGACTGAGCGCCGCGCGAGCGACGTCGATGTCATGGTGATTGGCGACCTGTCGTTCGAGGAAGCCTCGGAAGCGCTGGCACGCGTACAGAAGAGTCTCGGCCGCGAGGTGAATCCATCGGTCTATGCGCCGGCCGATTTTCGGAAGAAGCTCGCGGCCAAGCACCATTTCCTGCGTACCGTGATGAAAAGCGAGAAGATATTTTTGATCGGGAACGAGCATGAGCTTGACCAATTGGCAAAGAAATAGCTGGCTCCTCGAGCATAAGACCAGTCCGGAAGAGATCGGCGGTCTGCTGGCGATCGTGGAACGCGACCTCGCCAATGCCAGAGTGGCGGGGCTGTCGGAGGACTGGCAATTCAATATCGCCTACAACGCTGCGCTCCAAGCGGCGACCGCTGCTCTAGCCGCGGCCGGCTTTCGTGCTGCGCGGGAGCAGCACCACTTTCGGACTATTCAGAGTCTCGCGCTCACCATTGGCTGGCCGGGACCGAAAATCGATCAGTTCGACCGGTTCCGGAAGAAGCGCAACATCATCGGCTATGAGACCGCAGGAGTCGTGTCCGAGCGGGAAGCCCGGGAGATGCACAATCTGGCGGAGACGTTGCGTGAGGATGTACTGGCTTGGCTGCGTAAGCGGTACCCGAAGCTGTTGACGCGGTGAGTCCCCCAAGATGCAAGCGCAGCATGGAACTGAGCCGGCAGCGTAAGCTCCCCCGAAATATAGCCAGTTGTGAATAGATCTCTCTGGCAGAAGCGCGTTTGGCCCATCTTTTTAGTTTGGAAACCGCGCGAAGAAATCAATTCGAATACGTAGGGAAAGCGTAGGGTGCTGGCGGTGATTGACGGGTGTTGGCGGGTGAGGGCGGAAGTGATTGAAGTTATGGTGGAGGCGGCGGGAATCGAACCCGCACGATCAGGCGCGGATTGGGAGCAATCTAGCCTCGAATTCGTCTCTCGCTTTCCTGATGTCTGGTCGGTACTTGCCGTTTCGAGGGGTGAGTCCCACGTAGTACCGCAATGCCAGGCGCACTCGCTCGGATTTGTACGATCTCATGTACGGGGCGATCTGCCCTAGCAGGCTCAGCGCCTGGCGACTCGACACCTCTCGATGGGGGCGCGTGAGCGTGACTGTGCCCTCGCCATCAACCGGCCCGGCAATGTAGGCGGCCATGACGGGAACCAGAAGCTCGGTTTCGCGATAGCGCTTCATGCGGCAGGTGCGTCCATTAACGCCGCCGGCGGCAAAAAGAAAACGGCCACCTTGCGGTGGCCGTCGAAATGGTGGAGGCGGCGGGACGGTTGTTCCACTCCTTTCGGAGCGGGCCGGACTATGCCTTCATCCCGTTGCCGGGATGCGGGGCGTGTTATCCGGCGCTGGTGCTGCCGGATCCTGGGGCGCGCTCGGCCGGCTTCCCGGCTCAGCGCGTCCATGAGTCTCTACAGGGCAGGCCTGAGGTTGGCCCTCTTCCTACCCCTCGGCGTTGCCATGCCGGTGTGAGCCGGCAACAGGGTTCGCCGATGTGAGCCCCGTTGTCACTCTGCCCTCTCGGGCAGAGGCGACCTGTTACTGATCGAACCCGCGTCCGCAAGCCCTAGACAGCCAGGACTACATGCTTAGCCTGATCATTTGGATCTCGCCTCGCGCCCGCCGATCGGCAGGCTGACGCTCAGCCAGCCGCTTCGACGGATC
>SCUF01000130.1 GCA_004298325.1 Betaproteobacteria bacterium | reverse complement strand
GCGGCCGCAAAACGCCGAACTGCCCTTGCGGTTGAAGTCGCCCTCGAGGCCGTGGCCGACCGCCTCGTGCAGCAGCACGCCCGGCCAGCCGGGGCCGAGCACCACGGTCATGGTGCCCGCGGGCGCCGGCTGTGCCTCGAGGTTGAGCAGCGCCTGCGCCACGGCGCGCTCGGCGCAGGACTCGAGCACCGCGTCGGTGAAATGCGCATAGTCGGTGCGGCCGCCGCCGCCGGACACTCCGCTTTCGCGGCGGCCGTTCTGCTCCGCGATCACCTGCAGCGACAGGCGCACCAGCGGACGCACGTCGGCGGCGATCACGCCATCGGCGCGCGCGATCAGCACGACCTCGTATTCGCCGCCGAGGTGCGCCATCACCTGAACCACGCGCGGATCGCGGCGGCGGCACATGCGCTCGACTTTCTCCAGCAGCTGCACCTTGGCCTCGGCGGCGAGCGAGGCGATCGGATCGAGCGGCTCGTAGCGCCGCGGCGCGCGGCTGCGCGGCACGATCCGGGTCGCGCGGGCGCCGCCGGCGCGCGCGATGGCGCGCGTCGCGCGCGCCGCGTCCTCGAGCGCATCGAAGCTGATCTCGTCGGAATGCGCGAACGCGGTGCGCTCGCCGGTGATCGCGCGCACCCCCACGCCCTGCTCGATGCCGAAGCTGCCCGATTTGACGATGCCCTCCTCGAGGCTCCAGCCCTCCGCGCGCGTGTACTGGAAAAACAGGTCGGCGTAGTCGAGCCGGTGCCGGCACAGCGTGCCGAACACGCGCGCCAGCTTGCCGGTTTCCAGTTCGTGGGGCGCCAGCAGGCAGGAATCGGCGGTGGCGAGGAGGACGTCCGTATCCATCACGTGAGCCTTCGATTGTCGAGCGCGGGGAGCGATTGTCTCACCTCGGCGAGCCGCCCGGCATCGACCTCGGCGAGCACCACGCCTTCGCCTTCGGCCCGCTCCGCCAGGACCTCGCCCCAGGGGTCCACGACCATGCTGTGACCGTGGGTTCGCCGGCCGTTGGCATGCAGGCCGCCCTGCGCCGGCGCCACCACGTAGCAGAGGTTCTCGATCGCGCGCGCGCGCAGCAACGTCTCCCAATGCGCCGCACCGGTCACGGCCGTGAACGCCGAAGGCACGAACCACAGGTCGACGTTGCCGCAGCGCCGGTACAGTTCGGGAAAGCGCAGGTCGTAGCAAACCGACAATCCCAGGCGCCCGAAAGGGCTTTCCAGCGTGATCGGCGCATCGCCCGGCTCGATGGTGCGCGTCTCGTCGTAGCGCTCCGCGCCGGCGTGGAAAGTGAACAGGTGCATCTTGTCGTAGCGCGCCACGCGCCGGCCGGCGCTGTCGTACACGAGACACGCGCTGCGCACGCGCGCCGGGTCGGCGCAGGCGATCGGCACCGTGCCGCCGACCAGCCACAGCCGATGGCGTTGCGCCATCTCGGCAAGGGCGTCCTGGATCGGGCCGGCGCCGTCGCGTTCCCGCAGCTTCAGCTTGTCGGTCTCGTGGCGCCCGAGCACGCAGAAGTATTCCGGCAGCGCGACCAGCTGCGCGCCCTCGTGCGCCGCCTGCGCGACGAGGCGCCGCGCGGCCTCCAGGTTCGGCGCCACTTCGGGGACCGACACCATCTGCACCGCGGCAATGCGAACGCGCGCCATCAGTTCCTGAACGCCGGATCGGTGGTGTCGGGCGGTGGCACGTCGGTGCGCTCCACCTTCGGGTCGCCCCAGCTTCCGCTCACCGCATACTCCGCGGAAAAGATCTGCCCGAACGGATCCTTCAGCACCGCCTGCCCGACCGCGACCCCAAGCGCGATCGCGGGATTGACGATGGTGGCGATCGTGGTCACGCCGCGGCGCACGCTCGGCACGACCCTCACCTGCAGGTTCTGCGATTCCCGCGCCAGGTCGATGTCGCCCTTCATCGTCACCTCGGCGGCCGAGCTGCGGATCTTGAGGTCCTCGGTGTGCGCCACGCCGCGCGTCACGGTGAATGCGCCCGTAATGGCGTCGAAGGCGTAGCCTTTGGCGGTCGCTTCGCTCAGGTTCAGGCTGACCAGCGACAGGATCCGGCCGAGTCCGGTCTCGATGCGGGGAAATTGCGCGCTCTCCGCGTGCAGCGACAGCTGTCCCGCGAGGCTCGGCAGGTTGGGCATCAGGGGATCGCCGCTCCACTCCAGGCTGCCCTCGAGCTTCCCCTTGCCGCCGCTGACGCGACCTCCATGGCCCAGTCGCTCGAGCAGCCTGCCGACGTCGCTCGATTCGACCTTGAGCTCGAGCGCGGTGCTTGACGCGCTGCCGGTGCGCCAGAGGCCCTTGCCGGACAGCGCGCCCTCGGGGTTGACTATAGCGATCCGGTCGATGCGCCAGTTCGGGCCGTCGTTCTGCGCCGCCACCTCGATGCGGCCGAAGCGGATGCGGCGATACGCGAAGCTTTCGGCGACGAGATCGACCGCCGGCAGTTCGCTGATCTCGGCGGATTCCGGCAATGCGCTCGCACCGGGGGCCAGCGTGCCGGCCCCCGGATAGGCGTCGGGAACGGTGAAGTGCTTCAGCCGCGCGTTCAGCGTGCCGCGCCCTGCCGCGCGATAGACGAGGTCCCCCGCCAGTTCCGTCGCGTTCACGCTCGCCGTCCAGCCCGCGTCGTCGGTGTTGCCGTGCGCCGTAACCTTGTTGAGCCGCTTGCCGAGGACATCGAGCGTGCCGAAGCGCAGGTCGAAGCTGCCGGCCCCGCTGCTGCCGCCCGCACGCAGCAGCGGCCGCCAGCGATCGAGGTCGAGCGCCGGCAGCGCGCCGTGAATCATGACGCCGCGACGTTCCGGCACGCGCGGCGCTTCCCCCGGCGAAGGGTTGAGCACCAGCCCGGCCCGCAGCAGCCGCATCGAATCGCCCTGCCTTAGGCGGTGAAAATCCGCCGCCGCGACCGACCCCAGCGCGAGGGTGATGCGATCGCGGTCGCTTTCCGGAAATACCTCGACACGCAGCGGCAGCGGCTCCGCCGCGCCCTTCGCGAGCGGCGGCGGCAAATCGCTCGCCACGCCGCGCAACGACGATTCGAACGTGATCTGCGTGCGTCCGCCGCCCACCGCGACCGTCGCCGTGTACGGCGCGCCGCCGGAAAGCCGCGTGCGCCAGGGATGCTCGAAGAGCGCGCTCATGCCCTGCACGGTCGCCTCGCCGCGCGCCACGATCGCGATCCCGCCTTGCGGCGCGGTGCCGCCTGAAATCGCCGCCGGGCCGCCGAAGAGCTGCCCGCGCACCTCGTTCAAGGAGAGCGCGGCCTCGGTAAAGTGCACCTGCCCCGAGGCGCGCTCGACCGGCGGCAGGCGCGCGTCCACGGTAATGCTGTTGGCGGCAAAGCGGTATTCGCCGGCAATGCGCGATTTCGCCAGATCGTCGAGCGGCAGATCGAGCTTGAGCTGCAGCCGGCCGCGGCCGTCGGCGCGGATGCCGTCGGTGAAGCCGTCGATCATGCGGCGCACCGGGCTGCGCTGGATGTAGGCGAGAAACTCCGCGCTGGGTCCCTCGGCCTGACCGTTGATGGTGAGCAGCGGATGCTCGGCGAGCAGGTTGGGAATGCCGACGCGCACGTTCGAGATCGCGGCGCCGAGGATCCTGCCGGTCCGCCCCACGATGGCCATCCTGTCGCGCTCGAACAGCAGTTCGCCGTCGATGTCTTCGATGCGCGGCCAGCCGCTCGCGTAATCGAGCACCGCGCCCTTGACCCGCGCCGCAACCTGGAACTGGCCCTTGGCTGCGTCGACAAAGGGAAACTCGCGCAGATCGCCCTTGAGGCGGAACCGCACGTCGCTCGCCTGCCCGGCAAGGATCGCGCCCGCCAGCCATTCGCGCGTCACGGCGCCGAGGATCGACGACAGCGGCAGATACTTCGCCGTGCGCCGCCCGTCGGCGCGTTTCAGCTGCGCCGAGAGATCGATCACGCCGGGACCGGTTCCCGTGTAGCGGTAACTGCCGAAGGCCGTCCCGGCCAGGTCCGCGTTGGCAAAGCTCAGGCTGGGAATGCGCACCAGCAGCGCCGCGGCGTCGCGCCGCTCCCACTGCACCTCGCCATTGAGCGTTGCCAGGGCGATGCGCGGCTCGGGAAACACCCTGGGCAAGTCGAGCTCGGCCTGCGTCGAATCGAGTTGCAGCCTGCCATTGGCCTCGCTCGCCTCGAGGTTGCCGGAGAGCCCGGCGAAACCCGGAATCGTGCGCCAGGCATTCATCGCCAGGCCGCCGAAGCGCGCGCGCGCGTTGAACTTCGTGGCGTCGGGAAGATCGCCCGTCCAGTCGAACCGCACGTCGAACAGGTTGCCCTGCGGCGCAAGCTCCAGCAACGTCTGCCGCAGTCCCGCCGGGAAAGGCACGAATTCCGCGAGGCGCGCGAGCGGCGCCAGCTCGATCTGGTCCGCGGCGAGCGAACCGTGCGGCGCGCGCTGGCCTTCGCCACGCTGCCAGGTGGCGCGAAAGCTGGTCGATTGCATCGCGGGGCCGCGCGCCGCGGCGAGCGCCAGCTGGCGCACGCCGAATTCGTAGCCCCGCGCCGTCAGCCGGCCGTACAGCCTGCCGCGCACGGCGGTGACTTCGAGCAGCGGCAGATCAGCCGCCAGGTGCGCGGCGACGTCGGTCAGCGCGAGATCCGCCGTCGCGCGCGTGACCCGGCCCTGCCCGAGCGTGGTCCACAGGCGCAACGCGCCCTGCCCCTTGCGCACGTCGACCGGATAGTCGAACCACGCACGCCAGCCGGCGAGATCGGTGTAGCCGAGCTCAGCGAACACGCGCCCATTCCAGGCGCCCGGTTCGGTGACGCTGCGCCCGATCAGCTCGGCGCGCAGGTCGAACCCGCTGCCGAGCAGGCGCGGCGGGCGCGCCGAAAGCCCGAAGGCGTGCCTGTCGCCGTCGTTGCGCAGGCGGAAATTGAGCGCCGTGAGCTGGAGCGGCGGCGCCCCGCGCTGTTCGTCGAGCCAGTCGATCTCGGCGTTGCGGATCTCGATTTCGCTCTGTGCCAGCACCCAGTCGGTGAAGCCGCCGTCGTCCTCGGCCTGTGCCAGCTTCATTCCGGCGACGTAGATCGCACCCTGCGGATCGCGGCGCAGCGTCAGCCGGGGCCGGTTGATCGCGAGCGAGTGCAGCGTCAGCTCGTTGTGCAGCAGCGTGCGCCACGCCACCACGCCTTCGACCGCCGGCAGCACCAGCGCTTCGCGGCCGTCGCGATCGAACAGCCGCACGTCGGTGAACAGCAGCTGGGGCCGCAGGCCGTGCCAGGCCGCCTCGATGCGTCCCGCCGACACCTTGAGTCCGACGGAACGCGAAACCGCGTCTACGATATCCTCGCGGTAGCGCTCGATGTTGGGCAGCAGCCAGTAGCGAGCGCCGAGAAAGGCCAGCGCGCAGGCGAAGAACGCGCCCCACGCGAGCGCCTCCAGCACACGCAGCCAGGGCCGCGCCGCGCTGGGAACGGTTCGCGGTTCGGTTTGCATCGGCGCCTTGTCGACGGACATTTTATCTCTAAATGCAGGATCCGATTCAGAAAATCAAGCTTTCGCGCTA
>SCUF01000129.1 GCA_004298325.1 Betaproteobacteria bacterium | reverse complement strand
GTTGCACGATCCTTGTCTCGACCTGGAACGGCAGCTGATTCGCCTGCCGATACGGCCGGCGGCTGCGATCGGTCAGCCCCTGGACCCCGCAATCCTTATAGCGCTGGAAGATCTTGTAGCAGGTCTTGCGCGAGATCCCGAACTCTCGGCACAGAACCGCCATCTTCTCGCCCTCGAGCATTCGGGCCACAAACCGAAGCCGCTCATCCATCTTGTAACACTCCTGCCAGGGCACTTTGCGCTCCCGCAAAGTGCAGAAGTGTTACCTATGTCTCCGGAATAAACTGTCACCCCTCGCTCAGGAAGGGCATCCGCGCCGCCGGTCACATCGGCGGCATCTTGTCGAATTTCGGCAGGGCGGGATCGACGCGGTCCCATGCGTAGCGACGCACGGCGTAGGTCACTATCTGCGGCTTGTATCGGCGCGGGTCGTCAAGGCTCGCCGCGTGGACGGTGAAGAGATCAGGCATGGCGGCAAACGTTAAATAGACCGGGGACCCGCATACAGGACAGAAGGCGTGCGTCTTCACGTTGCCGCTGTCGCCAGCGATGTCCCAATGCGTCGCTTTGCCCGTGAGTTTCACGTCGGCCCGTCCGCGGAAGGTCAGATAGGATCCGTGCCCGGTTCCGCTCCTGCGCTGACAGTCGCGGCACTGGCAATCGTTCATCACCAGCGGGTCGCCGGAGATTTCATAACGGATGGCGCCGCAGGCGCATCCGCCGGTATAAGGCTCGCTCATGTGGCCACTCCTGTTTGGTGGTGTTTCAGTGCCAGTTGCCGATCCTGACGTCGTCAGGGCTAGGATTGCCTTTCCCGGTCTCCACGAGTGACTTCAGGCTCATCAGAAAGGTTGCCCACTTGGTGCTGCAGTGGTGCATGAATTCCCCCGGTTCCTTCCAGCCCTGATGGTTGAACAGGACGATGGAGTAGTCGTCCTCCTGCTTGAGATCGAAACTGATCCTGGTTCCGACCCATTCCGCGGGCCCCTCGACCACCTGCCAGAGCACGCGCTTGTCGGGCTGCAGCTCGAGAACCTTCATGTCGAAGCCGCCGATCTCCTTGCCGTGGGCGCTGAAGCGGAACTTGAGCACTCCGCCGACTTTGCTTTCGCCCCGCGTATCGGTCGTCCACCAGGCTGCCGCGCCTTCGCGCGTGGCCAGTGCCTGATAAACCTCGTTGAGGGGCGCCTTGATTCCGACTCTGTGCAGAATATCGACCATGACATTTCTCCTTTCGGTTGGTTAAGACCGACGACCTGTGTCGTCATGGCCGATAGTCTCGACGCGAAGCCTCGAGGGGTGGGAGTTACAAGTGTGGCGGGAATCCGATGGACTCACTGATCACGGCCGCGGGACGAGCGCTGGCGGCAGGTGATCCTCTCGGTGCCTTGAAGCGGATCGCTCTGCGCGCCGACCCGCCGGCGCTCGCGCTGCGCGGCATCGCGATGGCGCAGCTCGGCGAGTTCTCGCGAGCCCGCGAGTTGTTGCGAAGTGCCGCGCGCGCGTTCGGCACGAAGGAGCCCGTGTCGAGGGCGCGCTGCATCGTTGCCGAGGCGGAGATCGCGCTCGCCTCGCGCGATCTGGGCTGGGCGCCAAAGGCGCTCGATGCGGCGCGGGCGACGCTCGAGACGCATGGCGATCGCGCGAACGCCGCGCATGCGCGCTACCTCGAGGTGCGCCGCCTGCTTCTCATCGGGCGTATCGACGACGCCGAGCGCATCCTCGCCGCGCTCGACACCGCGGCCCTGCCTCCTGCGACGCGGACCGCGCACGAGCTCGTCGTCGCGGGCATCGCGATGCGGCGCTTGCGGACGAAGACGGCGCGCGCTGCGCTCGCGCGTGCCCAGCAGGCAGCGCGCGACGCGCGTATCCCGGCGCTGGCCGCGGAGGTCGAAAGCGCGCTGCTCTCGCTGAACGCACCCGCGGCGCGCCTGATTGCGCGCGGGGCGGAGCGGCTCCTGCTGCTCGAGGAAGTCGAAGCATTGCTGGAGTCGAAAGCGTTCGTCGTGGACGCCTTTCGTCACGTCGTGCGTCACGAACGCAAGAGTGTGTCGCTCGCAACGCGTCCGGTGTTGTTCGCGCTCGCACGCGCGCTGGCCGAAGCGTGGCCGGGCGACATGCCGAGGGACACGCTCGTCGCCCGCGCATTTCGATTGAAGCTCGCCGATGAATCGCATCGCGCCCGGTTGCGCGTCGAGTTGGCGCGGCTTCGCGCGGTGCTCAAGCCGCTGGCCGATGTGAGCGCGACGCAGCGAGGGTTTGCGCTGATGCCGCGACGCGCACGCGAGGTCGTCGTGCTGGCGCGGCCGGTCGAAGAAAGGCAGGCGGCGGTGCTCGCCTTTCTTGCCGATGGCGAGTCGTGGTCGAGCTCGGCCCTCGCGTTGGCGCTCGGTACGAGCCAGCGCACCGTGCAGCGGGCGATCGACTCGCTGGCGGCACGAGGCAAGATACAGTCGTTCGGGGACGGGCGAACGCGCCGGTGGATGATGCCGCCGTTGCCGGGATTCGCGACAACTTTGTTACTCCCCGCGTCGCTGCCGATTGACTAGGATGCACGCATGAAAAGCTCAAACGCCGAGATCGTTCGCGAGTACGGGCCCTTTCCGGGTGTCGACAAGGTGGGCGGCGTCACGTATGACGGCCAGAACGTCTGGTTTGCGTCCGGAGACAAGCTGAACGCACTGGATCCCGCGAGCGGCGAGATCGTGCGCGCGATCGACGTTGCCGCGCACGCCGGGACCGCCTTTGACGGGAAGCACCTGTTTCAGATCGCCGAGGATCGCATCCAGAAGATAGACCCGAAGAGCGGCCGGGTGCTCAACACGATCCCGGCGCCGGGCAAGGGCGGTGATTCGGGCCTCGCGTGGGCGGAAGGGTCACTGTGGGTGGGCGAATATCGCGCGCGGAAGATCCATCAGATCGATCCGGAGACAGGGGCGATTCTCCGCTCCATCGAATCCAACCGCTTCGTCACCGGGGTCACGTGGGTCGACGGCGATCTGTGGCACGGCACCTGGCAGGGGGACGAAAGCGAATTGCGGCGCATCGATCCCCGAACCGGCGAAGTCCTGGAGAAGCTGGACATGCCGGCCGGAGCCGGCGTTTCGGGGCTCGAGTCCGATGGCAAGGATCGGCTCTACTGCGGCGGCGCAACGAGCAAGACGGTGAGGGCGGTCTGCCGGCCGAAGCGAGGCTCCATTGCCGCCGCAGGCGGGAAGGTTGTGACATGAGAATCGGAATCATCGGCGCCGCAAGCATGGGAGGAACACTGGCGCGCCGCCTCGTCAAACTCGGCCATCACGTCTCGATTGCGAACTCGAGAGGACCGGAGAGCCTGATCGCGTTGGCGGCCGAGACCGGCGCGACGCCCGTTTCGGTTGTCGACGCCGCCAATACCGGAGAAATCGTCATCCTCGCGATCCCGACGAAAGCCGTCCCCGATCTTCCACAGGGGCTGTTTGCGAAGGTGGCGGACAGCGTCATCGTGATCGATATCGGCAACTACCATCCGGAGCTTCGGGATGGCCACATCGATGCGATCGACCGGGGCATGCTCGACAGCCAGTGGGTCGCGCAGCAGATCCAGCGTCCCGTGATCAAGGCGTTCAACAACATCTTCGCCAAAAGCCTATCCGAGAAAGGCGTTCCGAGGCGAACGGCCCGGCGGATAGCTCTCCCGGTCGCCGGTGATTCATTGGACGCCAAGGCAGCAGTGCTTCGCCTCGTCGACGATCTCGGCTTCGACCCAGTCGATGGGGGTGATCTGGATAACTCCTGGCGGCAGGGGACCGGAACGCCGGGCTACTGCAGGGATCTTGACACCGCTGCCCTCCGGCGCGCGCTCGCCGAAGCTGATCGGAGCCGTATCGCCGAATACCGCGCCGAACAGGAGGCTCGTATCAGGAGAGATATTGCGGCGCAGAAAGAGCGCGAATCAAAAGGGTGAGTTCCGGTTCGACCGCATGAATCCCAAACGTGGGGAAAACGTGGGGCCTTGGCGAGTCTCTACGGGCATTGGCGAGCGAGGGCGGGCCAACAAACAACGCGTTAAGCTAGGGGCCGCCAACTTCTAATCCGTTGGTCGGCGGTTCAAATCCGCCACGACCTACCAAGCTCGACGGCCTGGCGTTGAGCTGGGCCGTTTCCGCTTCTAAAGTTGACGCTGATCAAGGGCGCGCTGCGGCCGAGCACCACCATTCAAGCCGTCATGGCCAAAGGAGCAGGGCAAAGCAAGCCGCGTATCGGCCTTGCGCTCGGCAGCGGATCTGCGCGGGGCTGGGCGCATATCGGCGTCATCCGCGCGCTGGAAAAGGCGGGTGTGCGGCCGGATATCGTTTGCGGCACGTCGATCGGGGCGTTGGTCGGCGCCGCCTACGCGGCTGGAGAGCTGGACCGCCTCGAGCGCTTCGTGCTCGGATTGCGCGTCGCCGACGTAGTCGGGTTGATGGACGTGAGCTTGAGGGGCGGAGTGCTCAAGGGCGACCGGCTGATGGACTTCTTTCGTCGCGACGTTGCGGACCGGCCGATCGAAGCGCTCCCCATCCCATTCGCCGCAGTGGCGACGTCGCTGCGCACCGGCGCCGAGGTCTGGCTGCGCCGCGGCTCGACGCTCGACGCGGTGCGCGCCTCGATCGCCTTGCCGGCATTGTTTGCCCCGGTGAGGTGGGAAGGCTCGCTGCTGGTCGACGGCGGGCTGGTCAATCCGGTGCCGGTATCGCTGGCCCGCGCGATGGGCGCGGATGTCGTGATCGCGGTCGACCTCGGGTCGGACGTCCTGGGTCGCCGGTTCCGCGCTCCGCCCGCTCCGGAGGCCCCGGCCGGTACCGTTCAAAAATGGATGCGGCAGCTGCACCAGAACCTCTCTGCGCTCGCGCAGGAGAAATCCGTTGCAGAGCCGATGCCGTCGATCCTCGACGTCCTGGCCACCTGCATGGACATCACTCAGGTCAGGGTTGCGCGCAGCCGCCTGGCCGGCGAGCCGCCGGAGGCGCTGGTCGCGCCTCGCCTCGCCCGCTTGCGCCTGCTTGATTTTCACCGCGCCAAGGAGGCGATCGAGGAAGGCACGCGCGCCGTGGAGCGGGTCGCGCACAATCTTTCTGCGCTCGACGATCGGGAGTCATGAACGTAGCGGGCATAGCTAGCGAACTGTTCACCCGTGCGCAATTCGGCGCCTGCGTACCGCCTACAGTGTGCGCATGGACATGGAGGACTGCTTCCGCGGGCGCGGCGCCGTTCACCTGCTCGAGCGCCTGAGCCGGCGCGAGCTGCAGGTGCTCAAGCTCGTCGTCGAAGGCCATACGAGCAAACAGATGGGCGCGCTGCTCTGCCTGTCGCCCAAGACCATCGACACCTACCGCAGCCGAATCATGACAAAGCTCGAAATCGACAATCTGGCGCAGCTCGTCAAGTTTGCCATCCGCCACGGCGTCGCGTCGCTGGAGTAGCGCGCATCAACCGCCCCGCGCTCCGATCGCGGGGCGCCAGCTACAAGGGCATGACGCCCGTCCCGGCGGCGGCGCAAAGCCGCGTCATATCGCGGACCACGATCTTGCGGTAGCCGAGGCGCACCGCGCCACTCTCTTCGAGACGGCGGAGCTCTGCGTTTACCTTGGTGCGGCTCGCGCCAAGCATCTCCGCGAGGTCCGCCTGCGAAACCGGCAACTCGACGCCGGCGCCACGCCCGGCCGCCAGCGCCTGGCCGAGCAGGCGCCGCGCCATCCGCTGCGGCAGCGGCATGCCGACCGCGTCTCGGTAATACTCGGTGGCTGCCATGAGGCGCCGGAAGACGAGCCGCAACTTCTCCTGCTCGACCCACTTGTCGCCGGCGAACTCGCGGTCCACGCGGCTCATATCGAACACCGCAGCCTGCGTGCGGCCGATGGCGTGCGCTTCGGACTCCACCACCTCGCCCTTCACCAGCGAGCCCGCGCTGTAGTAGCTGCCCTCGCCGATCACGGCGATGGGGGTGGCGCTTCCGTCCTCGCCGAGCAGCGCCACGCGCAGCCCCCCGGTGAGCACCAACCAGGCTTTGTCCATCGGCTGCCACGCCGCGTGGATGAGCTCGCCGTCTTTGTAATGCTCGATGCGGCCGAGCCGGGCGAGGCGGTCGAGGTGCTTGGCGGGCGCCTTGTTGAAGTGCGGGCTGCGGCCGAGGACCAGCCGGATGCGCCGGAACTCGGCGGGGGCGTTATTTGCGGCCACGCTGCATCGTATCGCCGAAGAGCGCAGCGAGGGGAAAGCCGAGGGCGCGACCGCCCCGGAAAGCCGG
>SCUF01000492.1 GCA_004298325.1 Betaproteobacteria bacterium | reverse complement strand
CATGGAGTTCGTGCAGTACCACCCCACCGGGCTGCCGAGCACCGGCACGCTGCTGACCGAGGCCTGCCGCGGCGAAGGCGGCGTGCTGCTGAACAAGAACGGCCGCCGCTTCCTGCAGGACTACGGCATGGGCCCGGAGACGCCGCTCGGCAAGCCGGTGTTCAAGACGATGGAACTCGGCCCGCGCGACCGCGTCAGCCAGGCGTTCTGGCACGAGCAGAAGAAAGGCAACATGGTGCCGACGCAGTGGGGCGACGCCATGCTGCTCGACATGCGCCATCTCGGCGAGAAGACGATCAACGAGCGCCTGCCGCTGGTGCGCGACATGTCGATCAGCTACATGGGCGTCGATCCGGTCACCGACCCGGTTCCGGTGCGGCCGGTGGCGCATTACATGATGGGCGGCATCGACACCGACAAGCGCGCGGCAACGCCGCTGCCGGGACTGTTCGCCGCCGGCGAATGCGCCTGTGTCAGCATCAACGGCGCCAACCGTCTGGGCTCGAACTCGCTCACCGAGCTGCTGGTGTTCGGGCGGCGTGCCGGATTGAGTGCGATGGAATACGTGCAGGGCGGAGCGCGCGCGGCCGGGGAAGCCGCGCTCGCGGCCGGTGCCGCGGCGGCGCTGGGGCGCCTGCGCGAGCTGATGCAAAGGAGCGGCAGCGGCGAAAGCGTCGCCGGCCTGCGCAAGGAGATGATGCAGACGATGGAGCAGAACGCGGGCATTTACCGCACCAGCGAGGGCCTCGCCGAAGCCTGTGCCAAGCTCGCCGAGCTGCGCCGGCGCTACGCGCGCATCGAGCTGCACGACAAGACCAACGTCTACAACACCGACCTGCTGCAGGTGCTCGAGCTGGGCTCGATGCTCGATTGCGCCGAGGCGGTGACGCAGAGCGCGCTGGCGCGCCAGGAATCGCGCGGCGCCCACCAGCGGCTCGATTTCACGGCGCGCGACGACGTCAAGTTCCTGCGCCATTCGCTGGCGATCTATGGGCGCAACGAGCCGCCCCGCATCGACTATCGCGACGTCGTCATCACCCGGTCGCAGCCGGGCGTGCGCGACTACTCGGGCGGGGGAGGCAAGTGATGGGCGAGCGCCAAGTCGAGCTGGAGGTCCTGCGCTACAACCCTGAAAAGGACAGCGAGCCGCATTTCCAGCGCTATACGGTCACCTGCCGCGAGGAATGGGTGGTGCTGGACGCGCTCAACCACGTCAAGGAAACGCTCGATCCGACGCTCAGCTACCGCTGGTCCTGCCACA
>SCUF01000128.1 GCA_004298325.1 Betaproteobacteria bacterium | reverse complement strand
GCGATCAGGTCGCGGTACACCGAAGCGCTGTCGCCCGCGAGCGCCCTGACCATGACGCTGACGGTTTCGCCGTGCGGACTCGGAATGTCCTGCCAGCGGCATTCCAGCCCGTCGAAATTGCCGCGCGGCGCAACGCTCCCCGGAACCACCGCGTAGCGCGGCGCGCTCGCCGGATCCTTCAGCAAACGCTCGGCGTGCGCCAGGCCGCCGCCCGTGAACAGCGCCTGGACGTAGTGCACGGACACCTGAAAGCGCGCCACCCGGATGCTGGAGCCCGCGGCAGCGATGTCCGCCACCGGAATCGTAGCGATGCGCAGTTCGAGCCCGAAGGAGCGCTGCGCCAGCTCCCGCGTCTGCAGCAGCGCCGCGCGCGCATCCTCGAGCAGCTCGGGCGGCACGCACAGCGTCGAGCCGTCGCCCTCGAAAATGAACGGGATCTCGATCGCACCGGCGGCATTGAGCAGCGCCGTGATGAGCGCGGCGCCGACCGTGTTGACGTTCTTGTATTGCCCGGATTGGACCGCGATCGTGGAGTTGCGCACGTCCGACATCACCACGTGCCAGTCCTCAGGCAGCGGCGCGAAATTCTCCGCCCGGCTGATGGCGCGGAAGTCCGTGAGCAGGGGAAGCCGGGAGTAGAACTGCGTGCTGGGCACTAGAGTTTTTTCAGCCGGTACAGCAGCTCGAGCGCCTCGCGCGGCGAGAGCTCGTCCGGGTTGACCTCCTGCAGCGCGTCGCGCAGCGGGTCGGCCGCAGGCGCCGGATCCGGCGCGCGACCGGCGCCTGCGAAAAGGTCCGCCTGCCCCTCGCGCGCGAGGCTCGCCTCTTCGAGCGTCTCGAGATACTTCTTCGCCTGCCGCAGCACCGCCTTCGGCACGCCGGCGAGCGCCGCGACCTGCAGGCCGTAGCTCTGCGAGGCCGGTCCTTCCTCGACCGCGTGCAGAAAGACGATCGTGTCCTTGTGCTCCACGGCGTCGAGGTGCACGTTGGCCACCTCGCGATATTCCAGCGCCAGCCGCGTCAGCTCGAAATAGTGGGTGGCGAAAAGCGTCAGCGCGCGGTTGCGCTCCACCAGGTGGCGCGCGATCGCCCAGGCGAGCGCAAGCCCGTCGAAGGTCGAAGTGCCGCGCCCGACCTCGTCCATCAGCACGAGGCTCCTGGCGGTAGCGTTGTGCAGGATCGCGGCGCTTTCGGTCATCTCGACCATGAAGGTCGAGCGCCCGCCGGCCAGATCGTCGGTGGCGCCGATGCGCGTGAAGATCTGGTCGATCGGCCCCAGGCGCGCCGATTTCGCGGGCACGAACGAGCCGGCATGTGCCATCAGCGCGATCAGCGCCACCTGCCGCATGTAGGTGGACTTGCCGCCCATGTTGGGACCGGTGACGAGCAGCAGCTGGCGCGCGGGCGAGAGCCGGCAGTCGTTGGCGATGAAACGGCCGCCGCGCGCCTCCAGCACCGCCGTTTCGATCACGGGATGCCGCCCGGCCTCGATCTCGATCAGCGGCTCCTCGGCGAACTGCGGCCGGCAATAGCCGCGCAGCGCGGCGGTCCGCGCGAAACAGACCAGCACGTCGAGCTGCGCCAGCGCGCGCGCGATGCGCTGCAAGGCGGGCAGGTGCGCCAGCAGGCCCTCCAGCAGCGCGTCGTAAAGCGTCTTTTCGAGCGCGAGCGCTCGGTCGCGCGCCGAAAGCGCCTTGTCCTCGAAGGCTTTCAGCTCGGGCGTGATGTAGCGCTCGGCGTTCTTGAGGGTCTGCCGGCGCCGGTAGTCCTCAGGCACCTTGGCGGCGTGCGCATTGGTGATCTCGATGTAGTAGCCGTGCACGTGGTTGTAGGCGACGCGCAGGTTCGGGATGGCCGTGCGTTCGCGCTCGCGTGCTTCCAGCGCCACGAGAAACGCACCTGCGTTGTGCTGCAGCGCGCGCAACTCATCGAGCTCCGGCGAATGACTCTCGGCAATGACGCCGCCGTCTCGCACCAGTGCCGCGGGCTCGGGCGCGATCGCGCTGCGCAAAAGCGCCACGCAATCCTGTGGTGTGCAGAGGTCGGCGCGCAGGCCCGCGAGCAACTCGGCGTCGCCCGCGGGAATCGCGGCCGCCAGTCCGGAAAGCAGTCCCAGGCTGTCCCGCAGCGCGGCGAGCTCCCGCGGCCGCGCACTCCTGAGGGCGACGCGCGCGGCGATCCGCTCCACGTCGGCGAAGCGCCGCAGCAGCGCCCGCAGATCGGCCGCCGCCGCGTCGAGCTGCTCGACCGCCTGGTGGCGCGCGCCGAGCGCCTGGCGGTCGCGCAGCGGCTGGTGCAGCCAGCGGCGCAGCAGGCGGCTGCCCATGCCGGTGGCGCACTGGTCGAGCAGCGAAAAAAGCGTAGGCGCGGGTTCGCCGCGCAGCGTTTCGGTGATCTCGAGGTTGCGCCGCGTGGCGGCGTCCATGCGCAGGTATTCGCCGGCGCGCTCCGCGCGCACCGAGGCGACGTGCGCGAGCGCCTGGCCCTGCGTGCGCCGGGCGTACTCGAGCAGCGCGCCGCAGGCGGCGATGGCCGGTTGCAGGTCCTCTACGCCGAATCCGGCGAGCGACGTGGCGCCCAGCTGCGCCAGCAGCCGCTCGCGCCCGGAGGCGTAGTCGAACTGCCAGGCGGGAAACCGGGTGACGCAATAGCCGTTCAGCTCGACGCCCTCCACCGCGAGCACTTCGGCCGGGGCGATGCGCCCGAGCTCGTTGGCGAGCGCCTGCGGCGCGACTTCCGCGAGGCGCAGCTCGCCGCTCGCGAGCGAAAGCCACGCCAGGCCGACCGCGGCCTTGTCCGGATGCAGGGCGAGCAGCACATTGTCGGACTTGTCGTCGAGCAGCGCGGAATCGGTGAGGGTGCCGGGCGTGACGATGCGCGTGACCTGCCGTTCTACAGGACCCTTTGAGGTGTTGGGATCGCCGATCTGCTCGCAGATCGCCACCGACTCGCCCAGGCGCACGAGTTTCGCGAGGTACTGCTCTGCCGAGTGCCACGGCACCCCGGCCATGCGGATCGGCGCGCCCGCCGAGGCGCCACGCGTGGTCAGGGTGATGTCGAGCAGGCGCGCGGCCTTCTCCGCGTCGTCGTAGAACAGCTCGTAGAAATCCCCCATGCGGTAGAAGAGCAGGATCTCCGGGTGCTCGGCCTTGATGCGCAGGTACTGCTGCATCATTGGAGTATGGTTGCTCAAAGCGGGGGCATTCAAGTTGCTGTCATCCCTGCGAAAACTGCTCGTAACCATTTGGTCCAATGGCGCTAAATCCAATTTTCTTTCTGCACCGCGAGTGCAGACTCGACCAGTCTTGCCCAGCCTTGTCAGGCGGTTTGGTATAGGTGGCGGTATAGGTTTACGCTCAGTTCGAGATCGAAAAAAATCGCGAAATGAAAAAACCGCCGCCACTGCTGACACCCCGCATTATCGCCGACCTGCGTTCGGGCGACGAGTGCGCCGACCCCGATTACCCGGGATTGCGGGTGCGCCGCACGAATGCCGCGCGGGTGTTCTTCTACCGCTACCGGGCTGGCGATCGTGCACTGCGCGAGATCAAGCTCGGCGAGTTCGGTCCCATGACCTTGGCAGAGGCCAGGAAGGCTTTGGGAAGGCTCAAGCTCGAACGCGAACGGGGTGTCGATCCGCAGCTGCAGAAGCAGCAGGTCCGCACGGAAGCACGGCGGAAGCGTGAAGCCGAAAAACTGGCGAGCTATACGGTCGAGAACCTGGTCGAGAATTTCGTAGCAGAGAAACTGAGCAAACAGAAGAGAGGCGCGGAGGGCGCGCGACTGTTGCGACGCGACCTGCTTCCAAAACTCGGGGATCGCGCTGCCGCCGGATTAACGCGACGCGAACTGCAGGATGAAGTCATCCGACCGATGTTGAAACGCGCGCCGCGCGGCGGCACCTATCTGCTTTCACGCATACGTTGCGCCTATGCCCACGCCGCAGAACAAGGGCGCATTCCCGACGACTTTGTGTTTCCGACACTGGGCATCAAAGGGGCACCCCAGGTGCGCAGGAAGCGCGCTTTTACCGATGCCGAGCTCGCGACGTTCATCCGGTGGCTGCCGCGCAGCCCCTACAGCTGTACCGTGCGCGATGCGCTGGCCTTGGTGCTGTTCACCGGCTGCCGCTCGGGCGAAGTGGTCGCTGCACTCTGGCGCGACATAGATCTTGAGCGTGCGGTTTGGACGATCCGCGAGACAAAGAACGGCGAGCCACACGCCGTAATGCTTTCAAGCCAGGCTGTTGAGCTACTAAAGGCGCGCAGAGCGTTGCACGCCATCTTCGTTTTTCCCTCGCCAATGGGCGAACAGCATGTGGGGCAGAAAGCGCTCGGCCTCGCGCAATACGAGGCGCGTAAGGAAACCAAGGATGAACCGCGGGCCGACCCAATTGAGGTGGCGTGGACGGTTCATGATTTGCGCCGCACCGCGGCAACGGGACTGGCGAAGCTCGGCTGCCCGCGCGTCGTGCAGGACCGTATCCTCAATCACGTCGATGGTTCGGTAAGCGCCATCTATGATCGGCATCGCTATGACGCCGAGGCACGGGTATGGCTGCAGAAGTGGGCGGATTATCTTGAGGCGCTGACCGCAAACAAAGTCGTGTCGCTGCGCGCCGCGTGATCTTTTCAATGCGGAACCGCAGCGGTGCTTGGACTTTCCCTGAACGGGAACGATTGCCTGGCGGTAACCGCCGGTGATTAGATATAGTTCAGAAATTACAATGAAATAAGAATATTCATGGCTTATCTAATCAATTCGCCTGTATTTGATTAGAAATTGATGTAATATTCAACCTATATGGGAACTTCGAGGCATTCTCTAATCAAGCAGCTCCAGACCAGCCTTCCACGCGGCGCGCCCTTCGACGTGGGTGCGCTCGCGCGCCTGGGCGTCTCCGCGAAGCTGGCGGCCCACTACGCCGGGACGGGTTGGCTGGCCCGGCTCGGGCAGGGCGTGTACGCCTTTCCTGCCGACGAACTGAGCGTGCACGGAACGATCAAGTTCCTTCAGACCCGCGTCGCCGGCCTGCACGTGGCAGGCAAGAGCGCGCTCGCTTTACAGGGCGTGCGCCACAATCTGGCCGCGCACGAGCAGTGGGTGCTCTGGGGCGATGTGCGCTTCGCGCTGCCCGCATGGTTCACCACGCGCTTTCCCGCGCGTTACGTGTCGGCCCGCTTGTTCGATTGGCCGAATGAGGCGTTGGCCGCAAAGAGCCTGACCACGCCACCGGGCGCGACCGAGGGCTTGCGCGTGTCGGTGCCCGAGCGCGCGCTGCTCGAGTTGCTGTACGACGTGGGCACCCATCAGGGCCTGGAAGAAGCGCGCAACCTGTTCGAGGGCCTGAGCAACCCGCGCAAGGAAATGCTTGGCCGCCTGCTTGTCTGTTGCACCAGCGTCAAGACAGTGCGCCTCTTCCTGACCTGGGCGCGCGAGACAAAGGTGGTGGATGTCGCGGCTCTCCAGCAGCAGTACACGCTGCCGGTCGGCAGCGACAAGCGCTGGATGACCCGCCTGAAAGACGGCACCTTGCTGAGCCTGAAACCGCATGGATAAGGCCTACGCCGATGCCGTGCGCTTGCTGCTGGCCGCTGCCCCTGAAGTGTTCGCCAACGACATCTTCGCGATGAAGGGCGGCACCGCCATCAATCTCTTCGTGCGCGACATGCCGCGCCTGTCGGTCGACATCGACGTGGTCTACATACCATGGCAGATCCCGCGCGAGCAGGCACTGGCCGCCATCGCCGGCGAGATCGATGCGATCGCCGGGCGGCTCGCAAAACGCGGCATGCGTACGCGCAAGGTGGCGAGCAAGGATCTCGGCGATACCAAACTGCTGATCGAGGACGCGGACAATCAGGTGAAGGTCGAAGTCAATGCGGTTTTCCGTGGAACCGTTCTGCCGGTCGAGCGGCGCACCCTGACGCCCAGGACGGCTGACCTGTTCGGCGCCGAACTCGAACTTCCCGTGCTCGCCACGGCCGAACTCTACGGCAGCAAACTCGTGGCCGCGATGGACCGGCAACATCCCCGCGATCTGTTCGATGCGTGGCAGATGTTCGCCGCCGGCGGTTTGTCCGACGCGACAGTGGAGTGCTTCGTCACCTATCTGGCCGGTCACAACCGGCCCACCCATGAGGTCCTGTTCGGCAACGACAAGGACATCGCTGATGAATACCGAAACACCTTCGTCGGCATGACTGCGGATCCGGTCAGCCTTGAGACGCTGCTGGAAACGCGCGCGCGCCTTCGCACGGAACTGCCGCAACGGCTGACCGGCGCACAGCGACATTTCCTGACAGGCCTTTCACGCGCGCAGCCCGACTGGACCTTGCTGCAATGCCCGCATGCCGCCGATTTGCCGGCCCTGCGCTGGAAGCTCGCAAATCTGCAGACATTCAGCAAGCGCCGCCCGGCGGATTTTGAACATCAAGCGAGGGCGCTGGAAGCCAAGCTGGGCTGAGGCTTTTTTGCCTGACGCTGGCAGATAGTCAATATCGCCGGGCCCAGCAATTTGGCTATCGCTTTATCCTCAGAAAATCGGAAAGCCCGGCCCAGTGGTGGTAAAGACGTTCGCGAAGGTCTTCCGGCGGACCTGTTTCGCGAATAACTTCGGGCCATTCCCTTCTCAATCGGTTGGCTGAACGGCGAGGTTATGGAATGGGGGCCTCAAAAGCCACATCGCATATCTGGTGGACAGAGAGGGAGAAATTGAAGCCGGCAGTAGCTATCAAATTAGATTTGGTCAAGCCATGATTTCTTTTCCTTTTGCTTGATCGCGAAGGGATTGCCAGGTGCCGGCCCAGTGAATTCAATGGATCCTCTGAGTGACTCAATAAGCCAATCATAGGTGTGCACCATGATGCCGGAAGTGCGTTGGTGGTTTCGCAACGATTCGCTTTTGTTGGACAACGTCGAACGACGCCCGACCAGCACAACTCCAGGAGCATCGTTTCGTATATCGAAGAGACCAAGGCCGTGATCGCTTAGCGGTTTTCGTGCGTATGCCACATTGCCGTCGAGCCACTCCCGCCAATCCGCAATCTGATTGATACCCTTACGACACTCCTTTCCGAATGCCGTGCCGTCCTTGGTGAACATTGGTGCTCGCGGGCTTTCTAATTCGACAAGGTGCCAGTGAATACCAGCCGAGTCTACGAAAGCGACTACGAAGTCAGGGACATATTCACTTCCCAATCGCTTTTGGGGAATGACAAAACAATCGGTCCCCTGCACGAGGAGTGTAAGGAGCGCAGGATGCTCCTGTAAAAACTTCTGAATCGGTCTTTCATCTTGCGATGCTTCAATTACTTCCTCTAGACCTAGCAGATCGCTCTTCGCTGGTTTGTTCATCACTCGAAAATCCCGTAAGTCCTGATCCCGCGCATAGGTCCACTCAACAGCACGTGAGCTTAGGGAGGCTTCGTTCCCTGCTTTGCGTCTCGCTTCCTTTGCGGATCTAGACTCGTCTCCGGAGCGGGCCATAATCGTCACATTGTCCGGCCATGAACCTCGTCCGTTACCCCCCGTAAAGTAAAGCCGTCCATTCAGGCCGATTGAGGAAATTTCCGCATGGCTGCCGTTTTGCGTGACAACTATGTCGCCAGGTTCGGGCTGTAGCTTCGAGATCGCCGCCCTGCGCTTTAACAAGAACAGATGCTCGATCCACGCATCGGCCTCTCCATCTGACCCTGCAATTGCCGGGGTGGTTTTGCCCGGCCACAACCGCTCAATAACAGGCTGGGCGTGCTCTTGTACTGGTCGGTCCTCAGCTAGGTGAAGTTCATCTGTCAGCGCGGCACGCAACTTCGCTGCAGCGACAATTCTTGGAGTGCGTTCACCTATCGTTATTCCGGCGACGGCAGCAACCTGTTTTTGTTTTTCAGTTACGCTTTTTGTGGCTTCTCGGAGGTGACGCTCCGCTTGCTTCCAATTGTTGGCTTTCATACAGCGCCTTCAAGTGTTCAAACGGTTATGCGGCGTTTGCTTGCTCGACTGTCGAATGCTCTTTTGGTTTTAGCCGGAACCGGATGCCACTACCTACCGTCGAGCAATACAGCACGGCGAATAAGTATCCTTGGCGAATCATCTGGTCAACGTCCTCGTCTTGAGGGGCTAGTCCAATCCACTGCGCTCCGGAGTCAAATCTGTATGGCAGTCTTTGAGCCTCAGACGGTTGAGGAATTATGAAAGCCTGATCTGGCCGATTGCGCCGGACGTACGCTTTCCACCAATACTCGTAGTACAGGAAGCCAAGGTTAGTTATCGTGGTCGCCCGGTCCCCATGATTCACCGCTGTGATCGAAACGTAGGTCTTTGGGTCAGGTTGTGCACCGCCCATCACCTTCATTCCTGTTTGCGCATAGCCCTTAACCTTCGGTCCTTGGTTCAGCCATTTGTAGGCATCCCAACCGAATACGAATGTCGAGATGATTGCCGCGTATGCAGCAATTCCCAAAGTCAGCATTTCATTTGGAGTCATGTTCAGCATAATTCCCCCTATCTTTTGATGCCTTCCTCACCAGCCCAGGGGCCAGGATTGGCCGTGCTGAATTCGAGCGCCGTGTGCTTAGATTGAATCCGGTAAGGGGGCTCAAACCCGCGCGCGCGCCTGCAACCGAGCCCGCAGCCGCGCCTGAAGCTGCGTGTACAGCCGGGCTTCCGCGTTCTCACGGTCTCGCAGCGTGACGGCCAGAGCGTATGACTCCTCGGTCAATGTAAGTTCCCGGCCCCAGTTCTCGTCGATACGCGTGACGACGACGAAAATCGTCTGTGCGCGCCGTTGCGCTGTGATCCGACTTATCGTCCAACAATCCGCCTGCACGGTGCCGGCTCCGCGATTGCGAGCGCCCACGCGTGCGCCGTTGGCCTCCGACAGCCGCTGATACTCCTCACGTGAGGTCGCGGCGTTGAACATCTGGGTCACGCGCGCCAAATCGTTCGCCCATACGAGGCGGAACTCCATTTCGCAGCTCTTGTACGTGACCCGTGTCGTACGAACCATCGGGCTGTGTGCCAGCGCGACCGATATCTCGCGCGTTCGCTGCCGGCCCTCAATGAACGAATCCGGCAACGGAACTTCGTAGAAGTGATGATGCCGGTCTGGAATCGCGTCGCCGGCTATCAGCGTCACTTCCTGCTCGTTGGATCGATCGAGGGCGCCTTCCTCGACCTTGCCGTACCCGCAAACCCGCAGCCGTTCGGTCTTCTCCCCAAGCAGCACCTCGCAGGGTTCAGGCCAGCGCGCATGGGCGACGAGCAGCGCCCGGACCAAATTGTGGTCGGTCTGCGGGTGTTCGGCGAGGATGCGTGCGGCGAGGTGCGCAACATGCGGAGCGGCGAAACTCGTGCCTGCCTCCTCGGCAAGCAGGCGCCCGCCAGCGAAGTCTTTGCATGTCGAAAGCTCGCCGAGACCTTGCCGCACGATCGGCCGGTTGGCAGCCTGTGCATTCACAGCGTGGTTGCCACCGTAGGCAACCAGTTCCGGCTTGATGGCTCCACCCACCGACGGCCCCGACCGAGTGAAGGGCGATGGCTGGTCGTGACGGGCGATCGGCTGCTCGGCAGCATCATCCTGGTAACGTTGCGCATTGAATGTCGCGTCCCAGCGTGCGAGGCTGCCGACGGTCAGCGCATTGAGTGCCGACGCGGGGTCGAGCAGCGCCGCCTCTTGTTGCAGCAGATAGCGAGGATATTCGCCTCGCCAGTCGGTCGGCGCGGCATCGGTCCCTTCGAAATTGCCTGTAGGCACCACAAAAAGCACGCCCAGCTCGCGGGCGATGGTATCCAGCGTCACTGCAAGGCCACGCACATGCCGCCCCAGATACGGCTTGCGACGGTCGCCGTACGACAGGTTGAATACGCGGCACCCGTACTCCCGGTGGAAGTAACGCACTGCGGTTTCCACCTGGTTCTCGATCAGCGTCGATTCGTTGGCATTGTTGGCGTCGAGGATGCGGCCGCTGAACAGCCGCAATACCGGCACGAATTGACCTGCGCGAAGTGTTTCATCCACGTCGCCATAAAGTGCGATGCCGCCGACATGGGTACCATGCCCATGTTGGTCGTCCGGCCCAAGGCCCGCGATGAAACTCTGCGCGTCACCCACGGCGGGCGCCAGCAACGGATGCCCTGTCGCGAGGCCGCTATCGAGCACGACGACGCCCGGAGCGTTGGCCGGGGGAGCGGGCACGGGTGAAAGGTTCTGGATGTCCGTTTGTAGAGCGGTGATCTCCAGACCGTAGCGCGCTGGGAGGTCCACGAGGCGTACGTCACGGTGACGCAACAGCAACTCAGCCTGTTGCTGATTGACCCGCACGCGGTACAGCAATAAGTGCGCTTGCTTGACCGCATCGAGCTTCTCGATTCCCTGATCGAGCAGCCACGTCTCGAAGGCCTGCCAGCTCCTGTCCCGCTCCCCTGGGTTCGAAACAGGCCAAAGCTCAACATCGAGGGCAAACGGGCTTTGATCCGGCCACCCTTCCTGCTTGAGCGCCCACCCTTGGCGATCCTGCTCCGTCCAGCGGTCGAAGCCCTTCAATGCGAAGAGAACGTGGCGATGCGTTGGCTGTCTACCCTCGGCGAGCGTGGTCAGCCGGGCCTCGAATGCGGCCAGCCCGGCCTCGGTCGCGAAGGCGAGGACAACCGCTTTTTCTTCCTGGCTGACGATCTCGATTTCGCGCGAGATTTTTTGAAGCTCGGCGGGGTCGAGAGGCGTGCTCATTTCCAACTTGATCAGGCGCCGCTCGTCGAAGCCCCCAATATCTTGCGCGGCCGCCACCCGGGCTGCCTGCAGGCGTTGGCGCAGGCCCGCCCCGAAAGCACGCCAATCGGGAGGCTCCGGCACGCGGATCGGCGCCGGGCGCGCTCTGCGTGGATTGACCGGCTGCTCGCGGACGAGCGGCAGGTGAGGGTAGGTCTCTGGCACGGGTTACTTCCCGCGTTGTCGGACCTGGCGCGGCCGCTCCCGGCGGGCAGCCGTCTCGATGTGCCCCAAGGTCAAGAACTCCTTCCCCGCGAGCACCATATCCTTGATTGCCCGGCGCAGCACCCGCTCCACATCGGCATGGGTCATCCCCTTGAAGAGCGCGGTAACGGTCTCGTCCTCCACTTCGAACTCGCGGCGCACGCCGCGCAGTTTCAGGGCCAGCAGGCGGCGCAGTTGCTCGAGATTCGGCGGCTCGAACAGCAACACCTCCTCGAAACGCCGCCAGACGGCAAGGTCCAGCATCGTCTCGTGGTTCGTTGCCGCGATCAGCACGCTGCGACCGAGGTAGGCATCCATCATCTGCAACACAGCGTTGACGACCCGCCTGAGCTCGCCGTGGTCCGCCTCATCAGCGCGCTCCTTGGCCAAGGCGTCGAACTCGTCGAAAAGCACCACGGCCGCGTTGGAGGCGGCAAAATCGAACACCTTGCGCAGGTTGGCGGCGGTTTCGCCGAGGTAGGACGACACCACGGCATCCACCCGCACTACCGCGAGCGGTAGCCCCAGCTCCGAAGCGATGACCTCCGCGGTGAGCGTCTTGCCGCAGCCAGGCGGCCCATAGAAGAGCAGCCGGTCAGCCGCGCGCAGGCCGTAGCTTGCAAGCCGTTCGATGTGGTGGTGTTCCTGCAGGACTTCCTCGACGGCGGACCGCGTTTCGTCGGAGAGCACTGCATCATCCAGCCGCCGGACCGGCTCCCGCAGATCGAGCAGGGAGAGGTTGCGTTCACGATCGACCGGCGCCTTGTCCATGGGCCGGGAGGGTGAATGCGCAAAGTCTCTCGGCCGGCCATAAAGCAGGCGTTCCAGATCGTTGGCAAGCAGGTGATGCTGCTTCGCGCGCTCCTCTCGAATCACCTCCTCTGAAGCGGCGCGAAAGGCATCCGTGTTGCCTTCGACGCCGGTCTTGATCAGTTGCCTCAGTAATTTTCCGGTGGCCATCGAAGGTCCTCCTCGTTGTGTTCGTTATTAAGCAGCATTGGTCGTTTCAGCTCAGCTCCGCGCGGCGTTCCTTGGCAAGTTTCCCGTTGGAGCCGTACTTAACGGTTTTGTTCTGCACGCATTTCCTCGCCGCAATAGCCTCAGTAGTTGGCCGATTGAACGGGCAGGTGGCACTAATTGTCACCTCTCTCAATCTTCAGCACTCGCAGCTTGGATTGCGCACCGCCCGGCGTCTCCAGGATGCACTCTTCCCCGACACTATGGCCGAGAAGAGCAACTGCGACGGGCGTGTTTTCGTTAATGATGCCCATTCTCGGATTGCTCGCGCTGTCAACGATTTGAACGGTGTGTTTGCCCTGTGTCGAATCTACTGTGCTGTAGGTCACCCGGTCACCTATCTCAACGAAAGCATCATCTGACCCACCAACCGTGAATTCGCGCGGTTCCAGCGGAAGGGCGCCCTGTTCAGTCTCCGCTGCCGATACAAAGTCGGGTTCGGGCTCCGTTACTTCGAACTCTTCCTCTGCGGGAAGCGACTCCATCTCGGTACGGCTTGCCGCGCGTCGTTTATCTAGGAAGGCAAGTAGTTTCGCGGTCTCGCGCCGCGGATCGAAAAACCAGTCTGTCGACCAAATGCGGTAAATCTTGTTTCGCCAGCCCAGACTTTCGAGAATGGTCTGCCGAATCCGGTCACGGTCGCGGGCCGATACGCTACTGTGGTAAGTGGCACCGTCGCATTCGATGGCCGCGATGAAGTCCCCGCGCCTATCCGGATTGCGCACGACCATGTCCAGATAAAAGCCCGCCACCCCGTGCTGAGGCTTGACCTCAAAGTCATGCGAGCGAATCACATTGGCAACGGCTACCTCAAAGTTGCTGTCAGGCTCTCGGTCAGTTTCGTCAGTCGTAGTGAGGACGCCACTGCGTGCGAAATCAAGATATTCCCGAAGAGCTTTCGTGCCCAGCGGAGTTTTGTCCTCCAAGACGATATCCTCGGCCAACATGGACGTAAAAAGTTCAACCCGCAGGCGGGCGCGCGTGAAGAGCACGTTCAACCGGCGCCAACCGTCTGGTCGGCTGATTGGACCAAAATTCTGGCGTACCTTGTCGGTACCGGCCGCTTTGCCGAACGTGGTTGATATGAATATAACGTCGCGTTCGTCGCCTTGGACATTTTCGAGGTTCTTCACAAAAAACGGCCAACCGTGTTGCTCTTGGTCGGTCAGGAACTTCTGGCCCTCGTCGAAATTCCGAAGGCGCTTGTCCAGAAGGTCTTCAATCAGTTCGCGCTGCGTCTGATTCAGTGTTACCACACCCAAAGACTCCTCCGAGCGTCGCAGCATATGGTCCAGTACGGCGTCTACAACGCGGTGCGCTTCGGGGAGGTTTTGCCGGTCTTTGTAGATGCCTTGACGAATGTAGCGGTAACGCACCCCGAGGCGAGCGCCTTTCGTGTAAGGGGAGGGGAAAACGATGAGATTCTTGTAGAAGTGATGATTAGAGAACGCAATCAGCGATTCGTGGCGGGAACGGTAATGCCAACGCAGCGTCCTAACCGGATGGAATAACTGCTGACAAATATCGAGGATGCTATCCATGCCGGCAATGACTGTAGGCGTATCGTCCGACTCCTCGTCCTCGCCGCCGTCCATTAGCCGGTCAAAGAAGCTGGTAGGCGGCAGCTGTTTCGGGTCCCCGACCACAATGAGCTGCGTACCCCGAGCAACCGCCCCCAGGGCTTCCTCCGGTCGCAACTGCGACGCTTCGTCCATCACGACAAGGTCAAACTTCAGGACTTCCGGTTCCAGGTATTGGGCAACCGAAAGCGGACCCATCATGAAGCAGGGTTTGAGTTCTTGGATTGTCCGGCCTGCGCGTTTGAGCAACTGGCGAATCGGAATATGCCGGCGCTGCTTGTTCAGCTCTCGATGCAGGAGATTCATTTCGGTGTAGTCGCCAGCGCGTGCGCCGGCTGCACCGGTTGGAATCCTCTTTGCTTTGTCGATTTGATACCCGAACTCGCGCCCGTTTGCCTGGATGATTTCGTTGTCGAGGCGGGCAAACTCCTCCCTTAACTGCTCGTGGCCTGTGCCGGAGAACCGCGAAAGCTCCGGATAAAGGCGGAATATCGCCTTGCCCATGGATTGGTAGGTCACGAACTCGAAGGCAAGAGCTAGCTTTTCCGGGGGGACTTCCCCGTTTTCGAGAACGGTGATTAGGGGATGCAGGTCAAGTGTTTCGCAGCTGTGCTTGGCGTCAAGATACTTGGACCACGTAAATACGGTCCCAACATTTTCGTAGGCGAATTCCAGCCGCGCTTTCATATCCGAGGGGTAGTCCTCGCCCGAGTCCGGGCGGGCTGCTGCCTGCCATTGGTCCCAGTCGAAAGCTCCATACGAGGTCAACTGCTCCAGCAGTTTCCTGACCGTATCCGCCTCTGCCACGACGCGACGGAGCAGAGCGGAGGCCGTTTCGAGATTCTCAGGCGCGCGCGTGTCGAGCAATATCGCCCGCAACGGAGCGTGCCGCCGCATACCCAGCCGCGTTATTTGTGAGCCCCATTCGTGGGTCTGGGCCAGTACGTCAAGGTCAGTGCGCTCGCCCTCAAAGACATCACCCGCAATCTGGCGGATTGCCGTATCGTTTTCTAGTCGTGTCAGGATTTCAATTGCATCCCGGCGCGCGTGAAGCGCGGCGATAGCCGTGGAGGTCACACAGCCCGTCTTCACGAGAGGCGTAAGGAAGTTGCTCAACGCACTGGCGGTGTTTGCCGTCAGGGTCGCGCGGGCGAGGTAGTCCTTCCATGCACTGACGTCATTCGCGCTCGTCGCGGGGGCCAGCGCCTGCCATGCGGCATCGAGTTTCAGGCGTGAATCGAGCAACCGCTCACCCAGATCAGGGGTGCCCGATGGTTCGATGTAATCCTTTAGGAACCCCACCAGGTTTTGCACGGCATTGCAGGTGTCCCGAACGATGTCCAGGTAAGTGGGCCAAAGCGTTTCTGCATGGTTGCCAAGCCCGGCGAGCGGCGTGCCGCCGGCCTCAGCCAGAGACCGTCGGCCGTTCACCAGTTCATGGATATCCGGGCGTATGTTCTGAAGCTCGAACGTTGCCTGCAACAGTTGTGCCGCTCTGCGAAACGGGACATCGGGTGAGACGCAGGCACCAAAGAATTCCAGATCGGTCCGGATCCGGCCGATTACGTCCTCTGTAGCAGAGAACGTCGCTGGCAGGCTGCGCATCGCACAGTTTGTCGCAGCGTCGGACTGAGCCCCCAAAATTCCCGCAAGCGTCTGCTGGATTGTCTGCAGTGTAGTGACAGCCCGCAGAAGGGATTGTGCTCTTCCGGCAAGATGATCTACTAGTTGTATGTCCAGCGTTCTAAGATCGACGCGCTCGACCATGCCAATATGGGCGGAGAGGTGCGCGTGGCTTGCCGAGTACCAACCACACAGTGATCTGACCTTGTTGAAATCTGTATCCAAGCCGTTGAACAGCGTGCCCAGCGCAACACGAAAGTCTGGGTTTGATTCAAACTTCTGTCGTTGTTCTACCCACGTAACGAGTGCCAGCAGTTCCTGTTCGCATTCCTGCGCACGTTTCCGACGCTTGTCCTTGGAGAGCCCCTTGTGCAGGCGCTTCGCAATGCGCCAGTCCTTTGAGAGAAACTTGAAGAAACCGTCGCCACCCCGAAATTCCCGGATAGCTGCCTTGATCGCTTCGGGCTCCGGGATGTCATCCAGATAGAAAACCTGTTCAAGGCTTGCTCGGGCTAAGCATTCCGCGTTTCTCGCCTGCTCGGCTTTAACGGCAATCTCCAGCAGCTGGTGATGTGAAACCTTCCCGTGTCTGTGCTCCAGCAGCGGAATCGGCGCCTGCCGCGCTATCTGGACGAGTACTCCGAACTGGGTGACATCTTCGAGGTTCGCGTCGTCAAGCTTCAGACCTGCTTTTCGGGAAGTAACGACTATCTCATTGAGAGCGGCTCTTAGGGTCGGCAGAAGCTGTTCAAGGGCGGCAAGCCCCTCGCGGCCAGTGATTAGAGATAGGTGCGAGAAATCGCCGTTGGCATGATCCACGGCAGCATTCACCAATGTCGCATCAACCCGAATGTGCGGTAATACTCCGTCGAATACATGGATATCCGCCAGGCGTTGTACAGAAGCTGCCGAGCCGTCGAACTGAAGCTGGAACCGCTTAGAAAACGCAATAACGCGATGAAGCGACTCCAGAAGCTTTGCATGGCAGGCCAATACGGTGCCTTGCGAGGCATCGAGGTCTCGCAGGGGAGTGGCGCGAACCTGAAGGTGCTGAAGCGGCCCCAAGCGGTGCCGCAGGGTTTCGAGGGCGTTTCTCCGTGGGCGACTATATGGCGCGGAAACGAGTCCAAGCGTTTGTTCGAGTTGATGGATGCAATTGGTAAGATACGAAGCTGATCCGGCAAGCTCAGCCAGGGGCATATTCAGTGCATCGGCTGAGAGCAGGGAATCCGCCTTACCTTGAAGGCGCTCCACTTCTGCCATGTCGGTGCTCGACGCGTCTATGAGCGATTCGCGGGCCTGCGTAACAAGGCTACGGACGTTTCCAAGCGCTCGCGTCAGTTGCGCCAGCACTTCACGGCTGTGCCCGCCCATGTTGTCCTCTGCGGTGAACAGCCGCGGCAGAAGGGTGGCGTTCAGCTTGGCAGGAAGAGGTGGAACTTGCTCCAGGAGAGTCGCCATGCCGGCAAGCAACTCGACGGATGCCTTCTCCTGCGAACCGAGGAGTTTGCCGAATTCTGCGCTATCGTCAACGAGCTTTGTTGCTTCAGTGAGCGCAGCCTCGACAGTCTTGGAGATATCAAGGTCGTCCCCAGGATTCAGGATATGTGGTTGGAATCCCCACCAGGAATGGTCAGGACCGTACGCGCCAATCGCCTTGTGCAGGTTCGCCAGCGCCTCGACCTTGCTTTGGTTGCGGTCCATTGATTCGAACGTCCATCCGGGGGCGCTACGAAGATTTATCGCGACACAGTGTCTTGCATGATCATTGAGAGCTTGGCGTTTGCACTCTGCGGCCCACAGCACTTCGAAGATGGTGAAGCCCAGTTCGTTGCCCAGACGGCTGCCAAGCAGTTCCGCATAGCGGTTCAACTGCCTCTTCTTGTCGACCAAGGTCTCGACGCGCTCGCCGATGGTAATGCTGGGGCGGTTGAAGCGCGTATCGATGCGCGTCTGGATGTCGGCAAGTAGACGCTTCTTTTGCGTCTTGTGGCTGTGCAGTTCTAGGCAGAAGTCTCCGAGATTCGCTTTTTCGAGCCGATGCTTTACCACTTCGAGTGCAGCGAGCTTCTCGGATACAAACAGGACCTTCTTTCCTTTGCTCAGTGCCAATGCAATCAAGTTTGTAATGGTCTGGGACTTGCCCGTTCCGGGCGGCCCATTGATGACCATGTTCTTTCCAGACAGCCCATCAATGATTGCACTGTGCTGGGAGGAGTCCGCGTCGTAAATGATTGGCAGGTTGGCTTGTTCGTGAGCGTCAATCGCGTAGTCTTCGGCATGCAGTGCCCCTTCCTGTGCCGCACCGCCACCTTCAAATACCTGTTTCAGGAGGGGATGTTCCAGCAGACTTGTCCATCGCCTCGGGTCAAGGTCCGCCCAGATGGCGAGCTTGCCAAATGACAGAAATCCCAGCGTCAGCTGGCGCCGGACTTTCCACCGATTCTTGGTGCGAACGGCTTGGGCGATTTTCTGGAAATAGTCTTCAGGTGCGTCCTCCTCCTGCATCTCGGGCAAGTTCAATCGGAAATCCTGCTTCAGTTTTTCCCGAAGGGTATGGTTTTCTGCAACGTCCTCACCGGTGTAGGCCAGCGTGTACTGGTATGCCCGGGTATCGGGATCAATTGGGCCGCGAGTCAGAGCGACGGGGACCGCCAGCAGTGGTGCGAGCAGCTCACGGTCGGAATCGTCCGAATCATAGAAACCAAGGAAACCGAACATGAGATACAGCATGTTCGTGCCTGTCTCCTCGATTACAGTGCGCGCTTCCGTGGAAACGCGACGAAGCAGCTTGTCTAGGTCGGCCGGGTAGAAAAGGGTCTGCAGTGCCGGAGTTCGTCGGTGGCTGTTATTGTTGACGTTCGGAGCAGCCAGCTCATACGCGGTTTTCAGGTGGACGATTTCCGCGTAGGCGCGCGCCTCCGGCTTTCTAACGCCCTGATAGCTGAGTGGTTCGGGCTCTGGAACCGGTTTTAGCCGAACATTTGCGCCGTTGTCGAACAGACGCTCGTAGAGCAGATTCAGATCGGGGTTATCGACAAACTGGACACAACGAGCTCGCGGGTGCCGATAGGCCAACAACCTGTTGCGGGAGGATAGGTCAAGCAACCGCTTTCGCAACTGCACTAACGCGTCTGCGATAGACAGCCGACCGCTGAAAAGTTGGTCTACAACGCCGTCAACGTTTTCGGCCCTGTATTCCAATGTCTCTTCAGGCATTTGTTTCCTTCCTTCACACGTGCCGCAGTGAGCAAATCGCAGCTATGGCCGGGTATCGGTGCGTCCCAATTCAGGTCAATGATGCTTGCTCGGTTGCAGGGGATCGCCTTACTTTCACCGCTATCTCGACGCGCGAACCCAGCCGATGGATAATCGACATCAGCCGGTCAACCGTGAAGCGACCCAGATCAGCGTTTCGAATCCGGGAAAAATCCGCTGCCGCAATCCCGGTGCGGGTCTGAGCTCTACGAACAGTAAGTCCTTCGCGATCAAGTGTCTTGACGATCTCGGTGGCCAGAATCGCCTTGAACTGCCGCACGTCGGGGTTGTCCTTGCGGAGATCCCGATACACGTTGCCACTTCCGCGGACGACTTCGAACTGTTGGGCTTTCATCGCTGCACCTCCTTCAATTGCATGATGCGATCGTTGCCATTCGGCGAGTCATTCTTGTGATGGATTGGCCCTTTGCGTATGTTGTCACAGGCGACAACAGAGCGCAAGGCGACGTGGGCCGAAAATGGCTGCCGCGCATACGACGTGGCCGGAGCCGTTAGGAGTGCTAACAGCCGGTGCGTGGCGCTCGAGTGCGGATGGACGGGAACTTTAATCGTGATCCGACAGTCACATCGTCAACCGCGAGAAAGCCTAGTCCGTTATATGGCTATCTCGCCCGGCACCACACGCCGCGATAAAAATGTCGTTGGACTTTGCCGGACTGAATTGAATTTCGTTGGCTGTGTCAGCCCGCTTGATGCTCGTTACGCATCGCCCTTCGCTCGCAAGAGCGCCGAAACCGGCCTCATCTCCTGAAAGCCGGTGGCCGCAAGGCTCGGAGGTATCCGTAAGCCGCCGCTCCTCTGGGCGCGCAGCAATGCGTATGACGCAATAGGTTGCGTTCCTGCCGCAGTCCGTAAGTCGCGCCAGCAAGCGGAAGTCCGTTTGCATCGGCGTCAACTGCGAACGGACTTTCTCTCCGTTCTCAGTCTGTACCGCTTCCCCTGCTGAACGCTTGGTGCGCCAACTGCGCGTCCATGCGTAAGGCTCTTGGGCAGACTCCTGCCAGCACACCGCGACGGCCTCATCCGCCGCGAACCCTGCGCCAACATTGGTCCGCACTCCTGCGGCAACCCGTGGCTGCGCCAGCCGGCGTCGTCACTGGCGGCTTGCTGCTAGTGACGACGCGTCCTTCGCCTCAGCAATCATCGAGTTAAAGCCTGCTGGCGCAAATGACGACCCCTCGTGATGAGCCCTTCTGGCGCATCGCACCGTCACAACCGCGCAACGCGGTTCGTCCATCTGCCCGTTCCCTGACGGGCGTCGTTCGACCTCGCGCGCAACCCGCGCACCCCTGAGCCTCGGGTCAATGGCTCGATTCGATGAATGGCTTCTCACCGGAAGCATTCGTCGACGCCAATGCCCGTGCCGGGCAGGCAAGCAGCTACAAGACGGCACAAAACGGGAGTGGTGTCCCGGGTCCCTCGCAGTGCTCGTCCTGCCAAGGCAGGCGAGACGGACAGAAACACTAACCGGACATGCAGCACGCACCAGGACCAACGGACAAACGACAGACGAGGATACGATGAGAGACCTGAACTTCGAATTGAAGCAGCTCTGCCAGCGCAACCGCGACGGCAGCTTTTCCACGCAGTACGCGCGCGAGCGCATCCTGACCATGATCGCCAACCAATTGCACGAGAAGGGCTTCGAGCATATGCGTGCTTCAAGTCTCAAGCCCAAGCATGTGCAGGCGCTGGTCGAGCGCTGGAAGGCGGAATCGCTTTCCGCCGGCACGATCAAAAATCGGATGACCGAGCTGCGGTGGTGGGCTGAGAAGGTCGCTAAGCAGAATGTGCTCGCGCGGGCGAACGACTTCTACGGCATCCCGCAGCGGAACTACGTGACCAACGTCGATCGCTCGCGTGTTTTGTCTACCGGCGACCTCGACCGGCTCACCGATCCGTGGACACGGATGTCGTTACGGCTGCAGGCCGCGTTCGGGCTGCGGCGGGAAGAGTCGATCAAGATTCGACCAGAGTGGGCGGACCGCGGCGACCGGCTCGCGCTCAAGGCGAGCTGGACCAAAGGCGGCCGGGAGCGCGAGATCCCGATCCGCACCGTCGAGCAGCGGAAGGTGCTCGACGAAGCAACGCGGCTCGCCGTCACCGGCAGTCTTATTCCGAATGGATGCAATTACGTGCAGCAGTTGCAGCGGTTCAAGGCGCAGTGCTCGGCCGCCGGCATCCATCATGTTCACGGTCACCGTCATCAGTATGCGCAGCAGCGCTACCGGGAGCTGACCGGCTGGGAATGTCCGGCGCAGGGCGGGCCGACCAGAAAGCAGCTCACGTACGAGCAGCAAGCCATAGATCGCCGGGCTCGCTTCACCATCAGCCACGAGCTCGGTCACGGTCGCGAAAGCGTCGCATCGGTTTATCTCGGCCGATAACGGATTCTGACGGCGGCAAGCGAACTCGAACGACGAGGCTGTTAGCAGTGCTGACACGCCGCATCAACGTGAACCCGGATCGGCGGGCATGCGCATACGCCTGAACGCGCCCGCGAACGGCGGTGGTCGCGAATCGGAGGTGCTGACCTTCAGCGCGCTGCTGGTGCTGCTGGGAAGACGATCCCGCCAGTCGATCTACGATTTGATGCGGCGGGACCCATCGTTCCCGCGACCGCGACAGCTCGGCAGCGAGTTCTCGATCGGCTGGCTCCGACGTGAAGTCATGCAGTGGTTGCATTCTCGGCCGCTCGTCGAGTTGAACGGGCTCGATGCAGTGGAGCGGCGGAGGAGAGTTCGTTATGCGAAAGCACCAGACAGGACCGACGAGCCGCCGGACAGCTTGGATCAATGAGTTTGTGGATCGTCGCATTCTGCGGGCGCCTTTGCTTCTGCAGTTTGGGCAGGGGCGCGTCCGTGGCCAAGCCGCTCGGCACGGAGTTCCTCTCGTGTCTTGGGTCTAGCGCCGCTGGCTAATGCTCCATAGGTATACCGTTCCGCGACAATCTCCACCAACTCCTTCCGGCTGAGTCGCGTCAGTTCCTCCTGATCAGGATAGTTGGGCAATAGGGCGATGAGCCTATCCTTGGGAGTGCTCTCGTGCGCTTCTGCGAAGAAGTCGTACAGGTCCATGGTTGTCTCAGCGTTTCTGCCTTGCCGGTGATAGACGCCGAAATACGTGTCGGGATGTCGGGTGTAATCGGCAAGTTCTTCTGCGGTCATTTCGAACGTGCCGATCCAGTCCTTTCCGGTCTTCGGGTCACGCAATATGGCGTGAGCTTTCTTGTCCGCGACGACGGCCTGAACGAGTTCTGCTTCGACTTCCGTAACATCCGGACCAGGCACGCGATAGCGATTACCGACCTTCAAGCGCGGAATCGGTGTAGTGGAGAACACTTCTGAGGGCAATTCGCCTCCGAAGGTTTGAGGAATTTCGCTGTGGTCTTCAATCGACTTCAATAGCCGGTGCATAGGCAGGTGCCGTTCCCGCGCCCGTGCCGCTTCCCGGAGGGATCCATACTCGCCCATGAAATCAGGAAGCTTGAACCCACAGAGATTGACCATGGTGGCGATAGCCGACCCATCCAGCGCATGCTGATCGTTCATGTTGGTAATGCAGACATAAGCTGGCGGCGCCGGCGCACCGTGGACCTGCATAGTTTTCTCGGACTGTTTAATGATGCGCTCTGCGCGATCCGCTGCTCTGAATGCGGCCTGTTGAGTGTGTAGGGCTTTGTTGAGATCAATGAAGACAAGCCGCTCGTGGTCTGCTTTCTTCTCCAGCGCCTTGCGTAACTGTGTGCCGACAGGCGTCCGCGCAGATCCTCCTGGTCGCGTCTCGCGCGATTTCGCCTCAACGGAATACTTCTCGCCAGTTGGCACGTAGGTCGCAGTGAACTCGCAGTGGCTGCTGGAGGTGTCTTGTTCGTCCTCGAACTCAAGCTCAAATCCCGCTCTTATCAGCCAAGCAGCGACTTGTGTTTCGTAATACGCGCCTTGAAAGTTGCCCTTGTTCCTTAAGCGGGCAAGTAGCCGTGTTTGAATGTCTTTGCCATTGTGCGCGATCAGATACAGGTTGTAGGCCAGCCTGTTATATGCCGACACAGCGCCCGTCACTGGGGTGCTGAACAACTCGCCTGGGTTTCCAGCATGCGCCATCTGCAAGTGACAGACCTTGTCGTACCACTGCAGTAGTGGATGGCGTTCCGCTAGCGGCTTTGCAATTTCCGCATTTCCCCAATCGCTGCCAACTGTAGCTTTGATGTAGTTGTGGAGAAAGTCGGGAAAGGTTTGCCATTTTCCATAGTGCAATCGATTGCCAACGGCCACGAAGCGGTAGCCCCTGTGCTCGATGGAAATTATGGGACGCCCTAAACCCTGCTGCTTCTGTCGCTGCAATTCGCGGACCTTGTGGCGCTCGAACAGCCGCTTGCCCTCGGCGATGATACGTTGCTCAAGGTTCGCGGCAGCTACAAGATTCGGCAACTCATACTGCGGCCCGCCGTGGCAATGCTTGAACTTCCGACCGCTGCCGCAGATGCATGGGTCGTTACGGCCGATCTTGGGGCCGTTTCGGCGGAACGATTCAGACATGACGCATTTTTAGACGGGCAGGCCGGATTCATGAACGCCCCGTCTTACCGTGGGTCTATACCGGCTCCAAGGCGGTGTAGGTTTCAGTATAGGTCGCCGGACAGCGCGCCCGGAAACCCAATGAACTCGCGGGCTTTACGCCCATGCATCATCGGCGTGTGTCGCGCGATCGCGGCCGCATCCGGCCCCGTCTCGAACTTGCTGTTCTGCACTTTGAAGGTCCCGTCTCTGCTTCCGGCCGCCGCGATTATCGCGTACCTGAACCTATAATCCCCGCATGACCTCGACCTCGCAATTCTGGGACGCATCCATCGTCCCCACCCTCATCGACTACGTCCGCGTTCCCGCGAAGTCGCCGCACTTCGACCCGGCGTGGGCGGCGAACGGCCACATCGACGCGGTCGTGGCGCTCGCCGCGGACTGGTGCCGCAGGCACGCCATCCCGGGCATGCAGCTCGAAGTGGTGCGCCTGCAGGGACGCACGCCGGTGCTTTTCATCGAGGTGCCCGCAAGCCAGGGCGCCGAGAGCTCGGGGACGGTGCTGCTCTACGGCCACCTCGACAAGCAGCCGGAGATGACCGGCTGGGCCGAGGGACTCGGGCCGTGGACGCCGGTGGTGCGCGACGGCAAGCTCTACGGCCGCGGCGGCGCGGACGACGGCTACGCGGTGTTTGCCTCGATCGCGGCGCTGCGCGCGTTGCACGAGGAGCACCGGGCGCACGCGCGCTGCGTGATCCTGATCGAGTGCTGCGAGGAGAGCGGCAGCTACGACCTGCCGGCGTACCTGGAAGCGCTCGCGCCGCGGATCGGGGAGCCGGCGCTGGTGGTGGGCCTCGACTCGGGCTGCGGCAACTACGAACAGCTCTGGGGGACGACCTCGCTCCGCGGCCTCGTGAACGGCGTCCTCACGGTGGAGGTTCTCACGGAAGGCGTGCACTCGGGCGACGCGAGCGGCGTGGTCGCTTCGAGCTTCCGCATCGCGCGTGCGCTGCTCGAGCGCATCGACGACGCGGCCACCGGTGCGGTGCGCGACGCGGCGTTCCAAACCACGATTCCGCCCGAGCGCGTGGCGCAGGCGCGCAGCGTGGCCGGGGTGCTGGGCGCGGAAATCCACGCCCGCTTCCCGTTCGTCCCCGGCATGAAGCCGATGGCCGAAAAGCTGGAGGCGCTGGTGCTCAACCGCACCTGGCGTCCGGCGCTCTCGGTGACGGGCGCGGACGGTCTGCCGCTTCCGGCCAACGCAGGCAATGTGCTGCGCCCGAAAACCGCGCTCGCGCTCTCGCTGCGGATCCCGCCTACTGTAGACGGCGACCGGGCGGCCGCGCGGTTGAAGTCGCTGCTCGAATCCGACCCGCCCTGCGGCGCGCGCGTCAGATTCGAGGCCGGACACGCGGCGACCGGCTGGCACGCGCCGCAGACGCAACCCTGGCTCGATCAGGCGCTGGACGCCGCATCGCTCAAGCACTGGGGCAAGCCGGCGATGTGGATGGGCGAGGGCGGCACGATTCCCTTCATGGCGATGCTCGGGGCGAAGTTCCCGCGCGCGCAGTTCCTCATCACCGGGGTGCTCGGCCCGCACGCGAACGCGCACGGCCCCAATGAATTCCTGCACCTCGACTACGCGAAGAAGCTCACCGCCGCCGTGGCGGACGTGCTCGCGGCGCAGGTCCGTCCGGCGAACGCCTGACGGCGCATTCAGGCGGCGTCCGGTGCGTCAGCGGCCGGACTTGCCGCGAATGTCGTATTTCGCCAGGTCGACGCGCTTGAACTCCACGCGCTCGAATTTCTCCCGGGCCTCGTGATAGGGCACGAGCGCGTCAAGACCGATCTTGGTCACGGTGCCGCCCTTGCCGTCCGGGTTCGTCTTCACCACCGGATTGAGGATGTGGCCTTCTTCGTTCGGCAGCACCAGCAGGCCTGTATCGGCGTTGAAGCGCGTGGTGATCGCCCAGTCCACGTCGACCGCGTCGAAGATGTCCACGTCCGTATCCACCACCACGACCCGCTGCAGCGACCTGAAGGCGTTGAAGGTTGCGCGGATCACGTCCTGCGCGATTCCCGGGCGCGTGTTCTTCACCTGCACCACGGCCTCGTAGAAGCCGCAGCCGCCGGGCGGCAGGAACACGGCGCACACCTCCGGGATCCTGGCGTTGACGGCGGCGTAGATCGCG
>SCUF01000017.1 GCA_004298325.1 Betaproteobacteria bacterium | reverse complement strand
CTTTCTCCCTTTGTTGCCCCTTTCCTTCTGCCCTTTACGCTGCTGCTGGTGTGTGTAACCTGTCCGGTTAGTGTTTCTGTCCGTCCCGAACGCTTGGCGTATCGGGATCTACAAGGGACTCGGGACACCACTCCCGTTTCGTGCCGTTTCTTTGCTGCTTGCCGCCGCGGCACGCGGCATTGGCGTCGATGGCGCTTCCTGTGGGAAGCCGATTCATCGATCTGAGCCGTTGACCCAGGGCTCGGAGGGGCGCTTCTTCAGCGCGGTCTTACAGTGAGCCCGCAGGGAGCGGACAGGAGGACGGACCGCGTTGCACGGTCCAGATTGACGACGGGTCAGGGAGCCCGTCACTGGGGGTCGTCACTTGCGCCAGCCACCAATAACTCCTTGATGGCTGGGGCATCGTGCGCATCGTCACTACCGGCTGGCGCCGTGGTAGTGACGACGCGATTGGCGCAGAGGTGCTGCCGCAGTTACGCCGGCAGGGTTGCAGCAGCAACGTATTGGCTGGGCGCTGTGCGAACTTTGACTGCAGGCTTACGTGTATCTCCGAGCCTTGCGGCTGCCGGTTTTCAGGAGATGAGGCCGGCGTTTGCGCTCGCTTTGGCGAGCATAGGCCGATGCGTTTACGGGCATCAAGCGGGCTGACACAGCCAGCGTCGAACAATGTTCAATGTCCGGCAATTTTCCGCACGATGGCAAAGGTATATTGCGCGTACTGCGTGCAGTGGATTGCGCGGCTACGGCTGTGACCAACGTGCCATTGCACAAGTTCCTCAGAAGTCAGAAGGTGCGCGCCAACTCTCGCTGGTTGTTCGTACTGCAGGGGACAAACATCGAAGCAAGGGGCATGTCAGCAGTGCTAACGATCTCGCCTGACAAAGGCTGGGCCGGACAGCTTACCCACCGCCGCGCGTTGCGTGCGTGATAGGCGCCGCCCGCGCGACCGTGGATAAGACTCTTTCCAATCGTGGATTCCCGGCGCTTCTCGTCAATGCCGGGTGAAGCGCTCCGGCAAAGTCCAGCAACAGGGTGGCGGGCGTCAGAGCGGCGGACCTTGGTCCGGGGTTCAGTGCAACCGGTCCGCGCGACCGTGACACTGTTTGAACTTTTTCCCAGATCCGTAGGGGCAGGGCTCGTTGCGGCCCATCTTGCTCGGATTGCGGATCTTTGAAGAGTCCTAAGGGATCTCATTGCGTTGCCGAGAAAGGTAGCTCACCCTGTGAGCCACTACAATCTGCAAAATGAATGTGCTGCCCGAGAGGTGTAAGGTCGAACACGCTTGGCGCCTGTTAACCGGAGCCATGCAAGCGCTTTTCGTGATGTGATTTCCTTATCTTGAAGAAAGTGGCGCCAATCATGCGTACTCGTTTCTTGCACACAAGCGATTGGCAGCTCGGGGTAACGCGCCAGTTCTTGAATGCAGATTCCCAAGCTCGCTGGGCTGCAGCGCGTTTTGAAGGCATCCGCAATTTGGGGCGCATCGCCGAGGAAGCGGAATGCGAATTCATTGTCGTCGCGGGGGACATCTTCGAATCCAACCAGGTCGATCGGCGAACGGTTCTCAAGGCATGCGAGGCGATGGCCGGCATCCCGATGCCAATCTACCTTCTCCCGGCGAATCACGACCCTCTCGACGCAGGTAGCGTGTACGGCAGCAAGGCTTGGCGCGATCGCAAGCCAGCGCATGTGCATGTGCTGGACGTTTCCGGGAATCCCTGGGAAGTCCGGCCGGGAATCGAGGTGGTTGGCGCGCCTTGGACTTCCAAGAGGCCGTTGACGGATCTCGTGGCCGCCGCGGCATCAGGCCTGGAGCCGGCGCCGGGTGTTCTTCGCGTGATGGTGGGCCACGGTGCCGTCGATCAGCTGTCTCCGGATCGGGACAACCCCGCAGTGATTCGGGTCGCCGAGGCTGAGCAGGCCCTTCAGCAGGGCCGCTACCAGTACCTTGCTCTGGGTGATCGTCATTCGTACACGTCCGTTGGCACCACCGGGCGGATCTTCTATTCGGGAACTCATGAGGCGTATGACTTCGATGAGGTTGACCCCGGTAAGGTCGCGATTGTGGAACTGAGCACCGAGGGTGTGACCGCTACTCCGTGCCCGAACGGGCTCTGGCGCTTTCAAGTGCACGAGGCGCAGATCTCAAACGCCGAGGATGTCGAAGCACTGTCCCGGCACCTCGATGCGATGCCGGACAAGGAAAGAACGATTCTCAAACTAGGTCTCGTCGGCACGCTCGGCATTCAGGCGCACGCCCGTCTTGAGGAGATCGAGGAACACGCCACAGATCTCTTCGCCGCTGTGGTTCACTCGGGTAGCCGTTCCGAGTTGGTCGTGATGCCCGAGGCCGCGGATTTCAACGATCTATCGCTTGCGGGCTTTGCGGCATCAGCGGTCGAAAAGCTGCGCGCACAGGCTCAGGGTCAAGGAACGGAGCGGGGACAGGCCGCCGATGCGCTTGCCCTGTTAGTTCGCTTGGTTGGGAGGACTGAGTGAGAATCGATCGGATACGGTTGAAGAACTTCTGTGGCGTCGCCGAGGCGGAAGTGAATTTCGCCTCTACGGGCGTGACGATCGTTCACGGGCCTAACGAGGCCGGCAAATCGACGCTGATGCTCGGGATCAACGTTCTCTTTGACCACCGTGACGACAGCAGGAAGGAGGAAGTTCGACTCACTAAGCCGGTCAACCGCGATGTTGGTTCCGAAGTCGAAGCGGATGTCGAAATTGGCGAGTACAAGTTCACCTACTTCAAGCGCTTCCATAAGGACAAGGAGACTCGGCTCACCATCCGCGTCCCCAAGGCGGAGAGTTTGGTCGGGCGCGAAGCCCACGAAAGGGTGCGGCAGATTCTGGATGGAAATGTCGATACGGCTCTCTGGCAGGCGCTAAGAATCGTGCAGGGGCGGAATCTTGATATGCCGGAGCTGCATAACCAGCCGGCACTGTCGCAGGCTTTGGATCGGGTGGCTGGCCAGGTCAAATCCGGAGAGAAGGAGGAAGCGCTCTTCGAGGCTGCCTATTCGGAGTACAGCCGGTGCTTCACGGACACGGGCAGGGAGAAGGAAGACCCTATTGGCCAGGCTCGGACACGCGCTACGGAGGCTGTCGAAAATGAGCGCGGGCTACTCGCGCAGTTGAAAGAGGTCGAGGAGGATGTTGGCCGATTCGCCACACTGGAAAGGTCGACCGTGACGCTGAGGCGCGGTCTTGCCGGGCTGGAGGCGGCGCAGCAGAAGGCACAGGTTGCATGGGATGCGATCTCGAAGCTCGCCGAAAACGTGGAGCGTTCAAAATCCGAGCACAAACTGGCTGACCAGGCTATGCAGGCAGCGAAGAACGCCGTTCAGCAACGAAACGAAATGATCGGTCTGGTCAAGGCGGCGTCCCTGAAAGTCGACAATACGACGGCGCAGACCGAGAAAACGACTGCCACACTCGCAGCCGCGTCGGAAACCCTGAACTTGGCAAGAGTGAAGCGCGACGCTGCCAGCACAATGGCGAGCCAGCGCGATGCTGAAGAAGGGACCCGTCGCGCAGACCATGAGTTTCGCGACGAAGAGTTCGAGCTCGTCCGAATGGAGGAGCGGCGGGAACATGTCAGAAAGGCAGACACCGCCGCGGCGTCGGCAAGTGCCGTCGTCGCTGCCACGAAGGTCACGGACAAGCTGCGGACCAGCATTCGGAGCGCGGAGATTGACCTGAAAACGGCACAGGGGATCCTTAACGCCGCATCACCGCAGCTCACAATCAAGGCGCTGAAATCCTTGTCAGTAGCCATCAATGGCGATCCACGGACGCTCAAGGCAGGCGAGGAGCGGGTAGTGCCGGTTGCCGAAAGCGTCTCTGCAGTTATTGCCAATACCGTTGAATTGCGCGTTGAACCGGGCGCGAGCGCCGAGGTCCAGCGGCAATCGGTAAGCGATGCGGAGAGCGTACTGGCGAAGGCGTGCGCGAAGGCCGGAGTCGCAAGCCCGGAGGAGGCCGAAACCGCGTGGGCTGCTCTTCTGGATGCGAAGCGCACGGTGGCGGATCGCGACCGCATCGCCAAGGAACACCTCCGCGACTTGACCCGCGAAGAGCTTGAGAAGCGCATGGAGATTGCGAAGGCAAGAGTTCTGGCATATCGGGCCAAACGGACTTCGGATGTCGCGCTGCCGGCGAATTCAGAGGACGCGAAGACGTTGCTTGAGCTGGCGGGAAAGGCTGCGACCGACGCAAGGAAGGCACTGCAGGAAGCGAATGCAGTGTATGCCCAGGTGCAGGAGCACCATGCCAAGTGCCGCGAAGATCATGCTGCAAACACAGCGTTGCTCGAACAGGCAATAAAGGACCACGCACTGGCGGTGGAACGGCTCGAAGGCGAGCGTAAGCGCTCCAGTGACGACGAGCTGGCTAAGTCTCTTGCAACCGCCGAAGCCAATGCGACAAGCGCGCTCGATAGGCTGAAGGTGGTAGAGCTGAGTCTTGGAAACGCGGATCCTGAATCGGCGAAAGCAATCTTGGACACCTCGGCGTCCGCATTGAAGAAAATCCGCGATCAGTGCGATGAGCAGGATCGCGAACTCCTTAAGCTTCGGACCAAGCTCGATCTGGTTGGCGACAAGGGACTCGCGGAAGCTCTGGCCGAGTCGCAGCGCGTTGCGTTCGAAGCAAAGGACTCCTTGGATCGAATGTTGAGTCGTGCCGGGGCGGCGAAGCTACTTTACGAGACCCTGCGCGCCGAGCGGGGGACAATGCGCAGGGCCTACGTGGCACCTCTGCGAGAGGGTATCGAGCGGTTGGGGCGACATGTTTTTGGATCAACTCTGCGTGTTGAAGTTGACGACAATTTATGTGTCGTCAGCCGTACGGTGGAAGGCGTAACCGTGACTCTCGAGCAGCTTAGTACAGGGGCTCGGGAGCAGATGGGTCTTCTCGTGCGCCTTGCGGCAGCGTCGATTGTGTCGGGGGATGGCGGTGTGCCACTGGTGCTTGACGACGCGCTGGGCTCGACCGACGAAGGGCGTCTTGAGTCCATGGGCGCTGTCCTGCGGATCGCGAGCCAAGACGTACAGACGATCATATTGACTTGTGCTCCCGAGCGCTACGTTCATGTAGGAGCGAATGAAACGGTCCGGCTATAGCGATGGCCCGCTCCAAGCACTCGGCACATTCTTACTGCGGCCAGCTTCTCTACACAGAGCTAGAGGAAGTTATCGAGGTATCGCGCCTTATCGTGCGCGAGAAGGAGATTGCGTTCGACCTCATCACGGAATGGGGCCTTGGCGATCGATGGAATTACTCCGGTGTTGCCGCTTTGCGAAAGCCGCACGTCTATGCCGTCACCAATTTGACGGGTCGCCGGATTATCGGGGCGACGCGCGTGGACGAAACCGTTCGCTGCAACATTGCGTTTCGGATTGAATCCCAGTCGGAGCGTCTGGTGGAAATTACAGGAACGTGGTCAGAAAGCGGCGACGTGTATGCGTTCGAGGGCAAGCTGAAAACCTACGTGGCTGCAAGGCCAATGCGGAGCCGTAGACACTGACCAGCATGCTTCACCGTCGGCCTCAATGTTGGGAGGGTATATGGACCGCACCGAACGCTTCTACAAAATTGATCAGCTGCTGCAGGGCGGGCTGAGCGTCTCGTTCGTCAAGCTGCAGGAGGCGCTTGGCATCTCTCGCGCGCAGCTGAAGCGCGATCTTGCCTACATGCGCGAGCGCCTGAACGCGCCCATCGAATACGACCGCGATTCGAACGGCTACCGCTTCGGCAAGCCGATCGCCGGGCCGCGCTACGGCTTGCCCGGGCTGTGGTTCTCGGCTGCCGAGATTCATGCGCTCCTCACCATGCAGCACCTGTTGGAGAACCTGCAGCCGGGCCTGCTCGCGCCACACGTCAAACCGCTGCTCGCGCGCTTTGCCGCGATCCTCGGCTCCGCCGACCATTCACAGGAGGAAGTCACGCGGCGCGTGCGCGTGTTGCACCAGGCGGCGCGCGAGCTCGAGCACGAGCGCTTCGCGGTGGCGGCCAACGCGACGCTCAACCGCCGGCGCCTGAAGATCCACCACTACAACCGGATGGAGGACCGCGAGACCGAGCGCGTGATCTCGCCCCAGCGCCTGGTTCACTACCGCGACAACTGGTACGTGGACGCCTGGTGCCATCTGCGCAAGGACCTGCGCAGCTTCGCGGTGGACGCGATCCGTGCCGCCGAGCCTCTCGATGAACGCGCGAAGGAAATCCCGAAGGCGGAGTTGGACGACTACCTGAAGAGCGGCTACGGCATTTTCGCCGGCAAAAAAGTGACTTGGGCGAAGCTCCGGTTCTCGTCGCTCGCGGCGCGCTGGGTCGCAACGCAGAACTGGCACTCGAAGCAGAAAGGGAAGTTCGAGAAAGACGGGGGCTACAGCCTCTCGCTGCCCTATTCGGACGACCGCGAGCTGGTGATGGACATCCTCAAATACGGGCCCGATGTCGAGGTGCTGGAGCCCGAGGCGCTGCGCAAGCGCGTTCGGGAGCAACTCGCTGCGGCCGCGAAGCGATACCGCTAGGCGCTCGCCGCCTTCTCCGCGAACACGCAGTACTCGCAATCGCCACCCGGCGCCGGCGCTTCTGGCGCATCGAGCATCTCGCGGATCTCCAGCAGCACCGGTTCAATCCACGCGTCGTCGCCATCGTACGGAATCATCTTCACACGGAACTCCAGCCGGTTGTCGAACGCATCCAAGTCGCGCCGGCCGTTGCAGTAGACGAACCAGCCCCGCTTCGCCACGGCGAGCCCCTGCCGGCGCAGCAGCCACTGGTAGAACTCCATCTGCCGCTTGTAGCCGTCCTGCCACGCGGCATCGAGCGTGACATCGGCCTCCTTGAAGGTGGCCTTGTAGTCCACGACGATCAACTCGTTCGTGCCCAGATCGCGCCACAGGTCGTCGATGGTGCCGAAGAGCTCGAACCCGGTGGCCTCGTGTACCGTGCGTACGCCCTTGAAATTGCTGCGCCAGGTGTCGAGCTGCGGATGGATGTGCGGCACGGCGTTCAGCCTGGCTCCGCTCATTAACAGTGCGGCTACCTTCGAGCGGCTGAGCGCGAAGGGGTTTGTCGGAGGACGGGTCGAAGAGCTTTTTTTGCCATGCGGCCAGATTAACGCCTCCATTGGCTCATGTGCTGAGCTAGCGTGCGTCGAGAATATCGAAATGAGTGCCAACGTCTCCGGGTTGGCCCGTCAATACGACGGTGCCGACCATGAATTCCCGCCATCCCCCGTTCCTCCGAGCCCCGTTCTGCGTCCGCTCGACGCCTGGATCCGCGTCTACGAAGAATGCCGGGCCATGGGTGTGGCCTTCGACGCGTTTTGGTACGAGGCCATCGCGGAGGGCGTCTGCTATTTCTATCGCTGGCTCGGCCACCCTCGTGCTAGCGTGCTGGTCGTGTTCGATGAAGAACTGGTGAAGCACATCGAATGCCGGAAAAAGGATGATGCCGAGTTGTCCGCGGACGAGGCCGCGCCGATCGTGGCGCATGTCGCGCAAGCTTTCGCGAAGGCGGGCTACAGCGTGGCACCCAGTGAAACGTTTCAATAGGTTGGCGTCGGAGGGGAATCCATGCCTGGTGGTCGAGCAAATATTCCGGCATCGGAATCGGAAGAGTACTTCGGGTGGCAGGATTTTGACGTCAAGCGCGATGACGTCGCCCGTGGGACGGCGTGCCCCGTTCGAGCTTGCATTGCGCCCTTGTTGCAGGTTCCGGCCGGAAAGAGCGAACGTCCGGTCTGTCCCGTTCACGGGATCCGGCTGCATGCAAATACCTTCGTCTATTGGAACGGAGATGGGCCTAGCGACAAGGCCCATTTGCGGAATTTCCGGATTCGTCCCGACCTGGCGCGAAAGTACGTCTTTGCGTCGACAGAAAAGGCAGAAAAGCACCGTCTCGGCCATGAAATGTCGGAGGATGCACTTTCCTGGAATGTTTTTGCCGGGCTGCTGGACGCCGGGACGCTTCGCGATGCGACGGAATTTCTGACCGGCCGAAAAATTGCAGCGCAACCCGAGCTGTACCTGTGGGGCGAGCGGATTGACCTTGCCGGCGGTGAGCCGAGCCGCTTCGAAATGCTGGAGAAGGTAGGTCGCGAACTCGAACGGGAAATCAGGCATTTTCGGACCGAGCCCGACGTGATCCTCCATATTCCCGGGCAAATCGTCGTCTGCATCGAGGCAAAGTTCGGTTCCGGAAATACCCTCGCGCATGAAAGCAACGCGAAGGCGGATGAGAAACCGACCTCGGTCGAGGGACTGGTTAAGCGCTACCTGGATCGGTCCAGCGAGAGGACGCGCAAGAGCATCGATCGCGAAGCGATTGGCTCGCGTCTGCATGGCCAGTTGTTTCGCAACATCATCTTTGCATCCGAAATGGCGGGCAAGGAGGACTGGCAAGTTGTAAATCTAGTCAGCGATGAGCAGTGGAAAGAGACGGCCCCCACGAGTCGGTCAATCGAGTATTCGTTCGAGAATCCTGAAAAGGACGTGCGTGCTTACCTCAATCCGGACCACCGGGATCGATTCACCTACCGGACCTGGGAGGATCTCTATCGGAGGGTGGTCAAAGAGGACAAGCGATTGAAAAAGGTCGCGGATTACATGCTCTCGAAAAGCGCCCACTACAAATCCGCCTTCAAACTGGCGTAACTCGAGCTCCTGGGGCGAGTTATCGGTCCGCTGGCTCATGCCTTGAGCCACTGACCCCGCATACTTGCCTCTCCAGCGTGAAAAGGAGGCGGTCATGCAGGTCATCCAAGATTCCCTCGCAGCACTCAAGCTCGGCGCGCCGCAAGCGCATCTCAACCTCGCACTCTTCCCCCTCATCGCGCCCGGCGATGGTCCGGGCGACGGTGCCGCGGACTATCTGCTCCTCGACGAGGCGCTCGAACGCAAACTCGCGCGCGTGACCGAGGTTTCAGGCGCGGGCAGCGTCCCCGAACTCGCTTTCGAGAACACCTCGGCGGAAAAGATCCTGCTCGTCGATGGCGATGAGCTCATTGGCGCGAAACAGAACCGCGTCATCAACCTGTCCATCCTCGTGGGCGGCGGCAAGCGGATCCAGATTCCGGTGTCCTGCGTCGAGCAGGGCCGCTGGTCGTACCGCACATCTGAATTCGGCACCGCCAAGCGCTCGCTGCTCGCCAAGGCGCGCGCCAAGAAAATGGGCCACGTCTCGGATTCATTGCGTACAAGGGGCACCCGGCAGGCCAACCAGGGCGAGGTCTGGGCCGACGTCGCCGACAAGGTCGCCTTCTGCCAGGTCGAATCGCCCACCGGCGCCATGGCCGACGCCTACGTCTCGCGCGGCGAGCAGCTGGACGCCTACACCCGCGCCTTCCGCGCCGAGCCGCGCCAGCGCGGCGCCGTCGCCGCGATCGACGGCAAGGTCGTGGGGCTGGAACTCTTCGACTCCGCCGCCACGTTCACCAAGTTCCTCGACAAGCTCGTGCGCAGTTACGCGCTTGACGCCATCGAAACCGCCAACGACAAGGCACTCGCCCCGCCCGCCGGGGAAGTCGAGTGCTTCCTCGCCCGCATCCAGGCCGCCGGCGCGGAGCGCTTCGCTGCGCTTGGCGAGGGAGAAGACATCCGCCTCTCAGGCGTTGGCGTCGCGGGCGGCGCGCTCGCCGCCGGCGGCCGCGTGGTCCACCTCGCCGGCTTCGCGGTGCAGTGATGCTCGGCGCCTCCGTTCCGCTGGACGTCGTGGTCGTCCTCTCGCCCTGGATCGTGCTGGGCGTGGTCTGGCTGATGGGCGAATGAGGCTGCCGTCATGGAACCGGCCGTTACGCGCCACGCCCAAGCCCGCATGCAGCAGCGCGCCATCCGCGCGGACGCGCTCGAGCGTTTGCTCGAATTTGGCCGTGAGACCTTCGACCACCGCGGCGGCGTGGTGCTCTACTTCGACAAGGCTGCACGGCGCCGCCTCTCCCGCACCGGATTCGGCACCAAGGACCTCGAGCGCCTCGCGCGCTGCTACGCGGTGCTCTCGCCCGGCGGCGAGGTTATGACGGTTGGTCACAGATTCCGAAGGATCGCGCGCACATGAACCTTTTCTACGGCTAGCTGTGAACTAGTTGTTCGGACTAAGCTGACTCTACAGACCAGCGATTCGACAACCAATGTCCACATACGCGCGGGACTTTGGTATCGTGTTTTTGCTGTCCGCCATATATAGCTACGTTCCGCTGTTCAAGATGGATCACTGGGAAGAGGTTCATGCCGGATACTCTTGGTGGCGAAGACGACGCAAGGATGCGGCCCGGTGACAAAGTCAGACTGAGAGCCAATCCGGGTCGGATTGGAATCCTGGGCAGCGAGACAGATGGGCCCATTTCACGCAAACGCGTATTGGTGAATTTTCTCGATGGCGACGAGCAATTCGTCCTCGAGGCCTCGCTCGAGAAGGTTGAGAAGGAAACCCCGGGACCCTACGCGCTGATCGCTCGAGGGCTCTACGGTCGGGTCGGTGATCTTCGTGGCGCGGTGACCTACTATCGCCTGAGCGGCAAGCTGGCGAACCTGATCTATAGCCTAAACACCACGAATACGCAGTTTCTTGCCTATCAATTCAAACCAGTTTTGCACTTTCTGGATTCGCCCTGCCGGGGAATCTTGATCGCCGATGAGGTCGGCCTCGGTAAAACAATTGAAGCTGGGCTCATTTGGACGGAACTGCGCGCCCGATTGGATGCACGGCGTCTTCTCGTGGTTTGTCCAGCCATGCTGCGGGAGAAGTGGCAGATGGAGCTTTCCGATCGATTCGGCGTACAAGCGGAGATTGTCGATGCTGGCGAATTGCTCAAAAGACTTCAGAAGATGCGCGAACGCCCAGAGGATGGCTATGCGCTGATTGCCAGCATGCAGGGTCTGCGACCGCCGCGCGGTTGGGACGATGACGAGAAACCCAGCATGGCCGAGGCGGCCAAACTTGCACGGTTCCTCGACGAGGCCGAGCTGGACGATCCGCTCGCCGACCTGGTGGTAGTTGACGAGGCGCACTATCTGCGAAATCGCGAAACCCAAACCCATCGCCTCGCCGCGCTATTGCGACCGGTGGCCCAGAATATGATTTTCCTATCTGCGACGCCGATTCAGCTGCGCAGCACGGATCTGTTTCATCTCCTTAATCTTCTCGATGAAGACGCATTTCCTTACGAGAATTCCTTCTCGGAAACGCTGGAAGCAAATGCGCCGATTGTGCATTTGCGGGATCGCTTGCTCGCGTCCTCAATGACGCAGTTAGAGTTTGTGGAAGCGCTGAGGGAATCTCTCGTCGCACGGATATTTGAAGACAACGCCCAGATTGAATATGTGATCCAGAATCCACCCAGCGACGACGTCTTGGAATCCCCGCGCGGTCGGTCCGATATGGCGGAAAGACTCGACCGCATCAACCCGTTAGCGAAGGTGGTGACACGTACGCGAAAACGCGACGTTGAAGAAATGCGCGTAGTACGACAACCCGTCGCGATTAAGGCCCAGATGAACCCCGTGGAGGAGGCTTTTTACCTCGCCGTTACGGAAAAGGTTAGAGCTTTTTGCGAGGAACTAGAGATCTCTACAGGCTTTATGCTGACGATACCTCAGCGTCAGATGTCGAGTTGCATGGCGGCTGCCTGCCGTGGTTGGTCAGAGAAGATGGGGAAAGCGGTCGCTGAGGAGTTGGACGAAACGGCCTTTGACGCGTTTGGCGATGTTGAGGCAGAAGCAGATAAACACCCAAAGCTGGGGCCACTTCTTGTAGAGCTTGTAAAAGCAGCGCAGTCAGTCGGCAACTATCACGCGCTACGGAAGGAGGATTCCAAGTACTCAGCATTGCTCAAGAATCTGCGCGGATACTGGCTAGAGAATCCGCGACGGAAGATCGTGCTGTTTTCGTTCTTTCGGCACACCCTAGACTACCTGAAGGAGAGGCTGGCGGACGATAGGGTCAAGTCCGTGTTGGTCTATGGTGGAATGGACAAGCATGCAGCATTGCGTGAGTTTGCCGATCCTAACGGACCGGACATTCTCCTCGCCTCCGAAGTGGCGTCGGAAGGAATCGACCTTCAGTTCTCCAGCCTGGTTATCAACTATGACTTGCCGTGGAATCCAATGCGAATAGAGCAGCGCATTGGGCGTATTGATCGTATTGGTCAGGAGGCCGAGAAGATTCTTATCTGGAATTTCATCTATGCCAACACCATTGACGACCGCATTTATGAGCGCCTTCTTGAGCGCCTAGATATATTCAAGCGAGCGCTAGGGAGCATGGAGGGTATTCTGGGCGAGCAAATCCGGGAGTTGGGCTACGAGCTTTTGCGGCATTCGCTGACGCCTGAGCAGGAAGAATTCAGGATCAACCAGGCTCGGGTGGCAATTGAAACGCTTAACCGAACTCAGGATGCTCTCGAAGATCAGGCGACTCAACTTATCGCTCATGGAGATTACATCCAGAACAAGGTCAGAGCCGCGAGGGAGCTTGGCCGTTACATTCGCGGCGAGGACTTATTGGCCTACATCCAAGACTTCTTAGATCGCCAATATGAAGGTACACGTATCCTCGCTTCGGACAAGAACCCCAACGAGATCTCATTGGAATTATCTATCCAAGCTCGGGTGCACTTTGGCGAGTTTCTCGAAAGTCGTCGGCTGCAGGGTAGAACCGCCATACTTAGCGCTCAGCCTCCACGATTGCTATTCGAGAATCGGCTTGGCAATCCAAAGCGTGGCGTGGAGACAGTAACGCAGGACCATCCTCTTGTCCGCTTCGTAAATGAACAACTGCGTACGTCAGGCAAGGGAGTTGGATACTTCCCTGTCAGTGCAGTTGAATTGCAGGCGAACAGCACGGGCAATGTGCCAACAGGCACTTACGTCTACGTCGTGTCGCGCTGGACGCTTACCGGGTCGCGCGACCTTGAGCGGCTTGAGTACATCGTGTCTAGTATCGACAACGGTTTGCTACTCAGGGGTGAAGACGCGGAGCGGGTCGTCAATATTGCGGCAATGGAGGGCAAGGACTGGCTGGGTGCATCGAATGCAGTCAATCACAGCGTCGCAGCAGAAGTTTTTGATAGCAGCAAATTGATTCTGGAGAATGAGTTCCACGACTTCAAGGAGTCATATCAGCGAGAGGACCGTGACCGAATAAATCTCATGGTAAACATGCTCGAGCACCATCGGCAGGCACAACGAGAGCGGATTGTTGAGCGTGTCAATCGCTATCGCGAATTCGGGAACGACAGGCAGAAAAAGATGATTCCGGCAGAGGAGGGGCGCCTGAAAAAACAAGATGCCCGGCTGGACGAGAAAATCGCCTCCCTGCGTCTGAGAGAGAAGTTGCAGGCGTCGGACAGCTTTGTATCGGGCGGCGTGATCCGAGTCGTATAGCGCAATTTCGGGGGAGGGTGCAATGGGCAAGTCCATTAAGGACGCATTGAAGGATGCGATTGGTAAGAAGACCCTTCATCTTCCTGGGCATCTTGCGAATCCGAAGCCGGAGATACCGAAGTCCCGTTCGACCATCCAAAGCGATACGGAGGTCGTGCCGCTGACGGCGAAGGTGCGCGCATATGTTGTGCCGCGGCAACCGAATCCGCGATTTAGTGCAAGGCAGGCAATAGACAAGAGCCGAAAAGCTCAGTTGGAGCGAAAAGCCGCTCAGCAATCGCAACGAGAAATGGAACAGCTTGAGCGCACATACCGTTCGAGCAAAGCGCCATCTGCGGCCGCTCAATCCTCAAAACAGCAAGAGCCGTGGACATTGGATATCGACCAAGACGCCAGGGCTCATTCGTTTCTCTCCTCAACGCCACAGCACTACGATGTGACGCCTCCCACGTTGAGTGGCATTTCGGAGCAGATAGCTAGAAGCGGGAATTCCCGTGATGCCAGGGAATTGGTGATCGGGCTCGATTTTGGTACATCGAGCGTCAAGGTGATCGTCGGCGACTTGGCGGCCGGCAACGCCTTCGCAGTGCCTTTTTCTAAGAGCGATGGGATTAATCGCTACCTGCTACCAAGTCGCCTTTGGCAGGTCAATGAGCGCTTCTCACTACTTGGGGGTATGCAGGTCCATCGTGACCTGAAACTATCACTCCTCACCAAAGGCGATGCACAGGAGGCAATTCAACGGGCCGCTGCTTTTTTGGCGCTGGTTATTCGTCATGTCCGTGGCTGGCTGTTTTCTGAGCACGCAGAGACTTACGCGAATACAAAGATCGTATGGAAAGTGGTGCTGGGTATTCCCGCAAAGAACTACGAAGTTGCACCGGAACAACCATATCTAATTAAGAGGTTTCTCCTGGTAGGACGAGCCGCCTGGCTCATAGCTGGCGGGCGCGTCGAGGAAGTGAATATTGCGTCCGCCAATGGTGCTGTCGAGCGGGCACAACAACTGCTGAACGGTGCTGCGCCTGCGGACGAATCCGAAGAAGTTAATGTGGAAATAGTGCCAGAACTTTCCGCACAAATCTACGGATTCCTGAGATCCAATCGGTTTGATAGAAATGCCCAGAATATCTTCATGATGGTCGATGTGGGTGCTGGAACTGTCGATTCATCGCTTTTCTTTGTTGAGCGCGGAAGCCGCGGTAGATGGAATTTCACATTCTTTACGAATCAGGTTCAGCAGAGCGGCGTGATGAACCTTCACCGTGTAAGGGTGCAATGGTGGTCGGCCGCGTTGAAGGGACGCCGCGATCCGGCCCCGAACCTCCTGAGGTCACTGTATGAGAACGAGTTCCCCACCGATTATCTTGGAACGATTCCGGAACGTATGGACGAGTATTTGCAGGGAACTCGTCTGGCGTTTCGTGATGCGAAGGAGCATCCCGATAACGAGTTCTATATGAAGCGCGTTGTAGCGCAGGTACGAGGGGCCACGCTCTACAGGGCTAGGGACTACCTTGACCAGGACACGCTCAAGGGAATTCCAGTCTTTCTATGCGGCGGCGGTATGCGAATGACTTACTACCGGAGGCTTGGGGAGGAATTGAAGCATTTTCATGGAGTATCTTGGCTGAAGGCGGACGCTCGTCCCTTGGCGATACCTAACAATCTTCAGGCTCCCGGACTTGTCCGCGAAGATTACGATCGACTTTCCGTGGCCTTTGGGCTCAGCTTTCTGGAGGTGGGTTCAATTGTCAGAGAGCTGCCCAAGCCCATTGCTACTGGCACTCAGAAGCAACGTGACAATGACGATAGATTCATCAGCAAAGATCACGTGTAAATGCGGATCGATCGGGTTTGCGGAGAGTCCCAACATCAACGAGAGTAACTATGCGAAGGCGATAGCCTTAGCGTAAGGGTCGACAGCATGAATCAGTATTTCGCCCCTGGCCTGCGCGTCGAGCTTCGTGATGCGGAGTGGCGGATCAAGCGCGTCGATCACACCAATGACGGCGGCTATCTGCTCACCTGCGAGGGTCTTTCGGAACTGGTACGCGGACGTGAAGGCCTGTTCCTGACTGGACTCGAACAGAGCGTCCGGGTCCTAGACCCGGCGACCACTCAGCTGACCGACGACCTCAGTAGCGGCTATCGCGCCAGCCTGCTCTACCTCGATACGTTGCTGAGAAAGACGCCGCCTACCGACGGCCGTATTCACCTCGCTCAGCATGCGGCGATCGACCAGGTGCCTTATCAGCTCGATCCTGCGCTGCAGGCGCTCAGCCAGCCGCGGCAACGGATCCTGATCGCTGATTCGGTTGGCCTGGGTAAGACGCTCGAGGCCGGAATCCTGGTCAGCGAGCTGATCGCTCGCGGACGGGGGAAACGCATTCTGGTGCTGGCCGTCAAGTCGATGCTCGGACAGTTCCAGCAAGAGATGTGGAACCGCTTTTCGATTCCGCTGGTGCGGCTCGATTCCACCGGTCTGCAGCGCGTTCGCAACCGGATTCCCACCAACCACAATCCCTTCCATTATTTCGACCGCTCTATTATCTCGATCGACACGCTCAAGCAAGACATCGAGTATCGCCACTACCTCGAGCAGACCTATTGGGACATCATCATCATCGACGAGGCACACAACGTTGCCGACCGCAACACGGGAGCCCAGCGCGCAAAGCTAGCCAAACTCTTGTCCACGCGTTCGGACACGCTGATCCTGCTGTCCGCCACGCCGCACGACGGCCGCCCCGAAAGCTTTGCCAGCCTGATGAACATGCTGGACCCGACCGCTATTGCCAACCCGAAGGACTACGCCAAGGAGGATTTCCGCGACAAGGGTCTGGTCATCCGGCGCTTCAAGAAAGACGTGCGCGACCAACTGGCCGAGAGCTTCCCAGAGCGCGAGATCGATACCGTGCGCGTGCCCGCAACCGATGTCGAGGAGCAAGCGTTCGATGCGTTGCGCGAAGCGACTTTCCACGCGCTCGATGGCCGGGGTGCGGGAGCAGGGCAGCTCTTTCGTACCACGCTCGAAAAGGCGCTCTTCTCCAGCCCGGCCGCGTGCCTCTCCACCATTGAGAACCGGCTGAAGCGCCTGCAGGGAAAAGCGAACGAACCCACGATCCGTGACGACATCAGCACCCTGGAAGGACTCAAGCTCGCGGTAGAAGCCATCAAGCCGCGGAAATTCAGCAAGTACCAACGCCTTGTCGCCCTGCTGAGTACCTTGGGCAACGGCACGCTGGGATGGTCGCCCAACCAGGCAGACGACCGGCTGGTGATCTTCACCGAGAGCCTGCTCACCCTGGACTTCCTGCGCGAACACCTTCCGCGCGACGTGGGCCTCAGGCCCGATCAAGTTCTCGCCATGCGTGGTGACATGCGCGACAAGGATCTTATTTCGACGGTCGAGCAATTTAACCACCTCGGCAGCCCGGCGCGCCTGCTGCTGTGCTCCGATGTGGCCTCGGAAGGCATCAATCTGCACCACCTCAGCCACCGGCTGGTGCACTTCGACATTCCGTGGTCGCTGATGGTCTTCCAGCAGCGCAATGGCCGTATCGACCGCTACGGCCAGCACCGCCAGCCGCAGATCCGCTATTTGCTCACCGAGTCGGAGAACCCCGCTGTGCGCGGCGACCTGCGCGTACTCGAGGTCCTGATCGAGAAAGACAGCCAAGCCGGCAAGAACATCGGCGACCCGTCCGAGTTCATGGGCCGCTTCAATGTGGAAGAGGAAGAGGCGCTCACTGCCGCTGTCATGGAGGCTCCCAAAGCGCCGGATGACGACATATCGGACATCTTTTCCCATCTGCTTGGCGCGAACGATGCGACCGCAACAACTGGCGACGTTCTCGCCCAGTTCACCCCCATGGCCACGCCCACAAGTCGCTTCGAAGGCGTACTGGGGGAGCGGCCGAATTTATTCGCGGGCGATCTCGCCTATGCCGAAGCCGCAATCCGCTGGCTGCAGGAAACCGGTGCCGAGCTGCAAGCCGATGTCAGCGGCGACGTGCTGCGTCTGACTGCACCCAAAGACCTGGCCCAGCGCCTGCGCTACCTGCCGGCCGAGGTGCGTCCTGATCTGGACCGTTTCATCCTTACGCCCACCAAACAGAAGATCGACCAGGAACTCAAGCGCTGCCGCGAGGAAGATAGCCCCTGGCCCGAAGTGCAATATCTCTGGCCGCTGCACCCGGTGATGGAATGGCTGGCCGATCGCGCGCTCAACGCCTTCGGCCGCCATACCGCGCCCGTACTGCGGCTCCCGCAGCAACTTGGCGCTGATGAACACATTGTTCTACTGCAAGGCGGCTTTCCCAATCGCCGTGGCCACGTGCAGATCCACGACTGGGTCGCAGTAACCCTACAGGGCGCCGCCGTGGAAGAATCGACAGGCATCGACGCGCTGCTGGAACGCCTGAATCTTCAACCCGGTCGCATGGCCAACCGCGGCCTAGCGGCGGATGTAGTGGGTCTTCAGGCACTTTTGCCCGTGGCTGTGGCCCATGCCCGCGGCGTGTTGCAGCAGATTCGCAAGGCCCGCGAGGCAGACATCAACGCCAGACTCAATGCCCAGCTGAAAGCGCTGGAATCGCTGAAGGCGCGTCACATCTCACAGCTCGAGTTCGACTTCGCCCGCTCCGACCAGCCAGTAGCCTTCAAACGCGCCCGCCGCGACGAGCGCAGCGCCCACATCGAACGTGTCTTTGCCGACTACCTCGACTGGCTGGAGAACACCCAGATCACCGAAGAAGATCCGTTCATCCAAGTGGCTGCCGTCTTCACGGGGCATCCGGCCTGAGCCGGCGTCGAGAATAAGAAACATGAACTGGACCGGCATCACCAACGAGAACCAGTTCTACAGCCAGCACTACCTCGCCGAGATTTTTTCGGGCGACGTACGTGGCGTGCTCGACGCGTGGGCCGAGAGGGAGACGCAGGCCCGCGAAGCAGCCAGGTTGCAAGGCCATCGTGATCCCGCGTGGCGTTCGCCGGCTTCCGCACTCGGCGCCATGGCCCGCGAGGCCCTGCAGCAGCTCGAAACCCTGCGCCGGCCCCATGCGCCGAACGAACGCCTGGCCATCGGCCGCGCACTGCTGGGCCAATGCTTACAGGTGTTCGACCTGACTTGCGAACCTCAGCGTCAGCCGCTCAGCGAGCAAGGTGATCTGGAACTTCCGCTGCTCGCCGAGCTGCGCAACGCGCAGGGCGAGCCGCTTTTGTGGGTGCTGGAGGCGCAGGCCTTGGGCGAAGGCGAAGACCTCGATGCCGACCCGCTGAGTCTCAAGGTCCACCCCCAGCAACTGCAAAGCCTCGGCACCACCCCGGTTTCCCGTGCGTTGCAAGCCGCCGATGCGCCGGACTGGCAGAAGCTCTTGTCCACCGCAGTCTTCACCCAGGCCCGTCCGCCGCGCTGGGTGCTGCTGGTCAGCCCCTGGCAGTGGCTGCTGCTCGACCGCGCCAAGTTCGCCCAGCACCGTTTGCTGCGCTTCGATTGGGTCGAGCTGTTCTCACGCCGGGAAACCGAGACGCTCAAAGCCGTGTCGGTGCTGTTGCATCGCGACAGCCTGCTCGATGCACAAGGCCTGAGCTTGCTCGACACGCTCGACGAAAACGCTCACAAACACGCCTACGGCGTCTCGGAAGACCTGAAATACGCGCTGCGTGAGTGCATCGAGCTACTGGGCAACGACGCCGCCCATCAGCTGGTGGTGCAGGCCCGCGAAGACCAGAGAGGTATCTACACCGGCGCCCGGGCGCTCGACCCCGCCGAGCTCTCGCTTGAATGCCTGCGCTACATGTACCGGCTGTTGTTCCTCTTTTACATCGAGGCTCGACCCGAGTTGGGGTACGCACCGGTCGATTCCGAGGTGTATCTCAAGGGCTACTCGCTCGAGAGCTTGCGCGATTTGGAACTCGTGCCGCTCACCACCGAAACCGAGCGCCAGGGCCGCTACTTGCACGACAGCGTCCAGATGCTATTCCGTCTGGTGGCCGAAGGTACGCCCGCGTTGACCCGACAGAGCAGCCTGCTGGCCGGCTCGGCCCGCCAGACGGGGCGGGACGCGTTTCAGATCCAACCGCTCAAGAGTCACCTGTTCGATCTGACTCGCACGCCGCTGCTGAGCAAGGTTGTGTTCCCCAACTACCTCCTGCAGCGGGTGGTGCAGCTCATGTCGCTGTCGCGCCCGGCCAATGGCAAGCGGCGCCGTGGTCGCATCAGCTACGCCCAACTCGGCATCAACCAGCTCGGTGCGGTGTACGAGGCGCTGCTGTCCTACCGCGGCTTCTTCGCCAAGGAAGACCTGTACGAGGTCAAGAAGGCCGGGACCGATCCCACCACGCTCGATACAGGCTACTTCGTCAACGCCCAAGCCTTGGAGAGCTACACGCCAGAAGAGCGCGTGTACGACAGAGACGAGGCCACTGGCCTGCAGCATCTGCGCCTGCACAAGCGCGGCAGCTTCATTTACCGCTTGGCGGGGCGCGACAGGGAGAAGAGCGCCTCGTACTACACCCCTGAAGTGCTGACCCGCAGTTTGGTGAAGTATTCGCTCAAGGAGCTGGTGAAGGAGCAACTGGACCCTTTGCCCGACGATCGCGCCCGCGCCGAGCGTGTGCTCCAACTCAAGGTCTGCGAGCCCGCGATGGGCTCGGCCGCGTTCTTGAATGAAGCCATCAATCAATTAGGTGAGAGCTACCTCGCGCTGATGCAAAGCGCGCGAGGCGAGCGCATTCCCCAGCACGTGTACCCGCAAGAGCTGCAGAAGGTAAAGATGTACCTCGCCGATCACAACGTGTACGGCGTGGACCTGAACCCCGTGGCCGTGGAATTGGCTGAAGTGTCGCTGTGGCTCAACGCGCTCAGCAAAGACCGCTTCGTGCCCTGGTTCGGCCTACAGCTCTTTGCTGGCAACTCGCTAATCGGCGCCCGGCGCGAGGTGTTCGCCACCGAGCAATTGAAGCGCAAAGCTAGCGACGACGAGAGCTGGCTCAATCAGCCACCATCAGCGCAGCCGATGACGCAGCCTCGAAAGCCATGGCAGGTTTGGCACTTCCTGGTGCCCGATAGCGGTATGGCCAGCTATACCGACAAAGAGGCCAAGGCTCTGTACCCCGAACAGATCAAATCCATCAACAAATGGCGAAAGGCTTTCATTCAGCCCTTTGACCAAGCCGAGTTGGCCCGTCTGGAGAATCTCAGCGCCAAAGTGGAAGAACTCTGGCAGGACCACGCCGCGGCGCTCGCTCGTCTGCGCAAGCGCACGACCGAGCCCTATGCCATCTACGGCTTCGAGGGCGCTGGCGAGGCCAGCGATCTGGCCCTCAAGGATCAGGCGCTGCAGGACCTGCAAGCCAGCGACCTCGCCAACACCAGCGCTTACCGGCGCTTAAAGCTGGTGATGGATTACTGGTGCGCGCTGTGGTTCTGGCCCTTGCAGCGGGCCGAAAGCCTGCCCAGCCGTGAAGAGTGGCTGTTCGACCTGGAGACCGTGTTGCTGGGCGACACCGTAGCTGCCGGCCCGGTGGGCGACCAACATGAGATGTTCGCGGCCAGCCTGCCGAAACAGGAAAGCCTGCGCTTTGTGGACCGCTTCGGCGTGGTGAACTTAAAGCGCCTGTTCGCCGCCTCACCGCGCCTGAAGCTAGCCGACGAGATCGCCCGCCAGCGCCGCTTCTTTCATTGGAATCTCGCGTTTGCGGATGTGTTCCGTGACAACGGTGGCTTCGACCTGATCCTCGGCAATCCGCCATGGATCAAGGTCGAGTGGAACAGCGGGGCTGTGCTGGGTGACTTCGAGCCGCAATTCGTGCTGCGCGACTTCACCGCGCCGCAGATGGCTAACCTTCGGGAGGAGACCTTCGAGCGCATTCCAGAGTTGGAGGTAGCGTGGCGAGGCGAACTAGAGGAAAGCGAAGGCACGCAGAATTTCCTGAACGCGACAGCTAACTTCCTGGCGCTGAAGGGCATGCAAACCAATCTCTACAAGTGCTTTCTGCCGAGGGCTTGGGCCAATGCGTCGGAAAAGGGCGTATCGGGTTTCCTGCATCCGGAAGGGGTGTACGACGATTCCAAGGGGGGCGCCTTGCGCGAGCTTCTGTACGTTCGCCTTCGGTCGCATTTCCAGTTTCAGAATCAACACATGCTGTTCCCCATAGGGCACCGGGTTAAGTACAGCATCAACGTTTACGGGCCTCCCCGGCTCGCGGCTCAGTTCGTTTCCATCGCGAATCTATTTGCGCCGAACACGGTAGATCATTGCTTCGAGCATGATGGTTCTGGGGTTGTGGGTGGTATCAAGGACGATGACGGTGAGGATTGGGATGAAACCGGGCACCAGGACCGTATCATCGAAGTTCGAAATGCGGAGTTGGAGCTGTTCGCCCAACTCTATGACGAACCTGAAACGCCCGCCCTGAAAGCCCGCCTGCCCGCGCTGCATGCTCGCCCGCTGCTGGATGTGCTGCGCAAGTTCGCCGCCCAGCCGCGCCGGCTGGGGGATTTGAAGGGGCAGTACCTGTCGCTGGAAATGTGGCACGAAACCAATGCCCAGAATGACGGCACCATTCGTCGCGAAACACGCTTCCCTATGGACGCGACAGAGTGGGTCCTATCCGGCCCGCATTTCTTCGTCGGCAATCCGTTCTATAAGACGCCGCGTGCGGTCTGCACGGAGAAGGGTCACTACGATGAGCTTGATCTGAACTTACTGCCTGACGACTACCTGCCGCGCACCAACTACGTGCCAGCCTGCAGTGCCGACGAGTACCGGGCACGCACGCCTAAGGTAAGTTGGGTGGAGGAGGGAAAAGACGAAGCGAGACGAGTGACGGACTGCTATCGGTTCATTGCACGATCAATGCTTAGTCAACCCGGTGAACGAACTCTGATCCCCACCATCTGTCCCCCTGGCGTCGCCCATATTGATCCTTGTAATAGCACGACCTTTTGTTCGCTCACATTGTTAGTTCAATTTGCGGCCAGTGCGTCAAGCTTGCCATTCGATTTCTTTGTCAAGTCAACGGGAAACCCACGTTTTCGAGAGAACATCGCTAGATTGTTGCCTGTTTTTGAAATGGCGAGTCCGTGCTTATTTGCTCGAATGTTGAGCTTGGTCTCTCTAAGTACAGCCTACGCCGATCTCTGGCAATCCTGCTGGCAAGACGACTTCCATACGCAACGTTGGTCCATCCTACCCAACAGCGACCACCCCGGCGCGCGAGTGCTGCGGCACGACTTCTTCCGCTCCCTCACGCCGCACTGGCAACGTCAGAACGCGCTGCGCAGCGACTACGCCCGCCGCCAGGCGCTGGTGGAAATCGACGTACTGGTGGCCCAAGCACTAAGTCTGACCCTGGACGAGCTGCTGACGATCTACCGCGTACAGTTCCCGGTAATGCGCCAGTACGAGGCCGACACCTGGTATGGCCAGCGCGGCCGCATCGTCTTCACCCCCAGCAAGGGCTTGGTCGGCGTCGGTCTGCCGCGCACCGCGCGCAGGACCGAATTGGCCGAAGGCATCAGCTACAGCATCGACGCCCCTACTACCCGCGCAGGCGGCACTCAGGGTGAACACCTTCGCGAGTCTGGTGTCGCGCTGGGCTGGGAAGATATCAAGACCCTCACCACCGGCACTGTCACCAAGACCTTTATGGATGACACGCTGCCCGGCGGCCCCACTGAGCGCTTCGTCACCTACCATGCACCCTTCTTCAAACCTGACCGCGAAGAGGACTACAAGGTGGCATGGGCGTTTTTTGAAAGCGAGGCGACGCAGTGAGTGCGCCGGGGACGTTTACCGTCGTCAACGACGAGGCTCTGTGCGCGGCGATAGCGGCGACCCGGCAGATGTTGGTCTATGTGGCGCCGGGGATCACCAAACCGGTGGTCGATGCGCTCGGCGGGAGTCTGGGTTCGCAGCCGAACCTCCTGGCTACCGTCATCGTCGATCTCGACCCAGAGGTGTATCGCCTGGGCTACGGCACGGAAGAGGGTTTGCGGGCGCTGCAGGAGCTGGCTGGCCGGCAGCACCTGGAACTGCGCCAGCAGGCTGGGGTGCGCATCGGCCTTCTGGTGACGGACAGCCAAACGCTCGTCTATTCGCCCACGCCGCTACTGATCGAGGCAGGCTCCACCTCGGAGGCCAAGCCCAATGCTGTCGTCATTGCGCGCGGGGCCGATTCGACTGCGTCGCTGATGCGAGCCTGCGGGGCAGCGGGGTCTCCCGACCAAGCAACGCCGGCGCCCCAAGACGCCGAGATCGGCCGTGTGCCGGCCACGCCGCAGCAAGTCGACGCGTCCTTGCAGGCGTTGAAGGAACTTCCGCCAAAGAAATTCGATGTCGCGCGCATCGAACGGGTCTACGAATCGAAGATCCAGTTTGTGGAATTAGAACTCACAGGGTATCGCCTCTCCGCCAAGCGCGTGAACATCCCTAATGATCTGCTGCTTGGGGAAGACAAGGCCCTCAAACAACGCTTGAAGAACAGCTTCCTGCTGCTGCAGGGAGAGCAGACGATCACGGTGCAGATCTCGGATCTCGATCCGAAGACGCAAGAGCCGCGCAAAGACTCAGACGGTAAGCCGATTCTGGTCGAGTGGACGGAGGCCGAACTGGAGAGGCAGCGCAAGGCGTTGTACGACGACTTCCTGATCAACGTGCCACGTTTCGGCCAAATTATCATGCGGCGCAACCGGCCGGCATTTGATGAGCGCGTGTCTCTGCTGAAAGCCCAGATCGCCGCCTTCAACGAGGCTGTGCAAAAAACCCTGGACAGGAATCTCGAAGCGGCCATTGAAGCACTGGCCCAAACGCTGTTGCCCAGGGTTCGGACCAACATCCCGCAACGGTATGCGCGGGTTCTGGCGATTGCTGCACCGTCCGACGAAGATGTGTTGTCACTGCTGAGGCACGACCTCAAACACAGCTTCGGCAGCAGCGCCGACCTCTTCAAGCCGGAGTTGCGTTGGGTCTTTAAGGACGTGACCTACGAGTCGATCAGCGACAAGAACTTCCGGGACGTGCTTAGCAAAGCGCTGCGCGACAGCGGCGGCGAGCGGCTGGTGGAGCAGTTGTTCTCTGAGCATGATGCAGCGCCAGAGTCAGATGCGGTATCAAAGAAGCCAAAGAAATAGGGAACCCCATGGACATCCAACCGGACAAACAGAACCTCGACCGGACATTCGCCACGACGGTCTACTACATCGACTTCTATCAGCGCGACTACAAATGGACAGAAGAGCCCGTCCGCCGGTTGATCGACGACGTGTTCTACCAGTTCGACGAGGCCTACACCAAGCACAGGGCGCTCGAACCGAAGGCTGAAAACGTCAATGCTCGTTATCCCTGGTACTACCTCAATACGTATGTGACCAATACGGTACAGGGACGTGTTTTTGTCGTTGACGGTCAGCAGCGCCTCACCACATTAACGTTGTTTCTGATCCACCTTTATCGAATGGCAAAGGCCTTCAATTCAAAGACCGTAGGTTGGATCGAAAGAAAAATCGCCGGTTACTCAGGCACCGAATATGAGTTTTGGATGAATCATGTTCGGCATATCCAGGTGCTTAAGTCTCTAATGGAGGGTGTTGAGCCGGACTCGGTCGACATCTCGTCGGGGGTGACCGCTGTCAATATGGTTCAAAACTACCGCCTCATTTCATCGGAATTGGCGAATTGTCTCGCAACAAAGCACAAGTTCGAGACGTTCGTTCACTACTTTCTCCACCGGTTAGTACTCATCAATCTGGCCGTGGAATCAACTCACGTGCCGATGGTGTTCGAAGTCATCAATGACCGGGGTGTTCGGCTTAAACCTTACGAGATCCTGAAAGGAAAGTTGCTCGGGCAGATTGACAAAATCGAACTGGAAAGCGGCGGCTACAACGAAATCTGGGAGGAGCGAGTCGCGGCGGTCAATGCCTACCGTGAAGACGAGATCGACGAATTCTTCCGCTACTGGTTGAAGGCCAAATTCGCCGAATCGCGCAAGACGGGCCAGCGCTTCGATGGCGACTATCACCGCGAGATGTTCAAGACCGATATTAACGAAATGCTGGGGCTCGACCACGATCCCGCAGCGGTTAAAGGCTTTCTCAAGGGCGCGTTCAGCTATTACGCCAAACTTTATTCCAAACTCTGGAACGCGAGTACGCAGGAGGACGCGCAATATCCATCGGTCTTCTTCAACAGGCTGAACGAACTGGACAGTCAATACATGCTTGTATTGTCTGTTTGCACGGTGAACGATCCGCAGGAAGATCGGAAGATTCGAGTCGTGACCGAGCAACTTGACCGGCTGTTCACTTTGCTGCAATTGCAGGGCGCATATGACAGCAACGAGTTTGCTACCCGCCTGTTCGAAATCAGTTTAGATATTCGCGGGAAACCGGTTGAGTCAATCGCCGAGTTGTTCGACAAACACCTGATGGCCGAGATCTCGGAGCGCCGGGCTGCGAAAGTGAAGCAGGCCTTTACCTACGCGCTGTTCCGGCCGATGTCGATCGACCGCCTCAATACGCGCTTCATACGCTACTTCTTTGGCCGCGTTGAGCTGTTTCTTTCCCGGGGCATGAAGCTCAAGATGAAGCAGGGGCTCCAGGATCTGGTGACGTTGCGGGGCGCGAAAACGGGCTTTCACATCGAGCATATCCTTTCGCGTAACAACGAAAATCTGGCCGCCTTCGACGACGATGAAGAGCGTTTCGAAGTGGAGCGCAACCGTCTCGGAGGCGTTCTGCTGCTGAAGGGCAAGGACAACATTTCGAGTGGCAATGAGCTGTATGCGAAAAAGCTGAAGTCGTACGCGAACACCTTGTACTGGAACGAAACACTTCGGGAAGACACGTATTATAAGAAGCTCGATTTCAGTAGTTTTGCGAAAAAGCACGAGCTGGCTTTTCGATCACTTCCTAAGTTCGGACCGGAAGAGCTCGAGGAACGTCAACGGCTGCTGTTCGATATGAGCTCGATGATTTGGTCGGGCCAGTCGAGTAGTGGAGCCTGATGCCAATTGATGTACACGAGCGGTAACGGGCAGCCCTGACGGTGCTGCCGATCCTCGTTTCCCGCCAGCTACTCGAGGGACTGCAGGAGTTCCTGCGCGCCACTTTCCCCGTTACTACGTCTGGGTTTCTCCGCGAAGACGGGCGGTCATTCGTCGAAGATTTCCTGCGCACCGAGGGCGCCCTGGCCAAGGGACCGTGGCTGGAGGTGAAGCTGCCGTTCCGGCGCTCGGAAGGCGCTGAATTACCTTTCTCTCGTATCGCGTTGAACTTCGCGCCGTGGCAGCATCAGTTGCGGGCGTTTGAGCGGCTCGTCGGCACGCAGCCGCGCTCCACCATCGTGGCGACGGGTACGGGTTCAGGCAAGACCGAGTGCTTCATGTACCCGCTGCTGGACCACTGCCTCACGCACCGTGGCAAGGGTATTAAGGCCATCGTCATCTACCCAATGAACGCGCTCGCGACCGACCAGGCGCGCCGCTTTGCCAAGGAATGCCAAGAACTCAATCCAAAGCTGAGCGTGGGTTTGTACACGGGCGATGACGGAACTGAAAACCGGGCAATGATGCCCGATCAGGTGATCACGCATCGCGCCACCCTGCGCGAGAACCCGCCGGACATCTTGCTCACCAATTACAAGATGCTGGATTTCCTGATGCTGCGCCCAGCGGACCAGAAGTTATGGCGCTTCAATCTGGCGGGCACGCTGAAGTATCTGGTGGTGGACGAGCTGCACACCTTCGACGGCGCGCAGGGCACCGACTTGGCCTGCCTCGTGCGCCGTTTGAGGGACAAGCTCAAGGCTGGCCCTGAGCTGGCCTGTGTAGGTACGTCGGCCACTATCGGCGGGGCGCAGGCGGTGGCCGACTTGCGTGCCTACGCCCAGCAGGTATTTGCAACGCCATTTGACGAAGATGCCATCGTCCTCGAAGACCGGATGACGGTGGATGAATACCTTGATGCGACGGCGGGCGGCCAGGAAGCCATTGCACGTTGGCCCACAAACGCTTTGGAGGTGCTACGCCCGCCGGATGGTGGTGAGCGCACTTACTTGCGCCGCGTGGCTCAAGTGTGGACTTCACAGGACTTCGCGCTTGACGCCGAAGACGAAGGGGCCCGCTTGCGCGCGGCGGTCGAGCTTGGCAGCGTGCTTCCTCGTCTGACAGCGCTGCAGGAACTCCTGCGCGAGGCCCATGCGCTCTGTGACGTGGGCGCGTTGGCACGGGCGTGGCAACAGCGATTGCGCTTATCGTCGCAACGCGATGCAGAGCTGCTGATCGACAGTCTGTGTGCAATGGTATCGGCCGCACGCACGTTGAATACGGGTGGCCCTGCAGCTACCGGTGATCTGACGGCTGATGACGTGGGGCCATTCCTGCAGGTGCGTGTGCAGTTATGGCTGCGCGAACTGCGCCGCATGGTCGCGAAGGTGGGGCCGGTGCCAGAGCTAACGCATGCTGATGAATTGCTCAATCTGGCCAACCCGCTGCACTTGCCCGTGCTGCACTGCCGGGAGTGCCATTCGGTGAGTTGGGGCGCCGTGTGGCCAGCCGGCGAACCCAAGCTCAAACACGACCTGCAGTTGTTCTATCAATCGTGGTTCAACCAAAAACCCGATTCACGCTTGATCTACCCCGCTGCGGCACGGCCTGCAGTGGCGCCGGAAACCGAGTTGCGCTGGCTATGCCTGAGCTGCCTCAAGCTGAGCCCGATGCGCAGTGGCGATACTACATGTACCGAATGCGCGGGACAGCAGCTGGCGGTGTGGATGCCGGAGATCCGTAAAAAGGTGGAGCGCCGGGAATCTGTCACCACCGAGGTCAGCGCCGATTGCCCGGTGTGTGCCGGACACGAATCGCTGGCTGTGTTGGGATCACGAGCGGCCAGCATTGCCAGCGTCTTAATCGGTGATCTGTTTGGTTCGGCGTACAACAACGATTACAAGTTGATCGCGTTTTCCGATTCCGTGCAAGACGCCGCGCACCGCGCCGGGTTCTTCGGCGCACGCACCTATAACCAGGTGCTGCGTCACGCGCTGGCCGATTTCATCCGCCAGCAGGGTGAGGGGTTTCCGCTGTCGCGTGTGGCAGATGAGTTTCCGCGTTACTGGCTCGATCGTTGCGGCAGTGCAGCGGCGTTCGTAGGCACGTTCATTGCGCCGAACATGGATTGGTTGCACGGCTACCGCGAGCTGCGCGAACAGGGCGCCATTCCACCGGGCAGCGACGTGGTCTCACTGGTGACCAGGCGTCTGCGCTGGGAAGTGCTGGTGGAGTTTGGGCTGCGCAGCCGCATCGGCCGCACGCTGGAGCGCACCGGTGCTGCTAGCGTGGCACTTGACGAGCCCGCACTGAGGAGCACGGCGGCGAGGCTGGCCACCCGGCTGCGCGAAGAACTTGGTGGGTTGCGAGACGCGCGCGACAGCGCGGTAGAGCTGTTTCTTCTTGGCTTGATGACTCGTGCGCGGCAGATGGGCGCGTTCTACGACGGCGTGTTGGAGTCGTATGTGCGTGAAGGCGGCAATGAATATCAGTTGACGCGCTTGCCCTTCATGCCGGGCTATGGATTGCGGCACAGGCCGCCCGCCATGCTCAGTTTGCAAAAGGTATCCAGCAACTTTGAGACGCTGCTGGGCAAGGACCATTGGTACCTGCAGTGGTTCAACAAATGCCTGGCGGTGGCCCAACCTCTGGCTACGGCCGAATACGAACAGGCTTACACGCTCACACTCGAGGTGCTGGAGCGCGACGGATGGCTCATCGCCCTGCAGTCGCGTCAGCAGACCGCTTGGGGGCTGAATCCGGCGCGATGGACGGTGGCAACGCAGGCACGCGATTTGGCCTGCGATATCTGCCAACACCGCCTGCCCGTGCCGATACAGCAAGACAATCTAGCCGTTGGGCTCCCTTGTCTGCGCAAAGGGTGTCGCGGGCACTACCGGATGGCGCCGTTGCGCATTCGGGCCAGCACCTACAAGGCCCAGCCGCACCGGCTGGTCTCCAGTGAACACACCGCATTGCTGGATGGGCAGACGCGGCACCGGATCGAACAGTCGTTCATCCACGGACATGAGACGTGGGACATCAACCTGTTGTCGGCAACGCCGACCCTCGAGATGGGTATCGACATCGGCTCGTTGTCTACGGTCTTGCTTTGCTCGGTGCCGCCGGCGCAGGCCAACTACCTGCAGCGCATCGGCCGCGCAGGACGGCGAGATGGCAACGCGTTGGCGCTGACGATCGCGGGCGGACATCGGCATGACCTGTACTTCTATGCTGCTCCGCTGGAGATGCTGGCCGGGCAGGTGACTACGCCGGGAGTATTCCTGAAGGCGATGGCCGTGCTGGAACGGCAACTCCTCGCATTTTGCTTCGACCGCTGGGTCAGCACCAGTGTGAACGCGTCTGCCCTGCCAGGCCTGCTGCGAGAGGTGCTGGATGCGGTGGAGTCGGGCCGGGTGGATGGATTCCCGCTGAACCTGCTCGGATTTGTCGACACTCACGAGCAATCCCTGTTGGCGGATTTCTGCGCCATGTTCGATGACCTGGATGACGACGGGATTGCCCACTTGAAGCGCTTTGTTTCCGGAGGGCAGCAGGAGGGCAGCTTGGGCTGGCGCGTGTTGAACCGCTTGAACGAGTTGGCGCAAACACGCAAGGGATTGAAGGAGCGCATCGAGGAACTGAAGAAACGCATAAGGCAGCTGGAAGTGCAGCCGGAAGACGAATTGCGCAATCAGCACCTATATGGGTGCCGCGACGAGCGCACGGCCCTGATCGAGCTTATCAGCAACATCAATCGGCGCCAGACGCTCAACTTCTTCACTGATGAGGGTCTGCTGCCGAACTACGCCTTCCCGGAGGAAGGTGTGACGCTGAACTCAGTGATCCTGCGGCGGCGCGAGACAACCGATTCGGGCGACGAAAGACGTCGCTACGACGCGCTGAGCCTGACTTTTCAGCGCTCAGCCCAGGCAGCCTTGGGCGAGCTGGTGCCGGAGGCCCGCTTCTATGCCGCAGAGCACCAGCTCCACATAGACCAGGTGGACCTGAAGCTGTCGAAGCCACAGTCCTGGCGCTTATGCCCGGCTTGTCACTACAGCGAGAACTTGGATGAGAGTGGCGATCCGCATGCCGTGTGCCCGCGATGCGGCAGTGCTATGTGGGCAGATGCCGACCAGCGCCGGACGATGCTGAAGCTGCGACAGGTATACGCGCGTGCCGACTCACGCCGGGATCGCATCGGTGATGACAGCGACCAGCGCCAGCCCGCCTTCTACCGCCGGCAGTTGCTGATCGATATTCCTGCCGAAACGCAGATGGGCGGTTTTCGGCTCGATAGCGAAGAACTTCCCTTTGGTTTTGAGTACTTGCGCAACGCGCGCTTTCGCGAGATCAATTTCGGCGAGCTGGGTGATGCGTCCGACGCGTTCAATGTGGCGGGCCGGCAGGAGGCGCGCAAAGGCTTTCCGATCTGCCTGCATTGCGGCACGGTACGGCGCAAGCGTTTACGCAGGGGCCAGTTCGCGCATGCGCTGGACTGCCCGTTGGCTCGCCAAGGCGCGGTGGAGCAGGAAACGGACTGGATCGACAGCCTGTATCTCTATCGAGAGTTGAATTCCGAAGCGGTGCGCATCCTGTTGCCGCTGGCAGATGTCGCTGAGTCCGACGTGACTCGGCATTCGTTTGTGGCCGCGTTGAACATGGGGCTGAAGCGTTTCTTTCGCGGCAATGTACAGCACCTGGAAATCTCCGATATGCAGGAGCCGCCGGTGGGCGGGCACTCTCCGAAGCAGTACCTGGTGATCTATGACCGAATTCCGGGCGGCACGGGATACCTGAAGGAGTTGATGCGTTCGCCAGACATTCTGCTTGGCTTGCTGCAGCAGGCGCATGACCACTTGGCCGGCTGCGAGTGCGTGGATGACATCAAGCGCGATGGATGCTACCGCTGCATTTTGGCGTACCGGGATAGCCGCAATATGGATGCGATCTCGCGTAAGGCAGCGCAGGCGTTGCTGAAGAAGGTGCTGGACCTGCGCCACCTGCTCAAGCCGGTAGAGCGGCTGAGCGATATCCATGTGAACTCGATGCTGGGCAGCCACTTAGAGGCGCGCTTCGTTGGAGCGCTGTCGGCTCAAGCTTTGGTGGCAGTTACGAAACGAACCGTGAACGGCAAGCCGGGGTACTGGATCGGACCTTCCGACCCGGAATCCAATTCTCCGATGTGGGAACTCGAACCTCAGGTGAAGCTGGGTATCGCCCAGGGCGTGGCAGTTCAGACTGTGCCCGACTTCGTGTTGCGCCCGGTGCGAGAAGTCGACCGCCAAGCGTTCGGCGAGTGGGCACTGTACTTGGACGGGTTCGGTCCGCACCATGCGATTCAGACCGACGATACGCGCAAGCGCATGGCTGTGCTCGGATCTGGCCGCCGAGTCTGGACTTTAACTTGGCGTGACTTGCCGCAGGCAGGGACGAAACCGGAATCGGTCAATACTGGCTATCTGACCAGCTTCAGGTCGCCGCAGTGGTTGCAGGCATACGATCTCCTGGCGGAGCGTTTTAGTTGGCCTGATACGGCAACACTGGACGAGCTGGTGCAGTTGGGTTCGTTCATGGTACTGGTGCACCTGATTACGCAGCCGGCCCGAACGCTCGCGCAATTGCGGCAGTTGCCGCTTGCGAACGCTATCGCATGGTTGCACAAGCCTTCCTTGGACGCTGCCATGTTGCAAGCGCCAGAAATAGGCGTGCAGGCGGTGTTGCCCTCTGCGGTGTGGAAGGCATTGAAGTCGCGCGAGGGGCATCTTGCCATTGGCGGATTGCTGCCCGGCATCGGACGCGACACAGCGCCGGTGAAGGTGCTGACGATCATGCCGAAGGCGGCACTGACGTCACGCGAATGCCTGGAGACGGAGGTTGGTTGCCACCTCTGCCTAGATGACGGCGCTGTAGCACAGACCAAGGAGTTCGAGCACGTGTGGCGCGGCTTCTGGTACGCGGCGAACCTGTTACAGCTTGCTCCCGAATTCACGGTGACCACGGCAAGCGGCGTTGGCATTCATGCCTACGAAAGTGCTCTGGAACGATGGAGTACGCAAGATAAGTCAGCCGAAGCGCCGCCACTTGAATCGGTGGACGCTGCATGGGGGCGGGTATTCAAAGAGTGCGTAATCGACCGGTTCGCGCTGGAGCGGCTTGCAGCTGCGAAGCTGACAGTGCCTGAAGTGGGGTTGGACCTGAAGCAAGGCATCGAGGTGGTGGGCACGGCTGAACTGGCGTGGATCGAGGGCAGGGTGGCGGTTGTGATTTCGGTCGAGCCATCGCTGAAGGTAAACGGCTGGTCCCTGATCTTCGCCAGCGAGGATCGCTGGATCGAAAAGGTGATTGCGTTGCTTGCGGGAAGGAACGGCAATGAGTGAGATCAAAGTGGCGATCGGTGACGGCTTTCTGGAGTCGTTTGCCATGATTCCCAGAAGCAAGCAGAAAAAAGTGATGGAGTTCGTGGCCAAGTTCCGCCACAACCCAAGATCCGGCGGCATCAACTACGAAAAGATCAACGACACTCGAGATCCCAACTTCCGCTCCGTCCGGGTGGATCAGGAATATCGGGGCATCGTGCTCAGCCCCGAAAGCGGGAACGTGTATGTGCTTCTGTGGGTGGACAAGCACGACGCCGCCTATGACTGGGCTCGACGTCATCGCTGCGGTATTCACCCGACGACAGGAGTCTTGCAATTGCTCGCGGTTCAATCCGCGACGGCGCTGTCGGAGGCTCCAGGCGGGTTTCAGCCGGTGGTCGCGCCCGCACCCGCCAGCACCCATCAAGCCCCTGCACCTGAGCACCATCCAATACGCCTCGTTTTGGACTCGCTGAATGAGTCGACGCTACTGCGCTTAGGTGTGCCGCCAGACGACTTCGGACGCGTGCGTTTGTTGTGTACCGCTGAGCAGTTGGAAGCCGCAGAGAGCTGGTTGCCGCGCGAGGCCTTCGAGGCACTTTACCTCTACGCAGCCGGGACACCATTAGCGGAGCTGATTGCGGACTTCGCCTCGCCTGCACCGACCGAACCGGTGGACACGGCGGATTTTGCGACGGCACTGGGCAAGGACGCGTCGCGCCAGCGCTTCCATGTGGTCGAAAATGAGCTTGAACTGATCGAAATGCTGGAAGCGCCGCTGGAAAGGTGGCGCGTTTTCCTGCACCCCTCTCAGCGCAGGTTAGTGGAGCGCCATTGGGGCGGTCCGGTTCGAGTGTTGGGCGGTGCGGGTACAGGCAAGACGGTAGTAGCGATGCATCGAGCCGAGTGGCTCGCGCAGAATGTGCTTGCCGCTGGCGAGCGGCTGCTGTTTACGACTTTCACGGCAAACCTGGCTACCGACATCGGTGAGAATCTGCGCAAGATCTGCAGCGCAGATCTGTTGCAACGCATCGAGGTCCAGCACATCGATGCCTGGGTGCACGCCTATCTTCGCAAGCAAGATTACAAGCTCCGCATCGTCTATCCGGGTGAGACCGGAGGCGACTACGAACGTTGCTGGCAACGCGCGCAGGCTCTAATCCCGGCGGAGCTAGGGCTGCCGGGCAGTTTCTACGACGAAGAGTGGGAACGTGTGGTGCTGCCGCAAGGTTTGAAAACTGCGGAGGGCTATTTCGTGGCGAGCCGAGTTGGGCGCGGGGTAGCGCTGACACGCAGTCAGCGCACGAAGATTTGGCCGGTGTTCGAGGAGATGCGCATCCAGCTGGCCCTTCGCAAACTGATGACATTGGAAGACGCGATCCACGAGATTCTCGCCATGCTGCAACGCGATGGCGTCGGCAACGCCGCTTATCGCTGCATCGTGATTGATGAGGGACAGGACTTTGGCGCCGAGATGTTGACACTGCTAAGACGGCTCGTGACCGTGCAGTCGGATGATTTGTTCATCGTTGGGGACGGCTATCAGCGCATATATCAGCGCAAGGCAGTGCTCGGACGCTGCGGCATCGACATCCGCGGGCGCGGAAAGAAGCTACGGATCAACTACCGGACTACCGAGGAGACCCGGCGCTTCGCGGTTGGTGTGCTTACAGGTTTGAAGGTCGACGATCTGGATGGCGGCACCGACCCAATCGACGGTTACGTATCGTTAATGCATGGGGAGCCGCCCGAGCGGCGGCAGTTCTCCACGATCGACGAGGAGATCGCATGGCTCCGCGAGTCTATCGAGGCCCTTCAGGTCGAAGGACTTCAGACTCAAGACATGTGTATCGTGGCACGAACCACCTCACTGGTAGAAGGCTACGCGAGCGGCCTGAAGCGCCTGGGCGTTGGCGTGAAGATTGTTTCTCGCCGGCAACCAGACCATAGAAGCGTGCCTGGCGTTCGACTGGCAACAATGCACCGGGTAAAGGGCCTGGAATTCAAGGTGGTGTTCGTGGCTGGCCTCAATCGAGGCGTGGTGCCCCTGGAGAGGGCGCTCCAATCGCAAGATCCCGTGGAATCGGAGCTTCGAGTAGCCAACGAACGTTCGCTCCTCCATGTTGCTGCGACTCGTGCCGTAAAGCGCCTGTTTCTTTCTTGCTCTGGGAGTCCGAGTGAGTATCTGGAAACGGGACCTCTACTTGCACACGGTCGAGAGTGATAAATACGGTAATGTAGTCTTTAGTGAATTGACCACCTCGCGGCGGGCTGAATTAACGAAATGGGGGGCCGCAGGTACATCATGACGGCGGCCTTCTTATACGGCATGCAAGCCATCTCTTGGTGCGGAGAAAGACATGTACATATCGGAAATATATGCATCAGGGTTCCGCTGCTTCGGGCCTGAGAACCCGCTCACGTTAAAGTTGCGTCGTGGCCTCAATGTTCTTGTCGGGCCGAATGATTCCGGAAAGACCGCGATCATCGATGCTCCCCGCCATGTTCTTTGGACGCGCGGGGATGACTTTCTCCGCTTGGAGCCGGGCGACTTTCATGTCAAACCCACTGGTGACAGGATTACGGAGCTTCTCATCCGCTGCACCTTCGACGAGTTGACGCCGGACGAAGAGGCCCGCTTTCTTGAGTGGTGCAGTAACGAGGCAGGAACCTTGCGACTGCATGTGTGCTTGCGCGCTACCCTTCGGAGGCTCGCTGGTGGCGGCGATACGGTCATCCCGCTATATCGCGCCGGAAAGAACGGAGACGGGCCACCGCCTGAAGGCGATCTTCGCGAGTATCTGAAGTCCACCTATCTCCGCCCGCTGAGGGATGCCGAGCGCGAGTTGCGCTCGGGTCGGAGGTCGCGCCTGTCACGCATCCTGGGCGCACTGCCTGCAATGTCCACGCAGGCCGATCCGGCGCAACCGGGACAGCACGCAACCCTCACAGATACGATGAAACAGGCCGACACCGATGTTGAAGCCAATCCCGCCGTTCAGGGAGTGCAGAGCGCCGTCAATACGACATATCTCGATGACCTGTCTTTCTCGGGTGATCCTCTCAATGCCACTTTGGGGCTTGGCGTCAAGGGATCATTCGATCAGCTTCTCGAACGGCTTGAGCTGTATCTCAATCCGCCACCCGGTCAGACCAAGCGATTGGCGAGGGGGCTCGGCTACAACAATCTTCTATTCATGGCAGCGGAACTTCTTTTGCTTCAGTCCCATCCCGATCAGATTCCATACCTGCTGATTGAAGAGCCCGAGGCGCATCTTCACCCTCAGCATCAAACCCTCTTCATGCAGGTGCTCGAACTCCGTGCCGCGCCCGTGCCCGAGGGACAACCGGGGCATCAGGTCCAGATTCTGCTCAGCACACACAGTCCACAGCTTGCGGCAAGCGCGGACCTTGACTCGATGGTGATGATCATTGGGCATAAGGCTTATCCGATGAGGAAGGGCCAGACGAAGCTTGAGGATGGCGACTACGCCTTCCTGCGTCGTTTTCTCGATGCCACAAAAGCCAACCTGTTCTTTTCCCGTGGTCTCGTCATCGTTGAAGGCGATGCCGAGAACATCCTGTTGCCCGCCATTGCCAGGAAGATAGGCAGGCCGTTCGGAAAGCACGGTGTTTCAATTGTCAACGTCGGCCACCGCGGCCTGTTCCGCTACAGCCGCATCCTGCAGAGAGCAGACAACACCGCGATGCCGATGCCGGTCGCCCTCATCCCTGACCGGGACATTCCGCCCGATGCCGCCAAGGAGTTGGTCGGCGAACGGGCAACCGAAGGCGAGTGGGAAGCAGGAGAACTAGTCACTCACATGCAAAATCTTGCGCAGCATGACGGCGGCGCAGTGAAGGCTTTCCCGTCCGAGCAATGGACACTTGAGTTTGATCTGGCACGCCAGTCCGGTTGTGCCGCGATCGTTCATCAAGCCATACAGATCGCAAAGGGAAGACGCGGCAGAACCTGCGATGAAATCGTAGCGGAAGCGAATGCTGAAGTGGAGGCATGGCAGGCCGACGCTACTAAGAGCGCCGATGACATTGCCGTCTGTATTTTTGAGCCACTTCATAAACATCAAGTGTCGAAGACGATAGTTGCGGAACAGCTTGCCGCTCTAATCGACGAACTGCGCGACACGCCGGAGGAATTCAAGGCAAGACTCCCCGCCTACGTTGTCAGCGCAATCGAGCATGCGACGAACTCACATGAGGCCGCGGCCTCCGAGGAGCAAGCACCGGTCGCTGCCGGTGAGGTTGCAAGATAATGCTCGATATTCCGCCACTTACTCCGCAGCTTCTGGAGGAACTCGGCAAGGAGCTCGGTGGATGCAATTTCACGAGCGAAAATCACCGACCATTTCTGGCCGCCGATGAGTCTTGCGATGTACAGGCGGCGCCTGGCAATGGCAAGACGACCCTGCTGGTTGCGAAGCTTGCCCTGCTTTCGCGATGCTGGAGTTCGCGCACACAAGGCGTTTGCGTAATATCCCATACGAACGCGGCGCGTGAGGAGGTCGAAAAAAAACTGTTTACTCATCCATCCGCATCGGCCTTTCTTGGTTATCCGCATTTCATCGGCACCGTGACGGCTTTCATTGATCGTTTTATCGCGCTTCCTTATCTTCGCGGGCTCGGCTGGTCAGTCCAGCGCATCGACGATGAAGTGTTCACCGCAGTCGCGCTCGCAAGGTGGCATTCAAAGCCGACACTCACGCGGTTTGCCCACGGCAACAGAGGACGCAACCGTTACGCCGTGGAAACCTGGGTTTCGGATATGGTGCTTGCGGACGACTTTGAATGCGCGGTCGAAGTGAGACCGGCACGACTGAAAATACAAAACAGGCGCCCCAGACAACCTGGGGCACGCACGGATTCCGGTGCCGAGCTTGAGGAGCTGAAATCAGAGATCGTCAATGACGGGTTTTATCGATTTGCCGATATGACGGCTCTGGCCTATCAAGCGATTGAGAAATACCCGGGACTCGTAGAACGCATGCGCAAACGCTTTCCACTCGTTCTCCTTGACGAGGCTCAGGATACAAACGGGGCGCAGCTTGCATTGCTCGAACGTCTTTTTGGCGAAGGAGTCGCATACCAGCGGCTGGGAGACCAGAACCAGACGCTATACGAGGACGAGAGTCTAACTCCTGATGATTACTGGAAAGCGGGAGGAGATGTTATTCCGCTCAATGAGACGCGACGCTTCGGCGCGGAGATTGCCGCCTTTTCGAGTCGCCTGACTGTCCGCGCCGCACAGCAGATCGAAGGAGCGCTCGGCATCCCGAATCGGCGCAGTCTCATTTTGTTTGACAGAGATTCAATCGCCGGTGTGCTTCCGGCATATGCCCGCGAAGTGCGTGCCCATTGGGGGCAAAATCTCAAACCGGATCACGACATCCGAGCTGTCGCTTCGCGCCATAACCCGGCCCGCGACACAAGAGGAGAATGGCCAAAAACCCTAATCGATTACTGCCCCGACTACAGAAGCGGCAGGGGCGGTCAAGGACGCCCAGACACGCTTTGCGCTCTCTTGCGCCAAGCCACAATACTGAATGAAACGCACTCGTCACCAGCAGAGATTGCTGGTCTGATCACGACAGGGATGGTCGATCTACTTCGCCGGCAAGGATTAAATGACGCTCTTGGCAGGAAGGTCGGCGCGCGCTCCATTTGGAGCGTTCTAGCCTCACACAATCCGGCGCTCCCTTTAAAGCTGAAGCGGCTCATGAGAGATCGCATCGTTTTTGGCAATGCCGCGTGGGACCGCGCTACATGGGAAACATTCTGTCATGACCTCAAGATGTTATTGGGTATCGCCCAAGCTCCTGCCCAATCTGTTACGAGTTTTCTGGATTTTGTTGAAGAAGGGGCAATTGATCAAGAAGCACAGGCGCGCCAGCGTTCACGAACGGTATTCGTCCACGATCACATTCCGATCAGATTGGGATCGATTCACTCCGTAAAGGGCAAAACGGTTGATGCAATCCTCATCGTTGAAACGGAAGTCTGGCGGGGACAGACACGGGACGGCCGGGCTATGGATCTTGCTACTGTCCTGCCTCACGCATTCGGGCTGGAGGATCACGATTTCAGCGCCAACGTTGCTCAGCTTGCAGCTGCAACAAATGTATTTGTTGCTGTTACAAGGCCGCGGCAGCTCCTCTCCTGTGCCTTACGTAAAGAAGCCGCGAATCGTGACCTGATCGCTGCGGCCCGGATTCAGGGCTGGCATATCCGCGACCTGACGCAATAGGTTGGCCCAAAGCTTTTCAGTCTTAGCGGGGGTTTCTGGCTGATCAGCCTGCCTTTGTTCCATGGGTTGTGCTGCGTTGCGACAGGGACATTGTGATCCATTTGAGGCTCCTTAATCGGTTGAAACGAACGTGGCTTGTGGTTACTGAAAACCTTGTGGACTGCGGGGTGAGAGATGGGTCTCCAGGCCGACGCGAATGAGAACGTGCGCAGTACCAAGTGTCGTGCTTCATTTCGCGTGCGGACGTGGCATGCGTGCGGGCGTGGCATTGACCGATGGGCGTATCCGCGTATCATGTTGAGAGTTCAGTGGGTGAACTGTTATTGCGATGAATGAATTCGGAAAACCTTTTTACGAATCCCTGATCGGTTGGCTCGACACGCTAAAGATGTACGTCCGTGCGGCTCTTTCCGCAGGACTCTCCCAGCATGATGGCACTCGCAAAGCGGAGAGCGCGGTTGACCGGGACTTCGAGGGGTGGCTTCACGGTGACCCTATGGTGACAAAGAACCCGGCTAGTCGATACGGTGACCGGACGCCGGGTTACATCACGGGAAATGGTCTCGGTAGCATGGAGATTGGCGCGGCTGACGATTGACGCGTCGTTGGCGCTACCGGTTTCCGGCCGTACCCTTTCCGTCGTTCGGACGACGGCCTTCCTCCGGTCCTGGCGCCTGTTCAGTTTTCGCGGCTGGGGGCACTGATTCCCGCGTTTCGGGCTTCGGACCGGCGACCGGGATACCGTCTTTGTCACTGTGCCACTCGCCGACGCTCGGCCTTTCCGGGGGCGTACCCAGATTGGCGCGGTTGTTGATCTGCGCGCCAATGGTGTCCCACACAGCCTGATTTCCCCCGTGGTGGCGGCTTACCTTGCCGAACCTTACTGTCGCGTTGTAATCCTCGCTCAGGATGCCCTGGTCCTGGGAGACTTCGCGGCGACGTCTGTCGAGGGTCACGGAGGCCTGACTTTCGCTCGAACTTACTCGCGTCGCGATGTCGTTGCCAACGGTTTGCCCCGGCGTGACACGCTGACGAGATTGCCGGTCCCGGATCGTACTCTCGTTCATTGCTGCCTGATTCCGCAAGGTTTCGGTGTTGTTCGCCCTGTCGGTTTGGTCGAAATCCTCGCGCAGCGCCGATGATGTCCAGCCAAGCAGTTGGGGCAGGGGACGACTCGGCGACAGCGGGTTGTCTCCAGGAACGAATTGATTGCCTACGTCGCCGCCTTTCGCGTAGGCGAAGGCGATCTCAGTGACGGCGCGCTGCAACTTTATCGGATCGTCTTCGCGAAGCAGTCCTCGTTCCGAGAGCCGGCGCGCGGCGTAGTTCGTGAAGTCGGTCTGGGCGCCGCTGCTCCACTCGCGCATGAACTGCGCCGTCCGGGCGAGTTCCTTGGCTCGACTGTAGGCGTTGTCGCTTGCGGACTGACGATCGACCGCCTCGCGATATGTCGAGTCGAATCCCGAAGTCGAAGCTGCCCGGCTTCCGAGCGCCCATTGGTACGCATCGGACGAGCGGAACTCCTTAACGAGTGCAGTCGCTTCCGACAGTTGAGCTGTTTCGACGGCCTTGCGCGCGTAGTCGTACGCACTCTGGAGCCTCTGCTGATCCATGTGTCGGCCCTCTCGCGTAATTTGGCCACCGATCTCCGTAAGAGGAATCTTCGCGCCCGCTGAAGCGGACGCGGCTACGCTTTTCCCAACAATGGAGTCGTCACCCAATCCCAGCCGCCGGTTCACTTCGCGGGCTACCGAGTTCAGCGTCTGGAGCTGCGTCGAGGTGGACCCGCCGTCGGAGGTGGTGCTCGCGCTGGAGCGTTGTTGTGTGCGCTCGAAACTCTCCTGTATGCCCAGTGCCCGGGTGAGCGCGGCAGCCTGGCTCCGTTGCATGGACTCGCGCTCGGACCGGGCGAACGTTTCTGCCTCGCGCGCATTGTCCGTGAGGGCTGTTGCCTGGCGTTCCGTGAAAGTGAAGGTCGTGGCCAGCCTGCTCAGTGTGGCCTGATACCGGAAGATCCCCGCATCCGGTCCAGTGCCCTGAATGGTGGTGCCGTGGGCGTTGCTCGTCGTAGACATGAACGCAGAGGATCTGGTCGGGGCGAGTTGCTGCTGGTCGAACGAGACCACGTCTTGGCTCACGTTGCCCTTGCTCGTCGCGCTCGACTCTCCCGATACAGCCGACTGCATCGGCCCGACACCTGTGACGGCCTGAAAAGCGACTTCACCGCCCTTGATAATCGCGGTGGCGATGATTGGGATCGAGATCACCATGTAGCCGGCGATTGCCTGATCGGAGACCGCGCCGTGGTAGATGCTGGACGCGGTTTCGAGCGCCAGACCCTGTGTAGCCGCGCCCATGCGTGCCGCGGCCTCGAGGTTCTTGGCGCTCGCCACGGTGGCCACGTAGTTGAGGATTGCGTAGAGCGGCGGCCAAAGCTGGATCCAGACCAGGCTCAAGACGAAGCTCTTGATCGCGATACCGAGGCCGCGTCCTTGGGCCAGCAGAAACAGCAGGAAAACGAACGGGAATACGGCGTAGATGATCGCCTCGATCACGTTGCGCACCAGCGGCAGGGCTTGCTCTGCGACCTTGCCCATGGTCAGGAACGACGAATTGATCGAGGCCGTGGCATTGGCGCGGGCGGTTGCGATCATGATGGAGGCTGGGTCGTTCAACTTCTGGCCGACGATGCTGCTTGTGTCCTGAACCAAGTTGATCATGATGTTCTGGCGCAGCAGGTCCGCGGCTCCCTGGGCCGCGGTGGCGATACGGGTCTTGTAATAGGCCTGCTCGACCTGGCCGTCGATCAGGCTTTGCGCGACGGCCGGGTCGAGCGACGGGTTCATCTGGAACGCGAGGACCGTGCGGGCACGTGCAACCTCCGCCGGCAGGCGGTTGGCCAGATAGGTGAAGACGTTCGGGCAAGTATCGACCTGGACCGGGTTGCCGTAGGTCGAGAAGCGGGCCGGATTGGGCGTACCCATCAGCGCCCAGATGTCGGTGCTCTGGGAAAACGTTGCCGGGTCTATCGTGCCGTCCTGCAAATCGTACAGCGTACAGTTGTACACGAAGGCGATCAGGTCGGTGCGCAATTGAGGATCGGCAACGTTGACCGACCGGGACGCCTGGATCAGGCGGTTGCCGAACATGACACCGTTCTTCTGGTAGGCAAGTTCGCTCGGGAGTTGTGCGTTGGTCGCGGGAATCACCTGGAACGCAGTCTCGAAGAACCGCGTCATCACGTCGCCCACCTTGCTCGTGTAATGGCCGAAGAATGCGACGCCGATTGGGACGTTGCCGACCGCGACCGGCGCCTGGCTGCCCAGTTTGTCGACGATTACCACATCGGTCTTCGGGACGAAAAGGGCGTAGTAGAGGAACATGAACCCCATCAACCAGCCCCAGCCGTGAAAGCGTCCGGGCGAGAACAGTCCCGCGAAGGCCGCCACCAGCACGCCAGTCACCGCGACCGTTTTGATGAGGCCGAAATAGTCGTCGCCGCCCATGATGGCGGCGATGGCGTTGAACACCCCCGTCAGGGTATCAACGTTGCCATAGGCGTAGATTTCAAACATGGATGCGCGAAGGTCGGCCGGGCAACGGCGCTCGCCCGACCAAAATCGCTAGGAACCGCGTGCGCCCGAGTTGGCGCTGAAATCGAGCATCGCCTTCACCGCCGGCGGCATCGAGCTCCAGAGCTGCCGCTCGAGGGTCTGCAGGTCCTGCGTCATGGACGAGACCGAGCGCACCTTGGCGTACGCGGTCTGTTTCTCGGTCAGAAGTTGCCGCTGAGCTTCCTGGGCGTTGCCCCTCAGCGTTTCCACGTACTGCTGCTCGATCGCGGTGCGCTTCAGGCTCTGTGAGAGCGCCGTCATGGACTGCCGAATCACGCGACTGAGAAAAGTCTCCGCGTAGTCGAGCGCGATCACGTCCTTGTAGGTTTCGATCAGCGTCTCGGCGGTGTTGGAGCCGGGAACGGCGTTGGCGACCGCCAGCATCTTGTAGACGGGTTCAGCGGTGTTGTTGATGAAGCCGATGTCGGCACTCGTCTGCGACGTGCGGGTCGCGATGTTGTCGGACATGCGGCGCAGCCGCTCGGCAACCAGGCGCGTAAAGGGTTTGGCGGAAACTGTGGTGCGAGTGGGGTTGAGACACTCGGCCGCCTCGTCGCAGACATAGACCTCGATGTCCACGTTGCCCTCCGTGGCGGAGGCGCCGCGCCCGAGCAGCAGATCGCGCAGACCCGCGATGCTCGGCTCGACGTAACGCGGCATCGCGCCGCTGCCGTCGTCCTCCGGCGGATACAGGATCACGGTGCCGATTACGCTCATGATCAGTTCCTTCTCCTGCTGGCTGATGGTGCCGCCCACTTGGTTCAACGCCAGCCAGATCACGTTGCCTTTCACGAAAGTGGTGTTGCGCACGTTCGGATCGGTAGAGTTGGCGGCGCTCTTCACCACCGCCGGGGCGTTGGTGGCACAGGTGAAGCGTGCATCGGCGCGGTCGGTGACGCTGCCCAGGTACTGGGAGATATTCGCGCAGCCGCTCTGCACCGAATTGTCATATTCGCCGACGATACCGTTGACCAGCGCCTGAGCGGCCTCGCAGGAGTTGATGTTCATCGCGTTGATCTTGTTGATCTGGTCCTGCAGCTCGGTGAGCAGCTTGTCGATATCGGGGGAGATCGACTGCAGCGCGAGCTTGAACGCGTAGCCCACTGCATTCGATCCGATGTTCTGCAGGAGCGCGACGAACTGCTGCTTGTTGATGAAGGAGAACGCCCCGCCGAAGAGATCGATGCCGCCGCAACCCGCGCGCAGGCTGGGGAGTTGCGCGTTGATGAGCGGGTAGTTGCGTCCCGGCGAGCGCATCATGAGACTGCCGCCGGTGTAGAGGTTCATCGCCTGGCCGCGGAAGGCGCCGGGGGAGGTGACATTGCCGAGCGCCCCGAGATCGTTGAACATGGCCTGCATCTCGGAATTGAGGTCGGCCGGGCGGCCGGTGACCGGCGCGGTGGCCAGCGTGACGGCGAGCAGGCAGGCCGTGACGCGTTTAGATCGAGTGGTCATCAATATTCCTTTGAATCGCTAGAGCGGGTCTTCGCGCGGGTCCTGCGCAAGCGCCGCAACGCGCTCGACGAGTTCTGTCATCGCCATCACGCCGAAGCCGACGGGGCGGATTTGCCGCTTGGACGGTGCCGTGAGGTAAAGGGCAGGTACGACCGAAGCGTTGAGGCGCGTCGCGATGCCGTTGTCCAGTTGAGGATTCGGGTATTCCGGCAGGCCGCGGCCGTCGAGGCTGACGGCAAACACGGTCATGCCGAACTCCTGTTCGAACCGCTTGAGTATCGGCGCAAAGCGATGGCAGTACGGGCAGTCGCTCCGGAAGATGAAGAGCAGGCCGTGCGTCGCGGCGAGGCTCCGGACCGTCTGCTCCCGCCTGTCCCGCTGCTGTTCATCGAAGGCGCCGATCGCCATCGAGTTGGTCGGCCGGCCGGTCAGGCCGTAGTCGAGCTCCGGCACGGTCCACACGAGTCGCTGCCAGCGCTCCGCGAACAGCTCGGACTTGTTCATGACGAACCGCTGGTAGCGCATATAGGCGACCAGATTCGCATCGGTCGGATTCATGACGGCGACGCGCTTCAGCTCGTCGAGGCGCTGTTGCATCGCCTCGAACTCGACCAGTTCGCGCTGGCGGCTCTGAGCTGGTGGCGCGGCCTTGGGCGGCTTCATGCGCGCGGGCGGATCCCGGTACCAGAACCACCCCTCGCGGTATCGCAGCCAGTAGGTGCCGCTCGGCTCCGGCGCGGTCTCAACGGTGACGACACTCGTGGTGGGCGAGGTTTCGTCGGCGCGAAGGGCCGCAACCGGCAGGACGGCGAGCGACAGCGCGGCAAGCGCGAGAAGCTTTCGCATTACGTGCTACCGTTTGTCGGCAAAACGGCCGTCACGGCAGTAGCTCACCTGGTAGACGAGTTCCTTGTCGCCGCGCTTCGTTTTTTCCAGCACGTCCTTCTGGCGTGTCGTCAC
>SCUF01000127.1 GCA_004298325.1 Betaproteobacteria bacterium | reverse complement strand
GCAAGCACGTCGAAGCGCGCCGAACGGTTGCCCTCCCGGGTGGTGCGCGCGATCGAGGTGCAGCGCGAGCAGGGCGAAATCCTGACGAGTTGGGTGCAGGCGGCGATCGTCGCCGTGCTGGCGGCGCTCTACCTGGCTGCGCCCAGCACCTCGCCGGCGGACGCCGACTTCAGGCCCGTGCCATGGGCGCTCGCAGTGTATGCGGGGTTCACCCTGTTCCGCATGCAGCGCGCGCATGCGCGCCGCCTCACGCCCGCGCTCGGCGTGCTGTCCATAGTCGTCGACGTTGCCGTGCTCATGGTCACGATCTGGAGCTTCCACCTGCAGTACGGGCAGCCGGCGGCGTTCTATCTCAAGGCGCCGACCTTCGCCTACGTCTTCATTTTCATCGCGCTGCGCGCGCTGTCATTTTCGCCCGGCTACGTGCTGTTCGCGGGTGCCACGGCTGCGCTGGGCTGGCTCGCGCTGCTCCTGTACGCGCTCAATGCGCCGGGCGGGATGGAGCTGATCACGCGCGATTACGTCGCCTACATGACCTCGGCGATGATCCTGATCGGCGGCGAGGTGGACAAGATCATCTCGATCCTCGTGGTGACCGGGCTGCTTGCGGTGGGCGCGGCGCGCGGCCGGCGGCTGCTACAGCGGGCAGTGGCGGAACAGGCGACGGCGATACAGCTGGCGCGTTTTTTCTCCCCGGATGTTGCCGAGACGCTGATCGGCGCCGACGAGCTGCTGCGGCCGGGCGAGGGCGAGAGCCGCGAGGCGGCCACGATGTTCATCGACCTGCGCGGCTTTACCAAGCTCGCCGCGAAGCTCGAGCCGAGAAAGTTGATCGAGCTGTTGGGCGAATATCAGCGCATCGTTGTGCCGACCGTTCAGCGACACAATGGCTCGATCACGACATTTCTCGGCGATGGCGTCATGGTGACGTTCGGCGCGGTGCGACCGAACCTGACCTACGCCGCCGATGCGCTTCGTTGCGGCGATGACCTTTTGTCCCGGTTTAGCGATTGGTGTGATACCTGCCGCGCCAAGGGAATGTCCACACCGGGCATCGGCATCGGCATCGAGTCCGGCACCGTGACCTGCGGCGCCATCGGTGGCGAGGGCCGCCTGGAATATGCCGTGATCGGTGATCCCGTCAATCGTGCGGCTAAATTGCAGAATCACACCAAGATCGAGGGCGTGCGCACGCTGACGACGGAACAGACGTTCCGGCGCGCGGTCGCACAGGGCTATGCGCGGCGAGGGGACGTCGAGTTCAGGCTCAATCGAGAGGTGGCGGGCGTAGCCGGCGCGATTGACCTCGCGGTTCTCGCCGGCGCCGAGCACTGAGCCGAGGGGGCAACTCAGGGTTGAGGCGTCAGCATTGCAAGAGCTGTAAGAACTCAGTCCGGCAGTTCGACCAATGTAATCGAACGAAGTGCGGACCACGGGCGTGGCGCCCGGTGGATCCGCACACCGTATCCGTGATTTCCCGGTCGAGAAGTCGCCGGATTTCCGAGGGCCCTGTTTCTATCCACAACGGAGGAAGAGTGAGAGCATCCATTGAGCAAAGAGTGCAACCCGTGGCATCGACTTCTTCAGGCGCCCTGCGTCGCGGTTTCACCTCAGCTGGCCTCGCGATTTTGACGGCCGCCACGCTGGCGGCGTGCTCCACTCAGGAAACTCGGCCCGCACCTGAACCGCTCTTGATCGTGCCAGCGCCCATCAGCTTCGACGGCCACGTCGCTGGTCGGGCGACCGACCTGGTATTCGTCCTCGTAAAGGATGCGAATCCGGCAATCCCGGGAATTGGCCTTCTGACCGGCGAACGGCTCATGGTCGGGCTGCCGAAAGTATTTCAGCGCAACAGCGCGTCGCCGCTGCGCGAGGATGCCGACTTCAACCTCGTACTGACGCGCGGCTGGCCGCAGGCCGCGGTGAGGCAGAAAGGGCAATACCGCATCGTCTACGACGCGAAGTCCAACTCGATCGGGGTGCAGGCGCTGGTCGATGTCAGGCCGGTGGGCCCGAACGCGCCGGGGATCAAGGTGATCCACCTTCGCGGCAATACGTTCCTCAATCTCGACCCTGGCGACCATCCCGTTCGCGTCTCGCTGCTGGGTGCCGACGGGCGCGAGAAGCGCGCCTGGCAAGGGACCGCCAGAATCGAGTTTGACGCGCCGTCGGCACGGCTCGCGCCAACGAACTTTCACCTTGCGCCAGGGACGAATTCCGACTTTCAGCAGTCTGGTCTCGGCAAGGATTCGCCACACTGGCTGGGGTTGCTCCTGTGGGGCGCCGCAGGCAGCCCGATGAACAACGTTGGCGTCGCGCCGCGCGATCTTTCCCGCCACCCGCGTTATACGGGTGGACTTCTGGTCCAGGACACGAACGGCGATGGCCGGCTCGACATTTCACAGGACAAGGTCGTGGGCGGCATCATCGGCGCAGCACCCGCTGGCGCCAAGGGCCAGTCCGCGACGAGTCCGGTGAAAGCGGACGGCAAGCCTCTCCTTTCCGGCCAGGTGTTGCGGCACGAGAAGTATCCTGGCGGCGGTAAGCCGAATCCGGGATTGCTTGCGGTGAGGTTTCACACCGGGGACACGCGCGGGTTGTATCGCCCGACGTTCGAGCTGATCGGGGGCAATGGCGTCCAGTTCACGATCCCGACGGCGGACGGCCGGTAGTTATGATCGGGCGCGAGCAGCGCGACCCGGTCGCGCTCAGCGCGCCGGCGGGTCGATCACCTCGACCGCCTTCGCGTCGATCACCTCGATCGAGCGGGCGACGATGGCGTCGCGCTCTCTGACGTAGGTCACGGAGATCGCACTGCCGCCAAGGGAGGCGAGAAAGACGTAGTCCTCTCCCCGCCGGATCGGCACGCCCAGCGGGATCTGGACAGTCCATTGTTCGCGCTTTCCGGGGCGTTCCGTCGTCGCGACCACCATGTATCCCGCGCAGCCGCGAGGCTTAAACTGGCAGAGCGTGACGTGGGTCCGAAGCACGAGCGCCTCGATTTTCCGCTCTTGGCTCGCCGGCGCGGCAATGCACGCGGCCATGAGCAGTGATCCGGCGACGTATCGCGATATCCACATACACTAGAGACACGTTCGGACGCCGGAACCTTACAGCGAGCGCACGATTTCGCTGTCGGGGTTGAACGCGAGCCAGGCGAAGGCAAAGTGCACGCCGCTCGCCATGGCGGCAAGACGCTTTCCCTTGAGCGGCCCGGCGACCGCTTCGCCGAGGAGGTTCCAATGCGAACCCGTGGCGCCGTCCACCCAGCGCCCGTCGCGGTAGGCGAATTCGAGCGTGCGACCCTCGATCCGCCGGTCGAAGGCGGTGGCCGCAGCGATGCTCCGGCCCGCCTCGATCCGATCGGCATCGAGCGGCGAAACCATGCCGGTGCGCGCGAATACGACGTAGGGAACGCTGCCGAGCTCGCGGTTGGAAACGGGATGGTGCTCGAGCAGCGAAAGCGGATAGAGCCGGTGCTTCCCGCCCGCTGAGACCGACAGCACGCGCTCCATCGGCGGCAGGCGGGCGTCGAGCTTGCCGCTGAAGAGAAACGGCGACTGGTCGATGCGGTCGTAGCCTGCGTACGGATTGCGCCCATAGGGCCGCGAGTGTCCCGTTTCGCGCGACAGCACGAGGCCCTGCGCGCGATGCGACGTTTCGAACTCTTCGAAGGCGACGATTTCCGAGGGCAGCTGCTTCAGGACGGTTCCGGCATACTGGCCGACGATGCCCCTGCCGGTGAACTGCTGCCACCACGATTCCGTCTGCCGGTCGTACATCACGAGATCGGAAAATCGGAGCCGACCGGTGGTGCCGAAGTCGAGCACCCGCCCGGCCACGCGCCGCTCGAACACGATCGAAGCGTTGCACAACGGGCAGAACGTCACTGCAACCGGCACGTCGTTCACCGTATCGTTCACGATCTCGTGGAACATCAGGATCTGGATCGGATAGGCGCGCGCGTCGCGCCCGAGGCGCAGCACCAGCACCGGCTCCTTCGCCTTGAGCCAGGCGCGCGCGATGCGCGTAGAGACGAAGCGCGGCCGGTCGAGCGCCGGTATGCCGTCCTTGGGCGGGCCGCCGGACTCGATTTCCGCGAGTTCGACGGTGCGCTTCGAGAAATCCGTCTTCGGCCATTCGCGGCGGTCGCCGTCGGTCTGCGCGAAAAGCGGCGGCGCGAGCAGTAGTGCCGCGGCGAGTCCAAGTTCGCGCAGCGGCAGGTATCGGGCGGCAGGGGTCATGCGGGCTCCTCCAGTTCGTCGGACCAGGCGAGGCTGCGGTAGTCGAAACCTTTTTCGAGCGTCGGCTTGACAATGCGAAACCAGGGCGACAGGTCGAAATCGCGTGGCACGAACAGGCTGTAATGGCGGATGTGCAGGATCTCCTCGTAGCAGCTGTTGCAGTTGGCGTCGGCCGACGGACGGCGCTCGAACCGGGGCAGGATCGGATAGCGCAGCTCCTGGAACAGCCGCGCGATGAAGGTGGAACAGATCGCCTGCGTCGGCTGGCCGCCGCCCAGCGCCAGCATGCGCCGGCGCCAGCGCGCAGGGACAGGCGGCTCGGGCAGCAGGTAGCGCGCAAGATCGATCAGATTCCGGAGGTCGTAACGCTGGCCCAGGCGGTCGAGCGCCGAGGCGACGACGCGAGCACGGTCCTCGGGCCCGAGGCCTATGGGGCGGCAGATCCGCGTGTGCATGCCAGCGTACTCGGTGAGCGGCACCAGCCTGATCCCTTCGACCACATCGGCTTCGATCAGCGCATGGTGTCCCGAGAGCTGCCCCGCGAACGGCCCTGGCCCCAGGTAGAGCGCGGCATGTGACCAGGTGGACTGGGTGAGGTACTTGATGGCGTGGCTGATGCGCGTATTGCCCTCGACGAGCAGCACGTCGCAGGGCTGCAGCGCCGCGACCAGGCTCTCGGCGCTCGAGGTGGCGAGCGGCGCGTAGCGCGGGTCGGGACGCGCGAGATACCGCGCCAGCCGGCGGCCGGCATGCTCGAGCAGACTGCTCATCAACTCCTTCCGGCGGGGTGGGCAATGTCCCCGCCACGGTTGCTTCTTAGACCACGGCGGCCGTCAGATCCTTACGCGACCGGCGGCCGTAAAATCACGGACCTGGTCCCGCGGCCAACCCTGTGCGAGGTGTTCCCGATGGCGTTCCTCAAGAACCTGCCGCCGAACGCGGTGCTACTTGAGCTGTTCAAGTCGTTTCCGGAGACGTCCAGGCCCCTGCTTGCGTATCACGAGGTCCTGATGCGCGGCCCGTCGCCGCTCTCGGCGGCCGATCGGGAGCTGATCGCCGCATTCGTGTCGGGACTCAACGCCTGCCACTACTGCCACGGCGTGCACGAGGCGACGGCGCGGCAATTCGGCGTCGACGAGGCGACAATGGGTACTCTGCTGACCGACATCGACGCGGCGCCAATCGGGGCGCGGCTCAAACCGCTGCTCGGCTACGTGCGCAAGCTCACGCTCGAGCCCTCGCGCATGACCCCCGCTGATGCGGAAGCCGTGTTCGCGGCCGGCTGGGACGATCGCGCGCTACACGACGCGGTATCGGTATGCGCGCTGTTCAATCTCATGAACCGTCTGGTGTCCGGAACCGGGATCGATGCCGGCGGCGAGTATTTCGAGCTGGCGGCAAAGCGGCTGCACGATGGCGGTTACGGCGGGCTCGTAAAGCTGCTCGGATAGCGGCCATCCGTGACGCCACGGACAATTACTTGGGCAGCGCCACTGTTACGCTTTTGCCGTCATAGCCCTTTGGTTTGTGGCGCGCGCGAACGGTGACGCGCTCGATCTGCGGCGGAATACGGACGCCGTAAAGCTCGCGCGTGAAGGGCTGCTCGGTCTCGTGCGGATGTACCAGCACGCGGCGGCCGAGCAGAGTACCGTCGGGTGCAAGCACTTCGAAGGCGTCGGCGTAGTAGTCCCGGCCCCGGTCGACGCTCCGGATCGTGACGTCGAAGTCGTACACGCCAATTGCACTGCGGCGAACCTGGGCGGCGACGACGTCCGCCTCGCCGGCAGTCGCGTCGGCGATCACCAAGATCGCGGCCAGTGTGCCGGGGATCAGGGCGCACAATCTGCGCATGGTGCGCATTCTAGGGGGCAGAAGAGTCCGGCAGCCAAATGCGCATGAATCGCAGCGCGACCCAGCTCCCCGGCAGCGCCGCCGCGATCCAAAGCCAGCCATGCAGACTGGTGCTCGCAACGCCTGAGAAAAACGCCCCGACGTTGCAGCCGTACGCGATGCGCGCGCCGTAGCCCATGGCGAGCCCGCCGAGCGCGGCGGCGAGCGCCGCCCGCGGCGATGGACCGAAGCGCAGGCGAAACCCTCCGGCAAGACCGGCCGCCGCAATCGCGCCGATAACTAGCCCGAGGTTCATGACCGAAGTGACATCCGCGAGTACGCCAGCCTCGAGCGCATGGCGCTGGAATTCCGCGCTCCAGAACGGATCGCCCTCGGGCGACCAGCCGAACCCGCGCGCGATCTTTGCGCCCCAAAGCGTAAATGCCCAGGTAATCGTCCAGGGATGGCCGGCAACCATCAGCGTCAGGACATTGAGCGCGGCAAGCATCAGCGCACCCGCGGCGGGCGGCCAGGGCCCGTGAAGTATGCGTCGCGCGCCCATCGGTCCGACCGGCCGCCGGTCGAGATCGGCGCCGCGCACGCGGCCGAGCAACGCGTAGAGCGCGGCCAGCACCGCAAGCTGCACGGTGAGCGCCGACGGCCAGCCGATCGTCTCGCCGAGCGCGAGCGCTTCGGGCGCCGGAAGCCGTGCCCAGAGGTCCATGTGAAGGCTTGCCCAGAACGAACCGGCGCAGAACGCCACCAGCGTCACCGCCATACGGAGCTGCCCGCCGCCGGCGGCGTAAAGCGTGCCCGAGCCGCAGCCGCCCGCGAGCTGCATGCCGATGCCGAAGAGGAAAGCGCCCGCCGCCACTTGCAGGCTCGCGGGTGCGATCGCACCAACCACGTCGCGCCCGAGCCACGCACCCTGCGAGAGCAGGGGCGCGAAGAGGGCGCTCGCCGCGGCAAGCATCAGCAGCTGGGCACGCACGCCATGCGTGCCGCGCCGCTCGATGAGCCTGCGGTAGGCCGACGCGAATCCGAACGCCGAGTGATGCAGCGTCGCGCCGAGCGCGATCCCGACGGCGAACAGGACGACGATCCGCGCGCCGTGGTTCGATGCGAGCGCGCCGAGGGCGAGGGCGGCGGCGCCCGCTGCCGCGAGCGGGACGGTCAACGGCGCGCTAGCCGCCTGAGGCATCCTTCGCAATCTTCTCGATCACCGGGTCCAGTTCGCGCGCGATGCGTTCCACCTCCGGATGACGATGTGCCGCAAACACCGCGCTCGGCAGGCGATAGCTCAGCGTCGCGGTGCCATCCGGATTTTCGGTGACATAAAATCGCAGCGGCGCTTCGATGCCCGCGGGCACGCTCGCCGCGAGCAGGCGCACGGCGATGTCGTTGCGAAACACCATCACCACCGCGTTGCCGGGTATTTTGACGCCGCGCGCCGCCGCGCCGCGACTGGCGCTCGCCGTAGCGACGACGCCCAGCCCGTTGGCCTCGACCGCGCGTTCCAGGCGCTCGAGCAACTGGCCGAACGCATGACGCGTCTGCAGCACCCGGGTGCCGTCGCGCTCCTGCGCGGGCGTGAATGAAGCCAGGCTGATCGCCATCAGCGCCGCGATGCAGGCAACGAGCGCCCTCATCGGACCACCAGTCGATAATCCGGCGTCGGATTGAGCGGGCACGAGTACACGTAGTTGCCGGGTTTCAATTCGATCGCGTAGTCCTGCGTCTTGCCGGTGCCCAGCCCACCGCCCGAGACGCTCGGCAGGAGCGCCCGCTCCTTGAGCGAGGCACCGCGCAGCCAGAACCCGAGTTCGTAGGGCACGTTGCGGTTGGTGATGCGGAAAATGTATTTGCCGGGCTTCAGCTCGATGGTCTTCGATTCGGCCAACCGCTGCTTGCCGGTGCGCGCATTGATGGCTTCGCAATCGGCGCCCTTCGCCGACTTGAAGCCGTGGTCCCTGCCGGCCTCACTTTCGAGAAACTGGCAGGGCGTCTGGGTGAACGAAACGACCTGCGGCTCAGCCGCCGCCGCGGCACCCGGAAGCAGGGCGCACGCCGCGCAGAGGGCAAGATGGAGCTTCATCGGTTGGCCTTTCGAAGTCTCAGTTGGCAAGCGCCGCGCGCAGCGCGGCGATGGTGTCCTCGACCGAAATCCGCATCGAAGAGAATATCTCGATGTCGCGGCGCTCGAGTACATCCTCGCGAGGCAGCGCCCGCCGCCAGTGCTCGAACGCGCGGTCGCGCTCGTGAAGCAGCTGCTCGATGTGCGGCCGAAAGAGCACGACCATCGCGCCAAGCCAGCGGTTCACCGGCCAGGACGGAAAAGCGTGGTCGATGCGGAACGCATCCAGCATGCGGATGAGATCCGCGGCACTGAACCAGGCATCGTCCACGACCCAGCGGTTGGGCGCAAAAAGTCCGATCGGGTAGCCGTAGCCGTCCATCGAGATCGCGATGAGATGCGCGAGTTGATCGTCACCGTCGGGCCACGGCTCGTCGTGCGGCAGCTCCATGGGCGCCGCGCCGCGCGGCATTCCGCCGCGGCGCAGAAAGGTGTGGAAATGCCCGTGCTCGCCGGCCCGGTGCGCGTGGTAGTAGTACTGCGCGTGCGATTCCGCATCGAAAACGTCGCTCTGAGGGTAATGCTCCATCTCGTAGAACGTTCCCTAGCCGCGCAGCACTTCGCCGACGATGTTGAGCCCGCCCTTCTGCAGCACGCGGTAGCACTCTAGGATTTCGCAACCGGCTGCCTGCATCGCCTGGCGCTGCGCGCGCGGAAGACGCGCGATATCGGGCACCGCGAGCACCTGCGGCGCTGCGCCAGGGGCCGGCAGTGCGTGCCGGGTTACTTCTTTTTCGCGGCGCAGGGGTTCTTGGCCGCGCATGGGTTCTTGGCGGCACACGGGTTCTTCGCCGCGCAGGGATTCTTGCCCGCGGTTTTCATGAAGCTTTTCTGCACCTCGCCGGTATAGGCGGTCAGCGCCGCCAGCTCCTTTGAGTCCCACGGCAGCGGTTTCGCCGCCATCGGAACCACCATGCAGAACTGCACCATCTGCTCCATCGTGATCGACTTCATCTTCGACTGCTGCTTGGCCATCGCCACCTGGTGCGGATAGGGCTTGCGGAAGCTATCGGCGAAGGACTGGTTATCCTTGTGGCAAGTCATGCAGGACATGCCGTTGCTGCTCAGTTTGGTGTCGGACCAGAGCGTCTGCCCGGTCTTCACCAGATCGGCGTGCGCGCCGGCGTAGGCCTTGCTGCCTTTGGGCCGCGTGACCAGCTTCGGGTTCACGCCCGCTGCGCCGCAAGGATTTTTCGCTGCGCAGGGATTTTTTGCGGCACAGGGATTCTTCGCCGCACAGGGGTTCTTTGCCGCACAGGGATTCTTCTGCGCGAGCAGGAGTGGGTCGCTGCCAGCCGCGGCACGGGGGTCGCCGGAAGCGGCAACCGCGAGGGTCGCGCCGAGCATCAGACCCGCGGACATCATCAAGGCGGCGGTGGGCTTGAGATTGAAATTCATGTTCACTCCTCCTGGTCGAATTGCATTGAGTCGCCGTTTGGCGTTCGGGCCGGCGAATCACCCGGATTTCAGAATCGATTCAATGCGCGCAATGCCGCGCGACGAGTCGGCGATGATGGCGACGCTGCCGCCCGAAGCGGGCGCGATCGCGGCATGCAGCCCGCGCGCGCTGGCGATCAGGCGTGTGCCGAGCGGGCGACCGGGCAACAGCAGCAGGGTCGCTTTGCCGAATGCGGTCTTGAGAACCACGTGATGCGCGGTAGCGCCCGCGAACGGACAGGTGCCGATGTAGCGCAGTTCGCCGAGTTGTGCCGGGAGCACGATGCCCGTCTGAAGGGCCGCGCGTCGCAGCGAGGCCGGGTCAGCGGGTTTCGCATCGAGTATCGCCTGAGCTTCTTCGAAGACGACGAAATCGATTCCGGCGAGGGCGAGCGGATCATCGCGCTGCCAGAGCAGGCCTGCGCCGCCGGCCGTTGCCGCAAGCGCCAGTCCGGCAACGAGTGCCTGACGGCGTGAAATCCGCGGCGCATCGAGCGCGTTGCGCACCATGCGCTCCTGCAAGCCATGGGGCACCGGTATGTCCAGCGAGTTCTCGATCTGCGCCTCGAGTCCAAGCGCTTCCCCGAGAAAGACGCCGCAGGCCGGGCAGCGCTCCGCATGGCCGAGCGCCTCGGTGTCGAGCCGACGCGGAGCGAGCATTGCCGCACGCCTGAATTCGAGGCAGTTCATGCGGTCCGGGGTTCCCTGACCGTACCGGTGGCGCCACCGGCGGCGCCGAGCTTGCGCCGCAACGCCTGGCGCGCCCGCGTGAGCCGGGTCATGACCGCGCCCTCGCTCGCGCCCAGCACCTGTGCAATCTCGACACAAGTGAAGCCGCCGAGGACTTGCAAGAGCAGCGCTTCGCGCGAATCGTCGGCCAGCTCCTGCAGCGCCTGCTCCATGTCGAGCGCGCCGCCCGGATCCGGGTCGTATCCCGCTTCTTCCGCGCCGGCGTCGCTTTCCGTGCGTGGCACGCGGGCCGCCGCGCGCAGATACTCGCGGTGCACGATGGTGAACAGCCAGGACTTGAGCGCACGCTCCTCGCGCAGCGCGGGCCATGCGCGCCAGGCCCGCAGCAGCGAGTCCTGGACGATGTCTTCAGCCTGCCAGCGGTTGCGGCACAGCCAGTAGGCGTAACGATACAGGCCGCCGAAGTAACTCTCGACGGCCCGGTCGAACCCGGCCTTGCGTCCCGCCATCAGCATTCCGCAACACCCCTGGGATTGCCGAACCGGACCTGCCAAAGTGACCGGTTCCTTCCCGCTTAGACCCGGGCATGCGCCCGAACCTTACGCTGGACGCGACCGGCGCATTATTCAGCCGCGCAAGGCAGGAACTGCGCTCATTTCGGGTCCGGTTGACCCATCAGAATCACGTCGAGCCGGCCGCTGCGCTCCAGCGCTTCGAGGTCGTCGAACCCGCCGACGTGCGCCTCGTCGATGAAGATCTGCGGCACGCTGCGCCGGCCCGAGCGCTCGATCATGCGTTGCAGCTGTGCGGGCTGCGCGTCCACTTCGATCCTGTTCAGGTCGCGCACGCCCTTGGAGTGCAGCAGTTGCTCCGCGCGCCGGCAGAACGAACATCCCGCGGCGCCGTATAGCGTCACCGTCTTTGTCATCGGGGCTCCTCTATCGTTCGTGTGCGGATCAAAGGATCACAGGGCAGCCGCGGCCGGGAAATCCAGTTCGGTCTGGTTGACCCGATTGAACAGCGTGGTGAACACGGTCTGCGCGAGTACCATCAGGATCTCGGTGATCTGCGCGTCGCTGAATCCGGCGCCGCGGATCGCGTTCAGCTCTGCGTCCGGGATGCGCCCCGCGGGCTGAATCGCAGCGTTCACGAAGCGCGCCAGCGCCGATAAGCCGGGATCGGCGATCGTTCCCCGCCGTATCGCCAGCGTGTCGGCTTCGGTCAGGCCGGCT
>SCUF01000126.1 GCA_004298325.1 Betaproteobacteria bacterium | reverse complement strand
GCCGCAAGGTGGAGGAGGCGCCGGTGGAGGCGCTGTTCGAGCGGCCGCTGCACCCGTACACGCGCGGGCTGATCGGCTCGATCCCGCGCCTCGAGGACGCGGAGCTCGACGCGATCGAGCACAAGCGCCTGGCGGAGATTCCCGGCATGGTGCCCTCGCTGAAGGAAGACGTGCCCGGGTGCCTCTTCGCGCCGCGCTGCGGCTTCGCGCAGGCGCGCTGCCACGCCGAATACCCGCCGCTCGAAGACAAGGGCGCCGGCCACAGCGTGGCCTGCTGGGAGGCCGAGCGGGTGGGAGCGGCGGCGCCATGAACATGGCGGCCCCGGGCGTGCTGCTGCAGGTGCGCGAGCTGCGCAAGCACTTTGCCGTGACGCGCGGCTTCTTCGGCCATACCGTGGGCCAGGTGCACGCCGTCGACGGCATCAGCTTTTCGATCGCGCAGGGCGAGACGCTCGGCCTGGTGGGCGAGTCGGGCTGCGGCAAGTCGACCGCCGGCAAGACGATCCTGCGCCTGCTCGACCCGACCAGCGGCGAGATCGAATGGCGCGGCCGGCGCATCGACGCGCTCGACCGCCGGGCGATGCATCCGGTGCGCCGTGAGCTGCAGGTGGTGTTCCAGGATCCGTACGCCTCGCTCAACCCGCGGTTGCGCGCCGGCGACGTGGTGGCCGAGCCGCTGCGCAACTACGAGCGCCTTTCGGCGCAGGCCGCGCGCGATCGCACCGCTTGGCTGTTCGCCAAGGTGGGCCTGCGGCCGGACCAGATGGTGAAGTACCCGCACGAATTCTCCGGCGGCCAGCGCCAGCGCCTGGGCATCGCGCGCGCGCTGGCGCTGCGTCCGAAGCTGATCGTGTGCGACGAGCCGGTCTCGGCGCTCGATGTCTCGGTGCAGGCGCAGGTGATCAACCTGCTGCTCGACCTGCAGGCGGAGTTCGGCGTCTCGTATCTCTTCGTCGCGCACGATCTCGCCGTGGTCGAGCACATCAGCCACCGCGTCGCCGTGATGTACCTGGGCAAGATCGTCGAGCTGACCGACCGGCGCAGCCTGTTTCGCAATGCGCAGCACCCATACACCGAGGCGCTGCTCTCGGCGGTGCCGGTGCCCGATCCGAAGGCGAAGCGCAGGCGCATCGTGCTGCCCGGCGACGTGCCCAGCCCGATCACGCCGCCGCCGGGCTGCCGTTTCCACACCCGCTGCCCTTATGCGGAGGCGCGCTGCCGCAGCGAGGAACCGCTGATGAAGGAAGTGCGCCCGGGCCACGCGGTCGCCTGCCACCTGCGATGAGTGCCGTGCGCGTGCTCGTCAACCCGCGTGCGGCGGCGCGCGCGCAGCCCTATCCCGTCGCGCTGGCGCTCGACGCGGAGGGTTTTGCCGTGGCCGCTCGCGAAATTTCGGCGTGGCCGGGCTATGCGCCGACGCCACTGCTCGAGCTGCCTGCGCTCGCCACCGCGCTCGGCCTGGCCGAACTGCGCTACAAGGACGAGCGCGGCCGCTTCGGGCTGAAGAGTTTCAAGGCGCTCGGCGGTGCGTATGCGGTACGGCGCGTGCTCTCGCGCCAGCCGCGGCCGGTGCAGGACGTCACCGTCACCTGCGCGACCGACGGCAACCACGGCCGCTCGGTCGCCTGGGGCGCGCAGCTCTTCGGCTGCCGCTGCGTGATCTTCATCCACGAGACGGTGAGCGAAGGCCGCGCCGCGGCGATCCGGCGCTACGGCGCCGAAGTTCGGCGCGTCAAGGGCAACTACGACGACGCCGTGCGCCACGCCGCCGACGCGGCCGCGAAGAACGGCTGGCACGTGGTCTCGGATACGTCCTACGAAGGCTATCGCGACGTGCCGCGCGACGTGATGCACGGCTACGGCGTAATGGCCGGCGAGATCCTTGCGCAATGGCCCGCGGACCGCGTGCCGACGCACGTCTTCGTGCAGGCGGGCGTCGGCGCGCTCGCCGCGGCGCTGTGCGCGAGCTTCTGGCTGCACTGGCGCGAGCGGCGGCCGCGCTGCGTGGTGGTCGAGCCGTCGCGCGCCGACTGCTTCTACCGCAGCATCGAGGCGGGGCGGCCGGTCGCGGTGCACGGCGATCTGGACACCGTGATGGCGGGACTCGCCTGTGGCGAGGTTTCGGCACTTGCCTGGGAAGTGCTCGCCACGGGCGCCGATGCGGTGGTCGCGATCGATGACGCGTACGCGCTCGAGGCGGTGCGCGTGCTCGCGGCGCCGCGCGCGGGCGACCCGGTCGTGGTCGCGGGCGAAACCGGCGGTGCGGGGCTCGCCGCGCTGCTCGCGTTGCAGGCGCGCCCGGAATTGCGCGCGCAGCTTGCGCTCGGCGGCGACTCGGCCGTGCTGCTTCTGGGCAGCGAGGGCGATACCGATCCCGAGATCTACCGGCGCATCGTGGGACGGAGCGCCGACGAAGTGCTCGCGGCGTGAGGTGAAGGAGACAGCGACATGACACGCATCGTCACGGTTGGCGCGGCGCAGCTCGGACCGATTGCGCGCGCCGAGACGCGCCCGCAGGTGGTGAAACGGCTGCTGGAGCTGTTGCGCGCCGCGAAATCGCACGGCTGCGACCTCGCCGTGTTTCCCGAGCTTGCGCTGACGACCTTCTTTCCGCGCTGGTACTTCGAGCGGCAGGACGAAATCGACGCCTTCTTCGAGCGCGCGATGCCCTCGGCGGCGACGCAGCCGCTGTTCGACGAGGCGAAGCGCCTCGGCATCGGCTTTTGTCTGGGCTACGCGGAGTTGTGCGAGGAGGACGGCAGGACGCGCCGCTTCAACAGCGCGATCCTGGTGGACCAGGCGGGGCGCATCGCCGGCAAGTACCGCAAGGTGCATCTGCCAGGACACGCCGGGCACGAGCCCTGGCGCCGCTTCCAGCACCTGGAGAAACGCTATTTCGAGACCGGCAACCTGGGCTTTCCGGTGTTCCGCGCCTTCGGCGGCATCTTCGGCCTGTGCATCTGCAACGACCGCCGCTGGCCCGAGACCTATCGCGTCATGGGGCTGCAGGGCGTCGAAATGGTGCTGCTCGGCTACAACACGCCGGTGCACAACCCGCCCGCGCCCGAGCACGACAACCTCGCCAACTTCCACAATGCGCTGGTCATGCAGTCGGGCGCCTACCAGAACGGTACCTGGGTGGTGGGCGTGGCGAAGGCGGGCTGCGAGGAGGGCGTCGAGCAGATCGGCAACTCGATCGTCGTCGCGCCTTCCGGCGAGCTCGTCGCCGCCTGCTCGACGCTCGGCGACGAGCTGGCGGTGGCGCGTTGCGACCTCGACCTGTGCAATTCCTACAAGAACACGGTGTTCAATTTCGCCAGGCACCGCGAGCCGCAGCACTACGGTCTGATCGTCGAGCGCAAGGGGGCGGTGCCGCCGCCGGAGGTTTGACGCGCCGTTAGGGCAAATGTTATGGCAGCGGATCGGAGCAAAGCCTGGCGACGCCGAAAGTCACTCGAATCCGTGACTCACTCAAAGTTGCGCGCAAGATATCGCGCCGTTACCGAAACGCGATCAAAGAGCTGGCGAAATAAAGCGTATCTGGGTCGCGGTCAAACTGATCAGCCCGCGAACTCGATCACCTGCCTGAGCGCCCGGCCTTCCGCCAGCCGGTCGAGCGCTTCGTTGAGATCCTCCAGGCCGATGCGGTGCGAGACGAGGCTCGCCGCGGGAAACTGCCCAGCGCGGTAGAGCTCGATGAAGCGCGGCACGTCGCGCCGCGTGACGCAGGAGCCGAGATAGCTGCCCTGCACCGTAAGGCCGTCGGCCACGAGCGGCGCCAGCTTGAGCGGGTAAGCGGCATCGGGCCCCGGCAGGCCCAGCGTGGTGACCTTGCCGCCGCGATGCACGAGCGCCATCGCGAGCTCGAAGCCTTCCAGCGTTCCCGAGCATTCGATGGCATGGTCGAAAGCGCCGCGTGGCGCCGCCTGCGGCAGCGCGGTCTCGGTCGCGCCCAAAGCGCGCGCAAGCGCGAACTTGGCCTCGAGCCGGTCGACCGCGGCAATGCAGGAAGCGCCGGCGGACTTGGCGCCGAGAATCGTCGAGAGCCCCACCGCACCCAGGCCGATCACCGCGACGCTCTGGCCTTGCGCGATCGCCGCGGTATTGAGCGCGGTGCCGGCACCGCACAGCACGGCGCAGCCGAACACGCACGCATCCTGCGGCGGCACCGCCTTCGGGATCCTGATCGCCGAGGCCTCCGCGACCAGCGCGTACTCGGCGAACGCCGCGAGTCCCATGTGGTGATGCACCTTCTCGCCGCGATGCACGAGCCGCGTGCCGCCGGTGAGCAGCTCGCCCTTGCGATTGGCCGCAACGCCCGTTTCGCAGAGCCACGGCTGGCCCGCGGCGCAGCGCGCGCAGGCACCGCATTGCGGCAGATAGACGAGCACCACGGCATCGCCGGTCGCCAGCGTCGTCACGTTCGCGCCGACCCGTACCACGCGGCCCGCCGCTTCGTGGCCGATCACCATCGGCAGCGGCCAGGGCCGTGCGCCGGTGACGACGGAAAGATCCGAGCGGCACAGGCTTGCGGCGCGGATCCTCACCAGCACTTCGCCGGCGCCGGGGTCGGGCAGTTCGAGCGCTGCGATTTCGAGCGGCCGCGATTGCGCATACGGCCGCGGCAATCCGCTCTTGCTGAGGAGTGCGCCGCGGAATCGGATCATGACTCGCCCATGATAAACCGCTATCCTTTGCGCACTGGAGGCGGCATGGCGAAAAAAAGCGGCAAACCCAAGTTTTTTCCCGTAGACGAAGACGATCTGAAGCCGGCGCACCGCTGGCACCGGCCGCTGCAGGCGCCCGGCACGACGCAGGTGGATTTCGAGGAGCGCGTCGATTTCCGGCGGCTGCACCGCTACCGCCTCGCGCGCACGCGGGCGCAGCTGGCGAAATCGGGGCTGGGCGCGGTGCTGTGCTTCGACCAGCACAACATCCGCTATATCTCGTCCACCGTGATCGGCGAGTGGGCGCGCGACAAGCTGATCCGCTACTCGCTGCTGACGGGCACCGGCGAGCCGTGGGTGTGGGATTTCGGCTCCGCGGCGCGCCACCACAGGCTCAACTGCCCGTGGCTGCGCGAGGACCACGTGCGCGCGGGCAACCCGGGCATGCGCGGCGCGATCGGCCCCAAGGTGGGGCTGTTCGAGGCCGCGGCGAAGGAGATCAAGGACATCCTGGTGCAGGAAGGCGTCGCCGGCATGCCGATCGGCATCGACGTGTGCGAGCCGCCGATGCTGTTCGCGCTGCAGGCGCAGGGCCTCGAGATCCGCGACGGCCAGCAGACGATGCTCTACGCACGCGAAGTGAAAAGCCATGACGAGATCACGCTGCTCAACATCGCCTCAGCGATGGTCGACGGCGTCTACCAGGACATCGCCGCGGAACTCAGGCCCGGCGTCAAGGAAAGCCAGATCGTGGCGCTCGCGACCAAGCGCCTGTACGACATGGGCTCCGACTGCGTCGAGGCGATCAACGCCATTGCCGGCGAGCGCTGCAGCCCGCACCCGCACAACTTCACCGACCGCCTGATCCGCCCCGGCGACCAGGCCTATTTCGACGTCATCCATTCCTTCATCGGTTACCGCACCTGCTACTACCGGACTTTCGCGGTCGGCAAGGCGACGCCGCCGCAGAAGGACGCCTACGAACGCGCGCGCCAGTGGATGGACGATGCCATCGACATGCTGCGCCCCGGCGTCAGCACCGACAAGGTCGCGAAGATGTTCCCGCGCTCCACCGAAATCGGCTTCGAGACCGAAATGGCCGCCTTCGGCCTCAATTTCTGCCACGGCCTGGGCCTCGGACTGCACGAACGACCGCTCATCTCGCGCCTCAATTCGTTCATCGAACCCTACGAGCTCAAGGCGGGCATGGTGTTCGCGGTGGAGACCTTCTGCCCGGCCAAGGACGGGGTTTCCGCAGCGCGCATCGAGGAGATGGTGGTGCTCGCGCCCGACGGCGCCAAGATC
>SCUF01000125.1 GCA_004298325.1 Betaproteobacteria bacterium | reverse complement strand
CGAGCTCAAGGCGGGCATGGTGTTCGCGGTGGAGACCTTCTGCCCGGCCAAGGACGGGGTTTCCGCAGCGCGCATCGAGGAGATGGTGGTGCTCGCGCCCGACGGCGCCAAGATCATTTCGCTCTATCCGGCCAAGGAGCTGCCCGTTGCGAACCCGTACTGAGCCGCGCCGCGCCGCGCGCCGCGGCAGGTCGATCGGCTGGATCGGCGCCGGCCGCATGGGCTACGAGATGGCGGCGCGGCTCGCCAGGGGCGGTGCGGACGTGCGCGTGTGGAACCGCACGCGCGCCAAGGCCGCGCCGCTGGCGAAGTACGGCGCCGCAATCGCCGACAACCTGCCCGAGCTCGCCCGCTGCGACATCGTCTTCTGCATGGTCTCGACCTGGAACGACGTGCAGCAGGTGATGCACGCGATGCTCGCGAAAGCGAAGCCAGTGCCGCGCCTCGTGATCGAGTGCTCCTCGATCTCGCTCGAGGGCTCGGCCGAGCTGAGGAAGATGCTCGCGGCGCGCGGCATCGAGTACCTTGCCGCGCCCGTGTCGGGCAACGCCAAGGTGATCAAGGCGGGGCGCCTGTCCTTCGTCTGCTCGGGGCCGAGGCGCGCCTTCGCTGCGGCGCTGCCCTACCTGAAGATGATCGGGCCGGCGGCGAGCTGGGTGGGCGAAGGCGAGCTCGCGCGCGTCGTCAAGATCTGCCACAACGTGTTCCTGGGCGTGGTGACGCAGTCGCTCGCCGAGGTCACGGTGCTCGCCGAGAAGGCGGGCGTGCCGCGCCACGCCTTTCTCGACTTCATGAATCAGAGCGTGATGGGCTCGACTTTCACGCGCTACAAGACGCCGGCGTTCGTCAATCTCGACTTCAAGGTGACGTTCACGCCGCAGCTGTTGCGCAAGGACATGGACCTCGGGCTCGACGCCGGGCGCCGGTTCGAGGTGCCGATGCCCCTGGCCGCGGCAACCCGGGACCTCATCCAGTCGCTCATCGGCCGCGGCTGGACCGAGCAGGATTTCGCCACGCTGCTGCTGCAGCAGGCGCAGGCATCGGGCCTGTCGCTCAAGCCCGAGAACGTGGCGGTGGGCGACGGGCTGCCCCCGGCGGGCCGTTGACAGGCACCATTCGTCGGGGGTCAAATCGGTCGGGCAGGACTGCGGCGCCCCTCTGCGCCGAAGAATCCGGAGGAGACACCCGATGATGAAGACGCTACCGAAACGCCGTTTCACGCTCGCCGCAACGGCGGTCGCCGCACTGTTTGCTTTCTCGGCGCTCCAGCCCGCGGCTGCGCAGGAGCGCAAGTCGCTGCGCTGGGCAACCTCGGCCGTGGGTTCCTACGGCTATCAGATCGCCGCCTCGATGACCAAGATCGTGGAGGAGGCACTCGGCGGCGAGTACACGGTCACCGTCCAGCCCTACACGTCCCCCACCGTCGCCATGAAGGCGGTGATGGACGGCAACGGCGAGATCGCCTATACGGCCGACATCGGCATGACCCAGTTCAGCCAGCGCATCGGCGGCTTCAAGGACTACAAGGCCAAGATGCCGGAGCTCGCGCACAGCTGGTACTCCTATCCGATGGAATCGATGATGGCCGTTGCGGCCAAGGACGCCGACAAGTACAAGTGCTGGAAGGATTTCAGCGGCAAGCCGGTGTTCTACACCAACGCCGGCTTCATGAACTGGCTGAACTGGCAGCGCATCTACAAGGCGCTCGGTTACGAATTCAAGCACGTGCAGATCGACCTCAAGTCGAACGCCGACGCGCTGCAGTCCGGCGCGATCGCCGCCTCCGCCACCTACACCACCGCCGGCCGCTCGCTCGCCTCGTACTGGAAGGAAACCGATATCCGCATGGACGTGCGGGTCGTCAACCCCTGCCCCGACGAGGTCGCCAAGATCAAGGCGGCGGGCCTGGCGGTCGTCGACGTCGACCCGAAGAACGCGTTCAGCAAGCCCGTCGGCCCCGCCGTGCTCCAGGGCGTGCCGATCCTGTTCGGCTACAACATGGGGACGAACATCCCGGAGGACGTCGTCTACAAGATGCTCAGCGCGTTCTACAAGAACAAGGACAGCCTCGCCAAGAGCGAGCCGGGCTTCACGCCGATGGCGCGGGATTTCGTCGGCATGCAGGTGGCGGGCATCAGCGCCAATCCGGACATCCCGGTGCATCCGGGCCTGGCCAAGTTCCTGAGGGAGCACAAGGCCTGGAACGACAAGTGGAAGGTCGCGAAATAGGCTCGTAAACCGTCTGCCCTGCGGCGGTCTGGAAGACGCATGCGGTTTGCGCCGAAGGGGGAGGCATGTGCTGATTGCCCGGCTCAAGAGCCACGCCAATATCGGTAACCTGATATTCGCGGTTTCGCTGGTCTTCGTCCTCTGGCTGGTCTGGTACTTCTACACGGGCCTGGGCGGCGCGCTGCAGCTCGCCGCGCGCCTGATCCCGTTCGCCCTGGTCCTGCAGATCCTTTTCATGTGCCAGCGGGGCCGGCTGTACAGGCGGCTGCCGGCGGCGGCCAACGCCGTCCTCGTCGTGCTTTACATGGCGATTTGCGCCTACGCGTTCGGGTACTTCCTGACCGAATACGAGAGAATCGCGATCTACAGCCAGGGCACCTACACGCAGCACGACTACCTCGTCGGACTGCTGGTATTCCTGCTGGTGATGGAGCTGACGCGGCTTGCCCACCCGGTCCTGTTCTGGACCAACGTCGTGATGATCGTCTACACGCTCTACGGCGACCTGTTTCCGCGCTCGCTCGACTTCTTCTGGCACCCGGGAACCACCTTCCATCGCGTGGTCACGTCCTCCACGGTCGAATTTTCCACCGGCATCTTCGGCATCTACGGGCAGCTCGCGCTCACCCTGATTGCCGCCTTCCTGCTGATGGCGGGCGTCGCCAACGGCTTCAACGCGCAGCACGCCATGATCAACGTCGTGCGGCTGGTCGCCCGCTCCAGGCGCCTGATGCCGCAGACCGCGGTGCTCGGGTCGAGCGCGATCGGGCTGATCAGCGGCAGCGGCTCGGCCAACGCCGCCGTGGTCGGCACCATCACCATTCCGCTGATGACCCGCTACGGCGTGCCGCCGGCCTTCGCCGCCGCGGTCGAGACATCGGCGTCGATGGGCGGGCTGTTGCTCCCCCCGATGATGGGGGCCGCCGCGTTCCTGATGGCGGAATTTCTCGGCGTGCCCTACTGGGACGTGGTGCTGCGCGGTTTCGGCTTCGGCTTCATCTACTATGTCTCGATCGGCGTCGCGATCTACCTCCTGTCGGTGCGCCTGATGCCGCCCGGCGCCATCGAAAAGCCGCAGGTGCCCCTCTACGAGAAGGTGACGACCGGCATTTTCTTCGGCGCCGTGGCCTACCTCATCTATCTGCTCGGCTTCGTCGGCAAGGGCGAACTTCGCGCCGCGGTCGATACCGCGGTCCTGATGTTCGCGGTGCTGGTCGCGGTCTTCCTCTGGTTCAAGTACGCGCGCAAGGACCCCTTCCTCGAGGGCGAGACGCTGTTCGGCAGCATTCGGCGCGCGATCGAGACGCATGCCGAGATGACCTCCTACCTGACGCTGCTGCTCGCCACGCTCGGCATCATGATCGGCCTGTTCACGGTCACCGGCTTCATCAACCGGATGGGCGCGATGCTGCTCGACGTCGGCGGCTGGAACATCATCGCCATGATCCTGATGGCCTGGGTATTCGGCTGGCTGCTCGGCACCGGCCTGCCGCCCACGGCTACCTACATCATCGGCGCGGTGATCATCGTGCCGCCGATGACCAAGCTCGGCATCAATCCCTGGGTCGCGCACTTCTTCGTCTTCTTCCTGTCGGTCTGGGGCGAGCTCTCGCCGCCGACCTCGCTCACCGCCGCGGTCGCCGCGCGCATCGCGAATGCGTCGTTCATGCGGACCATGTGGGAGGCACTCAAGATCTGCCTGCCGATCACGCTGATGACCTTCGCGATCTTCACGCGCTCGGCGATGGCGGTGAGGCCAGGCTGGGGGCAGATCGGCGATATCCTCGTGGTGACCGCCGGCACCTGCGGCGTCGCTTTCGCGATGTTCGGGCGCTGCATCGAGGATTGGAAGGGCGATGTACTGGCGCGCCTGCTCATCGCGGTGTCCGCACTCGCCACCCTGTTCCACCCGAACGACACGCTGGTCTGGGGGACCGCCGCGGTCACCCTCGCCGCCCTGATCTGGGGCATCCGGCGCCACAACCGGATCGCGCCGCCAAAGCACCTGCCCGCGGCCGAAGCCGGGACGGTGGCGCCGGCGCCGCCGGAAGATCTCGCCCGCCTAGTCGCCGAAGCGCGGCGCGACATCGGTTGACGCATGCTGCCGGCTAGTCGCGCGCCGGTACCCGGGCGAGGTCGTCGAGCCACGCCTGCGCGGTGCCGTCGGAGGGCGCGCGCCAGTCGCCGCGCGGCGAGAGCGACCCGCCCGAGCCGACCTTGGGGCCGTTGGGCAGCGCGCTGCGCTTGAACTGGCTGGTGGCGAAGAAGCGCTCGAGGAACACGCGCAGCCAGCGGCGGATCACCGGCAGCGGATACGCCGCGCGCCAGGCGCTCCAGCACAGGAACGCCACCTTGGCAGGCGCGTAGCCGAAGCGCAGCGTGAAGTAGAGGTGAAAGTCCTGCAGCGCGTAAGGGCCGATCACGCTCTCCGTGCGCTGCCGCCCCGGCACCAGTTCCGGGCTGATCTCGGTGTCGAGCACCCGCGCCAGCGCCCGGTTCACCTCGGCGCTGAACTGGCGCGACTCGGCCACCCAGCGGATCAGGTACTGGATCAGGGTCTTGGGCACGCTCGCATTGACGTTGTAATGCGACATATGGTCCCCTACGCCATAGGTGCACCAGCCGAGCGCCAGTTCCGAGAGGTCGCCCGTGCCGACGACGAGCGCGTCGTGGTGATTGGCGAGGCGGAACAGGTGGCTGGTGCGCTCGCCGGCCTGCACGTTCTCGAAGGTGAGGTCGTAGCGCTTGCGGCCCTTGGCGAAGGGATGGCGCAGGTCCTTGAGCATCTGCAGGCAGGAGGGCCGGATGTCGATTTCCTCGGCGGTCGCGCCGATGGTGCGCATCAGCTGCCAGGCCGTGGAGCGCGTGCGCGTGGTGGTGGCGAAGCCCGGCATCGTGTAGGCGAGGATGTTGCGGCGCGGCCGCTTCAGCTCGTCCATCACGCGCGCGCACACCAGCAGCGCCTGCGTCGAGTCCAGCCCGCCCGAAACGCCGATCACCAGCCTTTCCTTGCCTGCGGCGCGCATGCGCGTGGCGAGCCCCTGCACCTGGATGCGGTACACCTCCTCGCAGCGCGCATCGCGCGTCGCCGGGTCCGTGGGCACGTAGGGAAAGCGCGGCACGCTGCGCTCGAGCAGCAGGCGCCCGCGCGGCAGCGGCAGCGAGAACTCGATCGAGCGGAAGTCCGCGATCGCAGCGCGCTGCTGGCGCGCCGATTCGCCGAAGGAATTCTGGCGCATGCGGTCGGCCTGCAGCCGGTCGAGATCGACATCCGCCACGGTGAGCTGCGAGGCGTCGGCGAAGCGCCGCGACTCGGCGAGCAGCGTGCCGTTCTCGTACGCCATCGCATGGCCGTCCCAGGCGAGGTCGGTGGTCGACTCGCCGACGCCCGCGGCGCTGTACAGGTAGGCGGCGATGCAGCGCGCCGACTGGTTCGAGGCGAGCTCGCGGCGGTACTGGTGCTTGCCGATCACGACGTTGGACGCCGACAGGTTCGCGATGACGGTCGCGCCCGCGAGCGCGGCGTACGACGACGGCGGCACCGGCACCCACAGGTCCTCGCAGATCTCGGCCGCGAGCACCAGCCCGGGCTGACCGGCGAGCCGGAACAGCAGCCGGCTGCCGAAGGCCGCGCTCTGGCCTGCGAGCGTCACCCGTTCGCGCGTGGCGGCATCCGCCGGGGTGAATTGCCGCAGCTCGTAGAACTCGCGGTAGTTCGGCAGGTAGGTCTTCGGCACCACTCCGAGCAGCCGCCCGCCGCAGATCAGGGCGGCGCAGTTGTAGAGCAGCCCGTCGAGCGCAACCGGAAGCCCGACGAAGGCCGCCAGCGGCAGATCGCGGCTGCGCGCGAGCAGCCAGCGCAGGGCCTCCTCGGTCGCGCGCAGCAGCGCCTGCTGGTGGAACAGGTCCTCGCAGGTGTAGGCCGAGAGCCCCAGTTCCGGGAACACCGCGACCAGCGCCTTGCGCCTGGCCGCCTCGCGCATCAGCGCCAGCGTGGCCTCGCGGTTGTACACCGGGTCGCCGACGCGCACCGCCGGCGTCGCCAGCGCGACGCGCACGAAGCCGTGCCGGTAGAGATTGAAGAATTCCGCGCTGCGGGCCATCGCAAGCGCATTCTACGCCACTTCGATTATGGTATCCTGGACCATATGTACGAGGAGCGCATGGTGCTCGCGGGCGGCAAGGTGCTGGAGATGCGCCTTGGCCGCGACCTGGAATACGTCCTGCGCTTGCGCAAGGGAAGGCATATCCTCGTCGAGTATTGCAGCACCCGGGCCTCCGGCCATGTCCGCCGTGCCCGCGGCCGCCAGAGCGCCTACCAGTTCAAGTCCGTGGAGCAGCTGCGCTACGACTTCGAGCGCGATGCCGAAGACGCTCAACGTCAGGGTTAGCGCGCCCGCCGACGCGCTCGACCGCTTCGAGGCGGCGTGGCACCTGGCGAGCGGGCGAACGCCGCCGGCGCCGCTCGCGGTGCTCGCGTTCGCCGATCTGCCGCTGCTGCTGAGAGCGCTGACCCCGGCGCGCTGGGCGCTGCTCGGGCAGCTGAGGCAGGCGGGCCCGGTCTCCGTCTACGCGCTGGCGAAACGCCTCGGGCGCGACTACAAGAACGTGCACACCGAGGTCCGTCGGCTGCTCGAGCTCGGGCTGATCGAGCGGCGCGGCGCGGCCGAAGTCGCGGTGCGCTGGGACGCGGTGCGGGCGGAACTGAAGCTCTAGCGGCGCCGGCTCAGCCGAGCTGCGCGATCGCGGCCTCGAGCGCGGGAAGCGCGTGGTCGATCTCGGCTTCGGCGCCCGCGGCGCGCAGGCGCACCAGTTCGCCCGCCAGCGTCGCGCCACGCTCGCCGCGCCCGCAGCGCGCCAGCGCGCGTCCGCGCGCGACGACGAACTCGCTCCAGGGCAGCGGCTCGGTCGCCGCGTAGGCTTCGAGCTTGCCGCAATAGCGCGCCGCGGCGTCCCATTTGCCGGCGGCGAGCGAGACGTCGATGGCCAGTTCGTAGAAGTGGAAGTGGTTGTGGCTGACGCAACCCGCGGCGAGCAACTTCTCACCGTCGGCCAGCGCCGCTTCGCGCGCTGCGTCATCCGGCGCCACCCCGGCGATGACGCCGTGCAGCCACGGACCGGTGAATCCCATGCCGTGCTCGCGGCAGATCTGCAGCGCCTCCTGGGACAGCGCGAACGCCCGTGCGCGCTCGCCCTGGCGGGACGCGATCAACGCGAGCATCTGCTGTGCCTGCGCTTCGAAGCGCTTGGCGCCGAGCGTCCGTGCCACGTGAAGTGCGGCTTCCAGCTGGCGTAATCCCGCCTCCAGGTTGCCGCGGATGTAGCCGTCGACGTAGCCGACCAGGGTGCGCGAGAGTACTTCGGAGCGCAGGTGCGAAACCCGGGCCGCCAGCTCGGCGGCGCGCAGGCCGACTTCGGCCGCGTCGCGCATCCGGTTGAGGTACATCCCGGACCAGCCGACCATGTACAGGTTCGTGACCTCGAGCCTGCCGAATCCATGCTCGTGGCAAAGCGCGACGCACTTCTCGAACTGGTCGTGCGACGA
>SCUF01000124.1 GCA_004298325.1 Betaproteobacteria bacterium | reverse complement strand
GCTCAACCGTCCCGCGACTCCGGCAGACATGCGTCTCGGCGCGCACATCCTGCGCAACGGCCTGTTCGTTGCCCCGATGGCAGGCGTGACCGATCGCCCGTTCCGCACCCTGTGCCGGCGTTTCGGCGCCGGCCTCGCGGTCTCCGAAATGGTTTCGGCGCGCGCCGAGCTGCGCGGCACGCGCAAGTCCAGGCTGCGGCTCGAGCACGAGGGCGAACCGGCGCCGGTGGCGGTGCAGATCCTCGGCGCCGATCCGGCGCTGATGGCCGAGGCGGCACGCTACAACGTCGACCAGGGCGCGCAGATCATCGACATCAACATGGGCTGTCCGGCGAAGAAGGTCTGCCAGGTCGCCGCCGGCTCGGCACTGCTCGAAGACGAGGCGCTGGTGGCGCGCATTCTCGAGCGCGTGGTGACGGCAGTGAGCGTCCCGGTGACGCTCAAGATCCGCACCGGTCCCGATCCGGCGCGGCGCAACGCGCCGCGCCTGGCGCGCATCGCGGAAACCGCGGGCGTGCAGTTGCTGGCGATCCACGGGCGCACCCGCGCCTGCGGCTTCACCGGCGCCGTGGAATACGACAGCATCGCCGCAGCCAAGGCCGCGGTGCGCATCCCGGTGATCGCCAACGGCGAGATCGCGTCGGCCGGGGACGCGCGGCGCGTGCTGGCGCTCACCGGCGCCGACGGCGTCATGATCGGCCGCGCGGCGCACGGCCGGCCCTGGATCTTCCGCGAAATCGAGCACGAACTCGCCACCGGCACCCGTCTCGCGCCGCCCGCAGTGGCCGAAATGCGCGCCGTGGTGCTCGGCCACCTGGAAGCGCTCTATGCCCTCTACGGCGAGCCGCAGGGCGTGCGCGTCGCGCGCAAGCATATCGGCTGGTATCTGCGTGCGCTGCCGCGCGGCGAGGCGTTCCGCCGCGAAGTCAACGGCATCGAGAGCGCGGCGGCGCAGCTCGCGGCGGTGCGCGGTTTTTTCGAGCGGCTGGCGCAAGCCGCGAACGACGCCCGGGACGGCGCCGGCGCGAGGGCCGCATGAGCCGCGGCAGCGATCTCGCCGGCGCGGTGCGGCGCGCCCTGGAGCGCTATTTCCGCGACCTCGAAGGCGAAAAACCCACCGCGATCTACGACATGGTGATGAAGAACGTGGAGAAGCCGATGATCGAGACCGTGCTCGGCAAGGCCGATGGCAACCAGACGCTTGCCGCGGCGATGCTCGGCATCGACCGCAACACGCTGCGCAAGAAAATGCGGCAGCACCGCATCCGGTGAACGCCGCCCGGCTCGCGCTGATCAGCGTCTCGGACAAGGCGGGCATCGTCGAGCTGGCGCGCGCGCTGGCGGCGCTGGGCTTCTCGATCCTGTCCACCGGCGGCACCGCCAGGCTGCTCGACAAGGAAGGCGTGCGCGTGACCGAAGTCTCGGCGCACACCGGCCTGCCGGAAATGCTCGACGGGCGCGTCAAGACGCTGCACCCGCGGATCCACGGCGGCCTGCTTGCGCGGCGCGATTCGCCTGCGCACATGGCGGCCATCCGCGAAGCCGGCATCGCGCCGATCGACCTGATCGTGGTCAACCTCTACCCGTTCCAGGCCACGGTCGCCGACCCCGACTGCCGCCTCGACGATGCCATCGAGAACATCGACATCGGCGGCCCGGCGATGCTGCGCGGCGCAGCGAAGAATTACACCGGCGTCACCGTGGTGGTGGATCCGGCCGATTACGGCAGGGTGCTGGACGAGCTGCGCGCCGCAGGCGCGGTTTCGCAGGCGACGCGCTTTGCGCTGGCGAAAAAGGTCTTCGCCCACACCGCGGCCTACGACGGCGCCATTGCCAATTACCTGTCCGCGCTCGATTCGCAAGGCAAGCCGCGCGAGTTCCCCGACGTGCTCAATCTGCAGTTCCACAAGCTGCAGGACATGCGCTACGGCGAGAACCCGCACCAGGCAGCGGCCTTCTATCGCGACGACAAGCCGGTTGCGGGCGGTCTTGCCAGTTACCGCCAGCTGCAGGGCAAGGAACTGTCGTACAACAACATCGGCGACGCCGACGCCGCCTGGGAGTGCGTGAAGAGCTTCCCCGAGCCGGCGTGCGTCATCGTCAAGCACGCCAATCCCTGCGGCGTTGCGGTCGGCGAAAGCCTGCTCGCCGCCTACGACAAGGCCTTCAAGACCGATCCGGTGTCGGCTTTCGGCGGCATTCTGGCCTTCAATCGTGCGCTCGACCGTGCCACCGCCGAAACCATCGGCCGGCAGTTCGCGGAAGTGATCATCGCGCCCCGCGTCGAGCGCGAGGCGCGCGAATTTCTCGCCGGCAAGCAGAACCTGCGCGTGCTGGAGGTGCCGCTCGCGCATGACGCCAACCGCTACGACTGCAAGCGCGTCGGCGGCGGCCTGCTGGTGCAGGGCCCGGACAGCCGGACGATCGAGCGTGCCGGGCTTCGGGTGGTGACGAAAATGCCGCCGAGTGATGCGCAGTGGACCGACCTGCTGTTTGCGTGGCGCGTCGCCAAATTCGTCAAGTCCAATGCGATCGTGTTCTGCCGCGAAGGCATGACGGTCGGCGTCGGCGCCGGCCAGATGAGCCGCGTCGACAGCGCGCGCATCGCCGCCGTCAAGGCGAAGAACGCGAACCTCTCCCTCGCCGGCTCGGTGGCCGCCTCGGACGCCTTCTTTCCGTTTCGCGACGGACTCGACGTGGTCATCGATGCCGGTGCGGCCGCCGTGATCCAGCCCGGCGGCAGCATGCGCGACGACGAGGTGATCGCCGCGGCGGACGAACGCGGCGTCGCCATGGTATTCACCGGCGTGCGTCACTTCCGGCATTGAAGCTCCTCGTCATCGGCGCGGGCGGCCGGGAGCATGCGCTCGCGTGGAAGCTCACCCAGAGCCCGCGCGTGCAGAAGGTCTACGTAGCGCCGGGCAACGGCGGCACCGCGACCGAGCCGGGGCTTGAAAACGTCCCGCTGGGCGCGATTCCGTCGCTGATCGCGTTCGCCAAGCGCGAGAGCGTCCTGCTCACCGTGGTGGGACCGGAGGCGCCGCTCGCCGCGGGCATCGTGGACGCGTTCCGCGCGGCGGGCCTGCGCATCTTCGGCCCGACGCGCGGCGCGGCGCAGCTCGAGAGCTCGAAGGACTTTGCCAAGCGCTTCATGGTGCGTCACGCCATTCCCACGGCGCGCCACGCCACCTTCACGAACGCCGCCGAGGCGCGTGCCTACGTCGAGCGCCAGGGCGCGCCGATCGTGGTCAAGGCCGATGGCCTCGCCGCCGGCAAGGGCGTCGTGGTTGCCGCGACGCTCGCGGAGGCGCGCGCCGCGGTCGACGCCATGCTGCTCGGCCAGCGGCTGGGCGGGGCCGGCGCGCGCGTCGTGATCGAAGAATGCCTCGCGGGCGAGGAAGCGAGCTTCATCGTGATGTGCGACGGTGCGCACGCGCTGCCGCTGGCTACGAGCCAGGACCACAAGCGGCTGCGCGACGGCGATGCCGGACCGAACACCGGCGGCATGGGCGCGTATTCGCCCGCGCCCGTGATCACGCCGCAGATCCACGCGCGCGTCATGCGGGAAATTATCCAGCCTGCGCTGCACGGCATGGCGCAGGACGGACTGCCCTACACCGGATTCCTCTACGCCGGCCTGATGATCGACGCGGCGGGCAATCCCAGGACGCTGGAATTCAATTGCCGCCTGGGCGACCCCGAAGCGCAGCCCATCATCCTGCGCCTGAAATCCGACCTGCTGGCGCTGATCGAGCGCGCGCTCGACGGCACACTCGATCGCGCCGAGGCCGAATGGGACCGGCGCACCGCGCTCGGCGTGGTGCTCGCCGCCGCGGGATACCCGGAGGCGCCGCGCAAGGGAGACCCTGTGACGGGGCTGCCGAAAGCCGTCGACGACTGCCGCGTATTCCATGCCGGCACGCGACGCGAAGGCAATCAGATCGTCACCGATGGCGGCCGCGTGCTGTGCGTGACCGCGTTGGGGGATTCGCTGCGCGTGGCGCGCAACCGCGCCTACGACGCGGCGGCGTCGATCCGCTTCGAGGGCATGCAGTACCGCAGGGATATCGGCCACCGCGCGCTGAAGCGCCCCTGATCGTGGACATCGAGCCGGTCCACCGGTACCTGCTGGATCTGCAGCAGCGCATTGTCGCCGCGCTCGAGGCGCTCGACGGCCATGCCTTTCGCACGGATCGCTGGGACCGTGCGGAAGGCGGCGGCGGCCTGTCGCGTGTCGTCGAGGACGGCGGCCTGTTCGAGCGCGGCGGGGTGAACTTCTCGCGCGTGCAGGGAACCGCCCTGCCCGCTTCGGCCAGCGCCGCCCGCCCGCAGCTCGCCGGGCGGCGCTACGACGCCATGGGCGTGTCGCTGGTGCTGCATCCGCGCAATCCCTACTGCCCCACGGTTCACATGAACGTGCGCTGCTTCGTCGCGGCGCAGGCGGGCGCGGCGCCGATCTGGTGGTTCGGCGGCGGCATGGACCTGACGCCCTATTACGGCTTCGAGGAGGACGCGCGCCACTTCCATGCCACCTGCAGGCGCGCGCTGGAGCCCTTCGGCGCCGAGCGGCACGCGCGCTACAAGCGCTGGTGCGACGAGTATTTCTTTCTCAGGCATCGCGCCGAAGCGCGCGGCGTGGGCGGGATCTTCTTCGACGACCTCGCGGCACCGGACTTCGAGACCTGCTTCGCACTCACCCGCTCGGTCGGGGATCATTTCCTCGCCGCCTATCAGCCGATCGCGGAGCGGCGGCGCTCGCTCGCCTATGGCGAACGCGAGCGCGCCTTCCAGTGCTACCGCCGCGGGCGCTACGTCGAGTTCAACCTGGTGTACGACCGCGGCACGCTGTTCGGCCTGCAATCGGGCGGACGCACCGAGTCGATCCTCATGTCGCTGCCGCCGCTCGCGGCCTGGCGCTACGACTGGAAGCCCGCGCCGGGATCGCCGGAAGAAAAGCTCTACACGGAATTTCTCAAGCCGCGCGACTGGGTTTGAATCTCAGACCGCGGCGCGTGCCTGCGCCTCGGCGTCGATGTCCACGCAATGCCACCATTCGGTCCAGAAGGGCGGCCGGCGGAAACCGACGACCCAGGGCTGCGTCAGGTCGGTCAGAATGCGATGCACGTGGAACTTGTACGGCGCGTAGGCGATGAGGATCCGGTTGGCGCGGGCGAACAGCGCCAGCCGCTCGGGGCCGTCCGGCAGCGTCTTCGCCCTCTCGTAGACGCGATCGAACTCGGGCAGGCTGAAGCGCGCCAGGTTCTGGCCGCCGATATCGGGACTGTAGCCGCGCGCCAGAACCTCCTGGCCGTCCGGTGAATCTGACGACAGGCCGACGCTCCACATCATGAACTTCCCGGCGCGCGCGCGCTTGAGCTGCTCCGGCCAGGGAGCGGTCCTGAATTCGATGCGAATGCCGAGCGCTTCGACATTCTTCTTGCGCAGCTCGTCGAACTGGCGGTAGATCTGATCCGGCTGCGTGGAATGCTCGAGCAGTAGCGGCGATCCGTCGGGCCGCTCGCGCCAGCCGTCGCCGTCGCGGTCGACATAGCCGAACATGTCGAGCAGCGCACGGGCGCGCGCCACATCGAATTCGCCCATTTCGCTGCGGTAGCCGGGATCGTAGCCGTAGGTCAGCGGTTGCATCGGCGACTGCGCCGGAATCGCCTGCTGGCGCCGCAGCAGGCGGATCTCCTTGTCGATATCGGTGGCGAGGTTGAGCGCGCGCCGCAGC
>SCUF01000123.1 GCA_004298325.1 Betaproteobacteria bacterium | reverse complement strand
CTTCGGCACCGGGTTTTCCGACGAGGAGCACGACACGGTCGGCGGCCTGGTCATCAACCAGCTCGGCCGGCTGCCCAAGCGCGGCGAAACCCTGACGATCGACGGCCTGCGCTTCCAGGTGCTGCGCGCCGACAGCCGCCGCGTCTACACGCTGATCGTGGAGAAGCCCAAGGCGTGAACCGGGACCGCCTGGCTGCGCTCGGCGTCGCGTTCGCCGCCGGCGCGCTGGCAGTGCCGGGATTCGCGCCGTTCGAGCTGTTTCCCCTCGCGTTCGCCGCGCTGGTGGTGCTCATCCACCTCTGGCTGCGCGTGCCCTCGCCGCGCGCAGCGTTCGTCACCGGTTTCGCCTTCGGTTGCGGCTTTTTTCTCGCCGGCGTGTCCTGGGTCTACGTCAGCATGCACCGTTTCGGCGGCATGCCGGCGGCGCTGGCCGTCGTCGCGACGCTGCTGTTCTGTGCGTTCCTGGCGCTGTTTCCGGCGCTCGCGGGCGCGCTGCAGGCACCGCTGCGCGCGCCGCCGGCAGTGCGTGCGGCGCTCGCGATCCCGGCCCTCTGGACGCTCACCGAGTGGCTGCGCGGCTGGATTCTGACCGGCTTTCCCTGGTTGAGCTTTGGTTACGCAGCAATCGACTGGCCGCTCGCAGGCTACGCGCCGGTGGCCGGCGTCTACGCCGTCACGCTCGCCTGCATCGCCAGCGCGGGCCTGCTCTGGTGCGTGGTCCGCGGCAGCGGACGATGGCGGGCCGCGGCGGCGCTGGCGTTGATCGTCGGCGGCGGCGCGGCGCTGCGCGCACTCGAGTGGTCCTCGCTTGCCGGTGAGCCGCTCGGCGTCAGCCTGCTGCAGGGCAACATCGCACAGGACCTCAAGTTCGATCCCGCGCGCTACGGCCGCACGCTCGAAACCTACGCCCGCCTGGCGGGCGGCAGCCGCGCGCGCCTCAGCGTGCTGCCGGAGACCGCGCTGCCGCGGTTTCTCGACCGGGTCGAACCCGAGTATCTGGCGCGACTCGAAGCCATCGCCAGGGGAAACCGCGGCGATCTCCTTGTCGGGGCGCCAACTCGCACGGCGCCCGGGACGTATTTCAACAGCGTGCTGAGCTTCGGCAGCGCGCCGCGCCAGGCCTATCACAAGGTGCACCTGGTGCCGTTCGGCGAATTCATTCCGCCCGGGTTCGCGTGGGTCAATCAGGTGCTGGCGTTTCCGCTGTCGGACTTCTCGCGCGGCTCGCCGCAGCAACGGCCGCTCGCAGTCGCCGGCGAGCGCGTGGCCGTGAACATCTGCTACGAGGACGCATTCGGCGCCGAGATCCGGCGCCAGCTGCCCGAGGCCACCTTGCTGGTCAACGTTTCCAACGTGGCCTGGTTCGGCGACTCGTTCGCGCCCGCCCAGCACCTGCAGATGGCGCGCATGCGCAGCCTCGAGACGGCACGCATGCTGCTTGCCGCCACCAACAGCGGCATCACGGCGGTCGTCGACCGCGACGCGCGTGTTCTGGCCCGGCTGCCGCAGTTCGTCGAGGGGCGGCTCGACGCCACGGCGCGCGGCTATGAGGGCACCACGCCTTACGTGCGCTTCGGCGATTGGCTCGCGCTCGGCGCCTGCGTCGCGCTGCTTGCGCTCGCATTCGCCCTCGCACGGCGTATGCCGAGCCGCTAGAATTGATCGCTTTTCGCCCCATGCTCACTTTCCAGCAGCTCATCCAGCGCCTCGAGGCCTTCTGGGGCGAGCGCGGTTGCGTGCTGCTGCAGCCCTACGACCAGGAAGTCGGTGCCGGCACGTTTCACACCGCGACCTTCCTGCGTGCCATCGGGCCCGAGCCGTGGCAGGCGGCCTATGTGCAGCCCTCGCGCCGGCCGAAGGACGGCCGCTACGGCGAGAACCCCAACCGCCTGCAGCACTATTACCAGTATCAGGTGGTGCTCAAGCCATCGCCCGCGAACATTCAGGACCTCTATATCGAATCGCTGGTCGCGCTCGACATCGACCCGAGGATGCACGACATCCGCTTCGTCGAGGACGATTGGGAGTCGCCTACGCTGGGCGCCTGGGGCCTGGGGTGGGAAGTCTGGCTCGACGGCATGGAGGTGACGCAATTCACCTACTTCCAGGAAGTCGGCTCGCTCGCCTGCCGGCCGGTGCTGGGCGAAATCACCTACGGTCTCGAGCGGCTGGCGCTCTACCTGCAGGGCAAGAACTCGATCTTCGACCTGATCTGGACGCCCGGGGTGAGCTACGGCGACGTCTACCACCAGAACGAGGTCGAGCAATCGCGCTACAACTTCGAGCTCTCGGACGCGGATATGCTGTTCCGCCATTTCGGCGACTACGAGGCCGAGGCGCGGCGGCTGATCGAAGCGCAGTGCGTGCTGCCGGGCTACGAGATGGTGATGAAGTGCTCGCACGTCTTCAACCTGCTCGATGCGCGCGGCGCGATCTCGGTGACCGAGCGCGCCGCCTACATCGGCCGCGTGCGGGCGCTCGCGCGCAAGGTGGCGCAGGCGTACTACGAGTCGCGCGAGCGCCTCGGCTTCCCGATGTGCAATGCCCGGGATTGAGATGGAAGCCTCGCTGCTCGTCGAGCTGCTGACCGAGGAACTGCCGCCGAAATCGCTGGCGAGGCTGGCGGAAAGCTTCGCCAATGAATTATTCAACGGACTGGTTCAGCACCAGCTGAAACTGCGCGATTTCGCCGGCCGTCGAGTCTTTGCGACGCCGCGCCGCATTGCGACACTGATTCCCCAAGTGTCGCCGTTGGCCGTCGACCGTTCACAGCCCATGGACGGGCCTTCCGTGAAGGCGCCCGCACCCGCAATTGAAGGTTTTGCACGCAAGCAAGGCGTTACGGTGGAGGCGCTGCAGCAGCGCGATACGCCGAAGGGCAGGATTTACGTTGCCAATGTCGTCGTCAAAGGAGCGGTGCTCGATTCGGTACTGGCGCAACTTGTCTCCGAGTCCATCAAGAAACTCCCAATCCCGAAACTGATGCGCTGGGGCGCCGGCGAGGCGCAGTTCGTGCGCCCGGTGCACGGCCTGGTGATGCTGCACGGTGCGCGCGTCGTACCCGGCAGCGTGCTCGGCATCAGCGCGTGCGCCACGACGCACGGGCATCGCTTCATGGGCGCGCGCTCGATTGCGCTTGCGCAGGCCGACGAGTACGAAGCCCGACTGTTCGACGATGGCGCGGTGATCGCGGATTTCGGCAAGCGTCGCGCCGAGATCGATCGGCTGCTGCTCGCCGAGGCGGCGCGCCAGGGCGGTTCGCTCGGCGCGTACCAGGATCTTCTCGACGAGGTGACGGCGCTGGTCGAGCACCCTTCGGTCTATGCGGGAAGCTTCGATCCCGGATTCCTCGAAGTGCCGCAGGAGTGCCTCATCCTGACGATGCGCCAGAACCAGAAGTATTTCCCGCTGTTCGATGCCACTGGAAAGCTGCTGCCCAAGTTTCTCATCGTCGCCAACATGCGCCTTGCGGATCCGCGGCATGTGATCGACGGCAATCAGCGCGTCGTGCGGCCGCGCCTCGAAGATGCGCGCTTCTTCCACAACCAGGACAGAAAGCTCCGGCTCGAGGAACGCGTCCCGCGACTGGCCAGAGTTGTCCATCACAACAAGCTCGGCAGCCAGCTCGAGCGCGTCGAGCGGCTGCAGCTGCTGGCCGGTCGGATTGCCCGGGATCTCGGCACGGACGGCGCGCTCGCCGAGCGCGCGGCGTGGCTCGCGAAGGCTGATCTGCTGACCGGCATGGTGGGCGAGTTTCCCGAACTGCAGGGTGTGATGGGACGCTATTACGCGCTCCATGATGGCGAGGCGCCTGAGGTGGCCGACGCGATCGAGGCGCATTACCGCCCGCGCCATGCCGGTGGTGCCCTGCCCGAAGGCGTCGTCGCCTGCGCGGTGGCGCTGGCAGACAAGCTCGACACGCTCGCCGGACTGTTCGGCCTCGGCCAGCAGCCTACGGGCGACAAGGACCCGTTTGCCCTCCGCCGCGCCGCGCTCGGCACAATCCGCATTCTCGTCGAACGCAACCTTGATCTGTCCTTGGCCGAGCTTGTCAGTGCAGCATTTGCCGGCTACTCGAGCAAGTTGGGCGATGCGCGCACGGATCTCAAGATGTTCGTGCTGGATCGTATGCGCGGCTATTTCCAGGAGGCCGGCTACTCGGCGAATGAGGTCGACGCGGTGCTCGCGATGCATCCCGCGCGAATCAACCTCATCCCGAGACAGCTTGTGGCGGTTCGCGCGTTTGCCGCATTGCCCGAGGCAGTCAGCCTCGCCGCAGCGAACAAGCGCGTCGCGAACATTCTCAAGCAGGCCGCGGCGAAGGGCGAATCGTTCGCCAACGCCGAACTCAGCGGGCTCAAGGAACCCGCAGAACGCGCGTTGCACGAGGCGCTGCGTTCGACCACGGACGCAGCGCAGTCCCAGTTCGCGCGCGGCGACTACACCGCGTATCTGAAGACTTTCGCGGTACTCAAGGCACCCGTGGACGCCTTCTTCGATTCGGTGCTGGTGATGGTCGACGATGAAAAGCTGCGTCACAGCCGGCTCGCCCTGCTCGCGGATCTGCGCAGCGCGATGAACCGGGTCGCCGACATTTCGAAGCTGGCGCAATGAAACTCATCGTCCTCGACCGCGACGGCACCATCAACCACGACAGCGACCAGTACATCAAGTCGCCCGCCGAGTGGCGCCCGATCAAGGGCAGTCTCGAGGCGATCGCGCGCCTGACGCAGGCCGGCTGGCACGTCGTCGTGGCGACCAACCAGTCCGGCATCGCGCGCGGCCTGTTCGACTTCGCGACGCTGAACGCCATTCACCAGACCATGCACACGGCCGTGCTCCAGGCCGGCGGCCGCATCGACGCCATTTTCTTCTGCCCGCATCGTGCCGAAGACGACTGCAGCTGCCGCAAGCCCAAGCCCGGACTGCTCAGGGAAATCGCGCGCCGCATGAACGTCGACCTGGCCGCGGTACCGGTGGTCGGCGATTCGCTGCGCGACCTGCAGGCGGCGGCCGCGGCCGGCGCCCGCCCGATGCTCGTGCTGACCGGCAAGGGCAAGAAAACGCGCGATGCCGGCGAGCTGCCGCAGGGCACGGGCGTCTTCGCCGACCTCGCCGCCGTGGCCGCGCAACTGGCGCCATGACGTGGCTGCGCTCGGGCCTGTTTTCGCTCGCGCTGCTCGTCGTCACCCCACCGTTCGCCGTGCTTTCGCTGTTCACGGCGCCGCTGCCACGGCATGCGCGCTACCGCTTCATTTCGGGCTGGTCGGTCATCATGCTCTGGCTGCTGCGCCACCTGTGCGGCGTGAGCTGGTCGGTGGAGGGGCGCCGGCACCTGCCGTCGCGTCCCGCGGTGATCCTCGCCAAGCACCAGTCGGCCTGGGAGACGCTGGCCTTCCAATCGATCTTTCCGCCGCAGGTGCACGTGCTCAAGCGCGAGCTGCTGTGGATCCCGTTCTTCGGCTGGGGCCTCGCCCTGATGAGCCCGATCGCGATCGACCGCGCGCGCGGGCTGGCCGCGCTGCGCCAGATCGCGCGCCGCGGCAAGGAGCGGCTGGAACAGGGCTTCTGGGTGGTGATCTTTCCGGAGGGCACGCGGGTCGCACCGGGGAAAAAGCGCAAATACCAGCTGGGCGGCGCCTGGCTGGCGGCGCATGCCGGCGCTCCCGTCGTGCCCGTTGCGCATAACGCCGGGCGTGCCTGGCCGAAGAATTCGTTTCTCAAGCATCCCGTGAAGATTACCGTCAGGATCGGGCCGGCGATCGAAAGCGCCGGGCGCGACCCGAACGCGGTCAATGCGCAGGCCGAGGCGTGGATCGAGGCGCAGCAGAAGACGCTCGACAGCTGAGGCTGTTCGACGAGCCGCCACGGCGCGGCGCCGAACCGCGCCGGCGGATCGCCCTGGCCGGGCGCCTGATCGAGTTCCGCTTTGCGCGCCGGCGACGGCGCACGATGGGCCTGTCCATCAACGAACAGGGCCTGGCAGTCGCGGCGCCGCTGCGCACGCCATGGCATGAAATCGAAGGATTCATGCGTTCTCGCACGCACTGGATCCTCGCCACGCTCGAAAGGTGGGCGGTCGCGGGCCGGCGAGCGCCCCTTCACGGCCACAGCGGCGAGTCGCTGCCGCTGCACGGTGAAAATTTCATGCTGGAGGTGCGAGCCGGGCACCGCGCGGTGTCACTGCACGGCGGGCGGCTCGTCGTCACCCTGCGAGATCCTGCACGCACCGCGGCCGTGCGCGCGCTGCTGGTGCAATGGCTCAAGGAACACGCGCTTCAGGCGCTGGCACCGCGCGCGGCGCATTACGCCGCACGCATCGGGAGGGGTGCCCCGGCGCTCGCCATATCGCATGCGCGCACCCAATGGGGAGTTTGCACGGCGGGCGGTTTGATTCGCCTGTCGTTTCGCCTCGCGCACCTCGAGCCCGAGCTCGCCGATTACGTCGTCGCGCACGAAGTGGCGCACCTGGTCGAACTCAACCACTCGAAACGCTTCTGGCGGCTGGTGGAGACGCTGTATCCTGACTGGCGCGCGGCGCGGGGCCGCATCCGGCTCGCCGCGGCGACGCTTCCCCTACTGTGAAGGACTGGCCATGAGACTGCTGCACACCATGCTTCGCGTCGGCAACCTCGAGCGCTCGGTGAAGTTCTATACCCAGGTGCTCGGCATGAAGCTCCTGCGCACCACGGAACGCCCCGAGCAGAAGTACTCGCTCGCGTTCGTCGGTTACGGCACCGAAGACCGAAACGCGGTGCTCGAGCTGACCTACAACCACGGTGTCGCGCAGTACGATCTCGGCACCGCGTTCGGCCATATCGCGATCGAAGTCCCCGATGCGACGGCGGCCTGCAATGCCGTGCGCGCCAGGGGCGGCGCCGTCACTCGGGAAGCCGGACCGGTAAAGGGCGGCACCACCGTGATCGCGTTCGTCACCGACCCCGACGGCTACAAGATCGAATTCATCGAGCACCAGCAGCCCTGAAGCCTGCTGCGGTGTTGCAGCGCGCCGCCCCGGGTGTTAGCGTCCACGACCCCAGAGACGAATCAGGACGCCCACCGTGCTCGCTGCACTTAGTCATTTCCGCGTTGCCGTTGCAGCCCTCCTCCTGCTGCCAGCCATGGCGCAAGCCCAGGGCCTGGGGCGCTTGACCGTGCACTCGGCGCTCGGCCAGCCGCTGCGGGCCGAGGTGGCGATCGTTTCGATGCAATCGGCCAAGGACGGAGGTCTTCACGGCAGCATCGCGACACCTGACACTTACCGGGAGATGGGCATCGCATTCGATCCGGTGCTGTTCAGCATTCGCGTCGCGGTCGAGGACCGCGCCGGCGGGCCGGTCCTGATGCTGACGTCGACCCGGCCGATGAAGGAGCCGTTCCTCGAGGTCGTGATCGTGCTGCAGTCCGCGAGCGGACGCCTGATTCGCAACTACACCGTCCTGTTCGATTCGCGCTGACCCGATCGGGCGCCCACGAGCGAATTCGGCCCGCTGAGGCCGATGCTCAGGCGAGCAGTTCGCGCAGGCGGCGGTTGACCTCGGCGCTGTGATGGCGCGCGGTCTTGCCGCTCGGAGCCAGGGCCTCGCTGTAGAAGAAAGCCGGAAGCTCGTCGTCGGCCTCGGTCAGGCCGGCCGCCTTGTTGAACTCCCATTCCATCTGCAGCGCCTCGCGGCCCAGCGTCCGAATGAAGGCGGGATCGAAGGCGGTGCCGTGGGCGTCGTTGAGCGCGGCAACGATGAGTTCCGCGCTGACGTTGGTCACGGAACGTCCGAAAATGCAAAGACCCAGAGAATCTGCCGCTGCCGTCGGGATCTGCATCTCCAGGCTCACCGCCACCAGTTCCGCGGTCGTCTTGCCCTTGCAGTCGTAGGCCGGCACGTTGCCCGCCGTGTGATCGGCGCCTTGCGCGGTCAGCATCATGGAAATTCCGGTCACTTCGATGACGCGGGGGTCGTAGGCGCTGATGCCCTGGCGCTTGATGACGGGAACGCGGGCAACCCCGTAATGCGCGCCGACGCGGGCAGTCCCCTGGGCGAGCAGGCGGCCGCGAGCGTTGCCGCGGCGCATGTCTTCGAGGGCTTCCAGCATGAACCCGGCATCGCCGAATGCGCCGAGCCCGGCGTCCATCAGGACACCCAGCGTGGCGCCGACCTCGATGGTATCGACCCCCAGGTCGTTGGCAACGCCGTTCAGCCTTGCCACGTCGTCCGGATCCTCGAGGCCGCAATTGCTGCCCATCAGCCCTAGGGTTTCGTATTCCAGCGGCGAGACGAGCTCCACGCCCTTGTCGTCGACGTAGACGTTGCTGCATTCGATCATGCAACCCGGCATGCAGGCATGCGAGGGCTCCCCGCCGCGGCTGACGTTGCGCTCGCGGATATAGTCGCCGCCCAGCTTGAGGGGACCCTGCGACGCCTCCACCAACCGCCCGGCGGTGAAGTTGCGCACCGGCAGCCCGCCGATCCGGTTCGTGAAGTCGCCCATCATCGCGGTCCCGACGCGCTTGAAGGTCTCGATCGCCGGCTCGGCAGCGAGCCGCTTGCCGTATTCGCGGATCGCGCCCATGACTTTCTTGCGGTCGTGGAAGGTCGGCATCCTGTCGACGTCGACCACGATGGCTTTCACCTTCTTGCTGCCCATGACTGCACCGACGCCGCCGCGCGCGGCCAGCCGCGACGGCCGCCCGTCGGTGTCCGCAATCGAAATGCCCGACACCAGGCCGAGGTATTCGCCGACCGGCCCGCACAGGGCGAAACTGATCTTCCTGCCGTACCTTTCGAACAGCAGTGCCGCGGCCTCGTTGTTGCCCTTGCCCAGGTAGGGCGCCGCGCTGTCAAAGGTAATGCCGCCCTCCTTGGTGATGCGGATGACCACCCAGTCGCTCGATGCGCCATAAAGCGTGAGCCCGGCGGTCTCGAGCTGGCCCAGGGCATAGGCGAAGGTGCCGCCCGAATTGGCTTCCTTGATGCCGCCCGTCAAAGGGCTCCTGCAACCGACGCTCAGGCGGTTGGCATTGGAAAAGTTCGTGCCCGCAAACGGCCCCGCAGAAAAAATCAGCGGATTTTCGGGCGACAGGGGGTCGACTTTCGCCGCGCCCAGCGCGAGCAGGCTCCTGGCGATGAAGTGCCTGCCGACGCGGATGATCGCCTCGCCGTGCAGCTCTTCCGTCCGGACCACGCGGTCGGGAAGATTGATGTGCAGGTATTTGCGCATGTCGATGCCGCCTCGTGATCAGGATGGATGGGGTGCGCTGAAGACTCTACGCCCTGACCGTGCTTTGGAAAGGGCCGGTGTTGACGGGGGTTAGCATTTTTGCGCTCAGGACGCCTGCGAAGATACACGAAGCGCGACCCGGACATAATCGGCTGGCGACAGGTTCTCAGGCCGGAGCGTCGGATCGATCTGCAGCGCGTCGTAGTCCTCCGCCTTGATCCGCAGCGCGTTCCTGAGCGTCTTGCGCCTTGCGCTGAAGGCGCCACGCACGACGGCGGCGAAGGTCTCCTCGTCGCAGGCGAGCGGCTCGCGCAGCGGTTCGAGCCGCACCAGCGCCGACTCGACCTTGGGCGGCGGCCGGAACGCGCCGCGCGCGACCTTGAACAGCCGCCGCATGCGGAAGCGCACCTGCAGCATGACCGAGAGCCGGCCGTAGTCTGGCGTGGAAGGCTGCGCCACCATGCGATCGACCACCTCGCGTTGCAGCATGAAGTGCGCGTCGCGCAGACGGTCGGCGTGGCGGGCGACCTGAAACAGCAGCGGAGTGGAGATGTTGTAGGGCAGATTGCCGACCAGCCGAAAGCCGGGGCCGAGTGCGCCGAAATCGAAATCGAGCGCATCGGCGCAGTGCAGCGTCAGCCGTTCCGGAGGAAACTCGGCCGCCAGCCGCGCCGCGAGATCGCGATCGATCTCGATCGCGGTCAGGTGCGGCAGGCGCGCGAGCAGCGCGCGCGTCAGCACGCCCTCGCCCGGACCGATCTCGACGATCGTGTCACCCGGCGCCGGCGCGAGCGCTGCCACGATCCGCGCGAGCACCCCGGCGTCGTGCAGAAAGTGCTGCCCGAACCGCTTGCGCGGCCTTATTTGTCCTCCAGCCGGATCTCGACGTAGGTGCGATCGCGCAGCTGCCGCAGCCACTCCTGGTAGGCCTCCTCGGACTTGCGTTCGCGCAGCGCCTGACGCGCGACGAGGCGCTGGCGTTCCGGCGGCAGGCTGCCGGTGCGCCGCTCGAGCACCTGGATCAGATGCCAGCCGAACGGGCTTTTCACCGGTTGGCTCACTTCGCCCGGCTTGAGCGCATCCATCGCGCGTTCGAAATCCGGTACCGTGTCGCCGGGAAACACCCAGCCGAGATCGCCGCCGCGTGCGGCGCTCGCATCGCCCGAGTGCAGCCGCGCCAGGGCCGCAAAATCCATGCCGCCGGTGACGATGCGCTCACGCAGGTCGGCCAGCCGCCGGCGTGCATCCGCTTCCGATACCACCTCGCTCGTCTTCACCAGGATGTGCCGCAGGTGCGTCTGCGCCATCATCTGGTCGGCGCCGGCGCCACGCCGGTCGACCAGCTTCAGCACGTGGAATCCGGCCGGGCTGCGCAGCACCTCGGTCACCTCGCCGGGCTTCAGCTTGCGCAGCGCGCCGGCGACGAGGTCAGGCAGGCGGTCGGAGGCGCGCCAGCCCATCTGCCCGCCCTGCAGAGCGTCGCCGGCATCGGAATAGCTCGCCGCCAGCGCGGCAAAATCGGCGCCGGCGCGCGCCTCGGCATGCACCTTCTCGGCGCGCGCGCGCGCCTGCGCGATGCGCTCCGGGCTCGCCTGGTCGGGCAGGCGCACCAGCACCTGCGCGATGTTGTATTCCACGCGCTCGCCGCGCCCCGCCTTCTGTTCCTCGAGGTAGAGATCGATTTCGGTCTCGCTCACCTCGATGCGGTCGTCGACCTCGCGCTCGCGCAGCCGCTGCATCACGATCTGCTGGCGCACCTCCTCGCGAAAGCGCGCCATCGACACGCCATCGTCCTCGAGCACCTTGCGGAACGCGGCGAGCGTCAACTTGTTGCTCTCGGCGATGCGGTCGATGGCGCGGTCGAGCTGCAGCTCGTCGACCCGCACGCCGCCTTCGACCGCGAGCTGCAGCTGCGCCTTGTCGATGATCAGCCGCTCCAGCACCTGGCGCTCGAGCAGCGCCCGCTCCGGCAGCGGCGTGCGCTGGCGCCCCAGTTCGCGCGCCGCCAGCTCGACCCGCTCGCGCAGCTCGCTCGCGGTGATCACCTCCTTGTTCACCACCGCGACGATACGGTCGACCATCCGCACCGGCTGCGCCTGCGCCTGCAGCGCCAGGGCGAAACCGCAGATCAGCAAGGCTATGCCACGTCTCATCGTCAGTACACCTGTTCGAAAGGCAGCCGCTGGCGCAGGCCCGGCGGCACCAGGTCGCCTGAGCCCGGATTGGTCACCGCGTAACCGGGCACCTGGCGCTTGAGAAACTCCACCACGTCGCCGGAACGGATGCCGCCGAAACCGTTGAATTCGAGCTGGAACATGAGCGCCGTGGACGTGGTCTGCGCGGCCGCCTGCAGGCGCTGGAACACGGTCCGGAACACCCAGCAACCGGCGTTGTATTCCACGCCCGCGATGCCCTCGAGCAGCCTGCGCTCGAGCAGGGAGTAATTGTAGCGTCCCACCGCGTACCAGCCCGGAGCGATCGGCCACTGCGCCGCGACGTCGATCTGGCGCAGCGCATCGCGGTTGAAACGATAGCTCGCGCTGACCATCTTCGCGATCTCGGGCGTGTAGCGCACCGAGGCGCTGTAGCGCTCGGTGCGCGACTGCTGCGGGTCGTACTGGAACGCGCCGTCGAAGCTCCAGTGCTGCGCCACGCGGCCGCCGACAGCGGCAAGGATGTCCGACTGTCCACGGCCGTTCAGGGGCGTCGCCGGCGTCAGTCCGACGCGCTCGTCCTTGAAATAGTAGCGCTGCCCGACGGTGGCGCGCAGGTGCTCCTCGCCATTCGCCTCCAGCAGGCGCGAGGTCACGGCGAGCGTCACCTGGTTGGCATCGCCGAAGCGGTCGCCGCCGGCGAAGCGGTTCTCGCTGAACAGCTGCGCATAGTTGAAGTCGGCCAGTCCGGTGTCGAACAGCGGGACTGCGTCCTGCGCGCGAAACGGCGCATAGGCGTAGAACAGGCGCGGCTCGAGGGTCTGCGTGAACGTGCCGCCGAACAGGTTTGCGGAGCGCTCGAAAACGAGGCCCGCGTCGAGGCTCGCCCAGGGCACGGTGACGCTTTGCCGCTCGGCCTGGCCGGGTGCCACGCGGCTCAGGCGGTAGTCCGCGTAATGCAGGCCCAGCCGGGGCGTCACGAAATGCCCCGGCGCCAGCAGCGGCATCGACAGGGTCGGCCCGAACGACAGGCGCGCGCCCTCCACCAGCGTGTGGTGCGTGAAGCGCACGTACTCCGCGGGCATGGAGAGGTCGAGGCGTCCGCCGATGTCCTGGCGCGTAACGCCGGCATTGAACTGCGGTGCGCGGTTGTAGGGGCTGACGATCGGCGCCAGCGGGTCCTGCAGCGTCTGGAAGCGCTGCACACGCCCCTGCAGGAAATAGTGCGTCGCGCCGGCCGTGCCGCTGTAGCGCATGAAGCCTTCCCGGTTCAGGTTGCCGAGCGTGATCTGCCGCACCTGCGAGCTCATGTCGACCAGGTAACGGTCGTCCGAAACCCGGTTGAAGTCGACGTGTCCCACCCAGTCCGGCGCGAAACGGTGATCGTGGCGGTAAGTCAGGCCGCTGCGCGCCGTGCCGAGCACCTTGTCCTCGGGCAGGTATTCCCAGCGCAGGTCGCCGTCGTAGCGGGCGTCGAGGTAGCGGTATTGCGTCTTCAGCTGGGGCCCGCGCTTGCTCATGTAGACCGGCGTCAGCGTGAGGTCGCGCTCGGGGGCGATGTTCCAGTAGTACGGCACGCTGATCTCGAGGCCGCGCCGCGTGTTCTGTGAATAGTGCGGTGTGAGGAAACCGCTCTTGCGCCGGTTTTCGAGCGGAAACGTGCCGCGGGGAATGGCGAGCAGCGTGGTGTCGAAGAAGCGCAGGCGCCCGTCGCGCAGCCGCCCTTCTCCGGCTTCGTAGTCGAGCTCGAGTTCGCGTGCCTCGAAGCGCCAGTCCTCCCGGCCGGGCTCGCAGGTCGTGAAACTGCCGCCGACCAGCCGGATGCGGTCCTGGCCGAGAAACTCCAGCCGCTCGGCGCTGCCGCGCGCGGTGAGCGTTCGCCGCAGGATGAAGCGGGGTTGCTCGAACACGCCGGTGTCGCTGTTCAGGTCGAAGCGCAGGCGCGAGCCGAAGAAACGGTCGCCGTCGCGCTCGATGCGCACGCCGCCATCGGCCTCGACCCGGCCGAATTCGCGGTTGTAGCGCAGCAGCTCGCTGTAGATGCCGAGGTTGTCGCGCCTGAGCTCGACCTGGCCGCGCGCGGTCACCTCGAATTCGGAGATGCCCTCGATGCTCAGCGCCTCGATCGTCGTCGGTCCTGCGGCCTTCGCCGGCGACGGCGCCACCTGCGCCCAGCTGCGCGGCGCGACCAGAACCAGGATTAACAGCATCGCGAGCCCGCTGGTGCCGACGACGGGGCCGCGCGCGCGGCGCTGCTGCATGGAAGGTGGAATCGATTCCGGAAGTTGGATGCTAAAATCGCACAATTCCGACCCACACGCAATCGCCATCGAGCACCGTGGACGCCCGGCTCACCGCGCTCGAGTGCTGGCTCGGCACCCAGTTCCGCGACGCCTCTTTCACGCTCGCCCCGGCCTCCGAGGACGCGAGCTTCCGGCGCTATTTCCGTGCTCGCCTCGCCGACGGCCGCAGCTACGTCGCGATGGATGCGCCACCGGAAAGGGAAGACTGCGGCCAGTTTCTGCGCGTCGCGGCGCTGCTGCGCCGTGCCGGCGTGCACGTTCCCGAAGTGCATGCGCAGGATCGCGCACAGGGATTCCTGCTGCTGTCGGATCTCGGCCACACGACCTACCTCGCCGCGCTCAACGAGGCCAATGCCTCGGACCTGATGGGCGCAGCGACCGACGCGCTGTTGCGCTGGCAGCTCGCGACACGGCCCGGCGAACTGCCACCCTATGACGAGGCGCAGTTGCGACGCGAACTGGCGCTGTTCCCCGAGTGGTACCTGAGACGCCACCTCGGCTGCACCCTCAGCGCGAGCGAGCAGCGCGCGCTCGTTGAGGTCGGCACCCTGCTGGTGCGCTCGGCGCTCGCCCAGGCCCAGGTGTACGTGCACCGCGACTACATGCCGCGCAACCTGATGCTGTGCGAGCCCAATCCCGGCGTGCTCGACTTCCAGGACGCCGTGACCGGGCCGATCACCTACGACATGGCTTCGCTCACGCGCGACGCGTTCCTCAGCTGGGACGAGGAGCGGGTGCTCGACTGGAGCGCGCGCTACTGGGAAAGGGCCCGGCGCGCCGGGCTGCCGGTGGCCGCCGATTTCGGCGAATTCTGGCGCGCCTTCGAGTGGATGGGACTGCAGCGCCACCTCAAGGTGCTCGGCATCTTCGCGCGCCTCACCCACCGCGACGGCAAGCCCAGGTATGTTGCCGACACGCCGCGCTTCGTGCGCTATGCGCGCGCGGTCGCCGAGCGCTACGCGCCACTCGCGCCGCTGGCGCGGCTGCTCGAGAGCCTCGAAGGCAAGACGCCGCGCGCGGGGCACACGTCTTGAGATGTCCGCGCTCAAGGCAGTACACGGCGTTGCATTTGATCTCCCCGATCTGCCGACTTGGCGCAGAAGTACCGCGCCAAGTCGGCAGACCTGGAGGATTCGAATGCGCGATGGCCCGCGCATGACGAGCCCGGTGTTGCAAGACGCATGAAAGCCATGATCCTCGCTGCGGGGCGCGGCGTGCGCCTGCGACCGCTCACCGACCGTCTGCCCAAACCCCTGGTCGAGGCGGGCGGCAAGGCGCTCCTCGCCTGGCACCTCGAGCGCCTGGCGCAGGCCGGTTGGCGCGATCTCGTCATCAACATCTCGCATCTCGGCGAGATGATCGAGCAGCGCTTCGGCAACGGCGCCGCCTGGGGCGTGAACATCGCCTGGTCAAGGGAAGCCGAGCCGCTCGACACCGCGGGCGGCCTGGCGCAGGCACGCCAGCTGCTGGGCCCTGACCCGTTCCTGCTGGTGAACGGCGACATCTGGTGCGAGTATGATTTTTCGCGCCTGCGCGCCGCGCCGCTGCAGGCGGGACTCGCGCACCTGGTGCTGGCGCCGAACCCGCCGCACGCGGCGATGGGGGATTTTTCGCTCCACGACGGGCGCGTCGGCAACGCGGCCGCGCCACGCTACACTTATACGGGAATTGCGCTGCTGTCGCCGCGGTTGCTGGCGGGCGTCGCGCCCGGAGAAAAGGCGCCGCTGGCCCCGCTGTTGCGCGCGGCCGCCGCGCGAGGCGAAATTTCGGGGGAGCTGTTTCGCGGCCTCTGGCGTGACGCCGGGACTGCCGAGCGCCTGGCCGGACTCGATGCGCTGCTGCACCAACGCGGGTGACCGATGATGAAACTGACCGACCTGGATTCCGCCCGCTATGTGGCGCGCCGCCGCCGGCTCGCGGCCGCGATGGACGAGGGCGTCGCCGTGGTGCCGACTGCGCCCGAGCGCATTCGCAACCGCGACACGCACTACCCGTATCGCTTCGACAGCCACTTCTGGTACCTGAGCGGCTTCTCCGAGCCGGAGGCGGTGCTGGTGATCGTCGCCGGCCGCGAACCGCGCAGCCTGCTGTTCTGCCGCGAGCGCAGCGCGGAACGCGAGATCTGGGACGGTTTCCGTCACGGGCCGGACGCGGCGCGCGAGCGCTTCGGCTTCGACGCGGCGTATCCGATCGCGGCGCTCGACGAGGAAATGCCAAAACTCCTGGCCGAGCAGGCGGCGCTGCACTACCCGGTCGGCGCCGACGCCGCCTGGGATGCGCGCGCCATGAAATGGCTCAACGCGGTGCGCGAAAAAGCGCGTGCCGGCGTCGCCGCGCCGCAGCGTCTGCACGACGTGCGCGCGCTGCTCGACGAGATGCGCCTGGTGAAGGAGCCCGATGAACTCGCCGTGATGCGCCGGGCCGCGGCCATCTCCGCCCGCGGGCACCATCGCGCCATGCGCGCGGCGCGCCCGGGACGCTTCGAGTACGAGATCGAAGCCGAGCTGCTCTACGAATTCCGCCGGCACGGGGCGCAGTTTCCGGCCTATTGGCCGATCGTCGCGGGCGGCGCCAATGCCTGTGTGCTGCATTACGTGTTCAACCACGCCGCGCTGCGCGCCGGCGACCTGCTGCTGATCGACGCCGGCTGCGAGCTGGACGGGTATGCCGCGGACATCACGCGCACCTTTCCCGTGAGCGGGCGGTTCTCGCCGGCGCAGCGCGACGTCTACGCGCTGGTGCTGGAGGCGCAGCGCGCGGCGATGGCGAAGGTGCGCGCCGGCAACGCCTGGAACGAGCCGCACGACGCCGCGGTGCGCGTGCTCGCGCAAGGCATGCTCGACCTGAAGCTGCTCGCGGGCTCGCTCGAGGAGGCGCTCGAAAAGGAAACCTACAAGCGCTTCTACATGCATCGCACCGGGCACTGGCTCGGGCTCGACGTGCACGACACCGGGGACTACAAGCGCTCGGGCGAATGGCGCACGCTGGTCGCCGGCATGACCCTCACCGTTGAGCCAGGCCTCTACATCCGCACCGCCGACGACGTGCCGGAGCCGCTGCGCGACATCGGCGTGCGCATCGAGGACGACGTGCTGGTGACGAGCGGCGCCTGCGAGGTACTGACCGCCGAGACCGTCAAGGACATCGCCGAGATCGAGGCGCTGATGCGCGATGCCGCCTGAGATCGCGATCCGCGGCGCCGGCCCGGCCGGCTGCGCGCTGGCGCTGTTGCTGCACGACGCGGGGCGCAACGTGCGCCTGTACGAGCGCCGCCCGCGGGCTGCCGCCGCCGGCGGGCTGCGGCCGCTCGCGCTGTCGTACGCGAGCCGCCTGATCCTCGAGCGCGCGGGGGCGTGGCGCGCGCTCGCCACCACGCCGATCGAGAATATCCAGGTCTCGCAGGCCGGCCAGCTCGGCCGTACGCACATCGCCGCGCGCGATGCCGACGTCCCCGCGCTCGGCTACGTCATCGACTACGCTGCGCTGACGGCGGCGCTCGCCGCGCGGGCCGAAGCGGCCGGTATCCGGATCGAATACGGCAGCGAAACCGACGCCGGAGCAGCGCCCGGGGTGCGCCTCGTGGTGCACGCCGAAGGCACGGCTGGCGATGCCAGCGAGAAACGCTACGCGCAGGACGCGCTGCTGGCGCTGGTTGGCGCCGAACCCTGCGCCGGCACCACGGCCTACGAGCGCTTCACTGCCGACGGGCCGCTTGCGCTGCTGCCGCTCGAAGGCCGCTACGCAGTGGTCTGGGGAACGCGCACGGCGCGCGCGTCACAGCTCGCGGCCGCACCCGCGACCGAATTCCTCGACGCGCTGTCGCAGGCCTTTGGCGCCCGCGCGGGCCGCTTTGTTTCCGTGGAGGGGCGCGCCGCGGTGCCGCTCGTGCTGCGCGTGCGCGCGGCGCGCACCGAGGAGCGCGCGGTGTACATCGGCAACGCGGCACAGACGCTGCACCCGGTCGCCGGCCAGGGGCTCAATCTCGGCTTGCGCGACGCCTGGGAACTGGCGCAGGCGGTGCGCGCCGCACCGGATCCGGGCGAGACCGCACTGCTGCGCGCCTATGCCGAGCGCCGGCGGCTCGATGCAATCGCCACGATCCGCATCACCGATCTGCTGGCGAACCTGTTCCTGGGCACGAATCCGCTCGCCGGTGCCGCGCGCGGGCTGGCCATGATCGCGCTCGACGCCTGCGTTCCGGCGCGACGCTTTGTTGCGCGCCGCATGATCTACGGTGCTTCAGCGCTGCCGTAAAAGCGGTTAGAATCCGCTTCCCCTCGCTCAACCGTCCCGCGACTCCGGCAGACATGCGTCTCGGCGCGCACATCCTGCGCAACGGCCTGTTCGTTGCCCCGATGGCAGGCGTGACCGATCGCCCGTTCCGCACC
>SCUF01000122.1 GCA_004298325.1 Betaproteobacteria bacterium | reverse complement strand
GTCTCGAGCGGCGCCGCCGGCGCGTCATCGCGCGTCCAGCCGTCGTCGAACGCTTCGCGCGCTTCGGGCTCGAAGCGCCCCGGCACGCGCGAGCGCGCGCCGCGCAGGTAAAGCGTTTCGCCTTTCGCGTCTCGCGCCGCCACCCCAGCCGCTACAATCGACCTCGCCACCCCACTACTGTATACATGGACAGTATCCGCCGCAACGTTGCCCTGCTCGCCGCCTGCCAGGCGATGCTGTTCACCAACAACGCCACCCTGATCGCGATCAACGGCCTGGCGGGGCTGGCGCTCGCGCCTGTGGCCTCGCTCGCCACGCTGCCGGTGACCTGCTGGGTGATCGGCGGTGCCCTCACCACCATGCCCGCCTCGCTCTATATGAAGCGCGTAGGCCGGCGCCAGGGCCTGATGCGCGGCGCGGCGGTGGGGATCCTGGGCGCGCTCGTCTGCGCGGCCGCGATCTGGCTGCAAAGCTTCTGGCTGCTGTGCGCCGGGACCCTGGTGTGGGGCACCTTCAACGCCTTCGGCCAGTACTACCGCTTCGCCGCCGCGGATGCGGCGAGCGCCGAGTTCAGGCCGACCGCGATCTCGCTGGTGCTCGCGGGCGGGCTGGTCGGCGGCATTCTCGGGCCGACCACCAGCCGATTCACGATCGACCTGCTCGAGCCGAAGTTCATGGGCGCGTATCTCGCGTTGATCGGGTTCGTCGTGGTCACGATTGCGCTGCTGGCCGCGATCCGCATTCCCGAACCGAGCGCAGCGGAAAAGACCGCCGCCGGCCGGCCGATGCGCGAGATCGCGGCGCAGCCGAAGTTCATCGTCGCCGTACTCGCCGGCGCGATCAGTTACGGCGTGATGAACCTGCTCATGACCTCGACGCCGATCGCGATGGGCGTCTGCGGGCATCCCTACGGCGATGCCGCCTTCGTGATTTCGTCGCACGTCATCGCCATGTTCGCGCCCTCGTTCTTCACCGGCGGGCTGATCCGGCATTTCCGCGTGCTGCCGGTGATGTTCGCGGGCGCCCTGTTCAACGGCGTTGCGGTCGCGATCGCGCTCTCCGGGGTCGGCGTCGCGCAGTTCTGGTGGTCGCTGGTGCTGCTCGGCGTGGGCTGGAACTTCCTCTACGTCGGCGGCACCACGCTGCTGACCGAGTCCTACCGGCCGGAGGAGCGGGCCAAGGCGCAAGGGGCGAATGACCTCGCGATCTTCGTCACGATGGCGGTGTCGTCGTTCAGCTCGGGCCTGATCGTGACCAATGCCGGCTGGGAGAAGGTCAACCTGTCGGCGCTGCCGCTGCTCCTCGGGCTGATGGCGGCGATCCTGTGGCTCGCGCGGCGCGGGCGCGCGCGACGCGATACGGTGGCGAGCTGACGATGCGAGCGCCCGCTGCGGCCGGCATGCGGCTCGAGGAGGTCGATACGCCCGCGCTCGTCATCGAGCTCGATGCCCTGGAGCGCAATCTGCGGCGGCTGAACGACGCCGTCGCGGGCCAAGTGCGCGTGCGCGCGCACGCCAAGACCCACAAGTGCGCCGAGATCGCGCGCCGCCAGGTGGCGGCGGGCGCGGTCGGCGTGTGCTGCCAGAAGGTGTCCGAGGCCGAGGTGATGGTCGCGGGCGGCATCGGCGACGTGCTGGTGTCGAACGAAGTGGTCGGCGCGGCGAAGCTCGCGCGCCTCGCCGACCTCGCGCGGCGCGCGCGCATCGGCGTGTGCGTGGACGACGCGCGCAACGTCGCGGAGCTCGATGCCGCCTGCGCCGCAGCCGGCACGCGACTCGACGTCTACGTCGAAATCGATGTCGGCGCGCGCCGCTGCGGCGTCGCGCCGGGAAAGGCTGCCGTGGCCCTGGCGCGCGAAGTCGCCGCGCGCGCCAATCTGCGCTTCGCCGGCCTGCAGGCCTACCACGGCGCGGCGCAGCACCTGCGAGCGATGGCCGAACGGCGCGCGGCCATCGAACTCGCCGCCGCGGCGGTTCGCGAGACGCGCGCGCAGATCGAAGCGGCGGACGTTCCCTGTCCGCGCGTCACCGGCGCCGGCAGCGGCAGTTTCATGTTCGAAATCGCGACCGGTGCCTTCGACGAAATTCAGCCCGGTTCCTACATCTTCATGGACGCCGATTACGCGCGCAACGAGTGGGCAGCGCCCCTGCCGCGCTTCGAACAGGCGCTGTTCGTGCTCGCGACGGTGATGAGCCGCCCGGTGCCGGAGCGCGCGGTGGTGGACGCGGGCCTCAAGGCCTCGAGCGTCGATTCGGGGTTGCCGCTCCTCTGGCAGCGCCCGGGACTCACCTGCGTGCGCGTCTCCGACGAGCACGGCGTGATCGAGATCGCACCGGGCGCCGCGGCGCCCGCGCTCGGCGAGAAACTGCTGCTCGTTCCGGGGCATTGCGATCCCACGGTCAACCTGTACGAGCGCTATGTCTGTGTGCGCGGCGGGCGGGTCGAGGCGCTCTGGCCGATCGAGGCGCGCGGCGCGCTGGTTTGAGGTGAGCAGATTGAAGCCGCCGCAAACCCGCTGGCTGGTGGTGGCGGCCGCCTTCACCCTGATGTTCGTGGGATTCGGCGCGGCCTATTCGTTCGCCGCGTTCTTTCGCGCCTTGCAGGAGGAATTTGCCGCTTCGCGCGGGCATGTCTCGGCGGTCTTCTCGGTGGCCGCGTTCCTGTGGTTCGCGCTCGGCGCGCCCGGGGGCATGCTCGCCGACCGTTTCGGCACGCGCCGCGTCGCGCTCGCGGGCGTGGCTTGCCTTGGCGCGGGGTTGGCCGCTGCCGGTCTGGCGCCTTCGCTCACGCTGCTCTACGTGACCTTCTCCGTCGGTCTCGGTGTCGGTATCGGTCTCACCTACGTGCCGTCGGTGGGCGCAGTGCAGCCGTGGTTCACGCACAACCGCGCCTTCGCCTCCGGCATCGCGGTGGCGGGGATCGGCGCGGGCAATTTTCTCGTGCCGCCGCTGGCGGCGTGGTGGATCGAACTCTTCGGCTGGCGCGGCGCGTTTTTCGCGCTGGCGGCACTGTGCGTCGTGCTGGGCGGCGCGGCCGCGGCGGTCGTGGACAACCGGCCGGGTGGAGTGCCTCGCGCGGCAGCACCGCCGCCGGCGGGCGCCGCGCTCGGGAGCGCGCTGCGCTCGCGATTGTTCTGGGCCCTGTACGGCACGCTGCTGCTGCCCATGTTCGGCTGTTTCGTTCCGATGGTGCACCTCGCGCCTTACGCGACCGACGCGGGACACCCGGAGGCCGTGGGCGTGCTGCTCGTCAGTCTGATCGGTCTGGGCAGCCTCCTGGGCCGGTTCAGCATCGGCGCCTTTGCCGACCGCGTCGGGCGCATTGCCGCGCTCGCCTGGATGTTCGCCGGCCTCGGTGCGATGCTGCTCGCGTGGTGGGTCTCGACCAGCGTCCTCGCGCTGGGCGCCATGGCGGTTGCGTTCGGTGTGTTCTACGGCGGCTTCGTGGCCACGCTGCCCGCGGTGGTGATGGACCTTTTCGGTGGGCGGGCGGTCGCCGGGATCATCGGCTGGCTCTACACCGCGGCGGGGGTCGGCACGCTCGCCGGTCCGCCGCTCGCCGGCGTGGCGTTCGACGCCTTCGGCAGCTACGACGTGCCCATACTCGCTGCGGCGGTGCTCTCTTTTGCCGGTGCCGCGGGCGCCTACGCGCTGCGCGGCGCGCGACCGTTGCCGTCATGAAGCGCACAGCCGTCGAACGCCTCGCGCGGCACGTGTTCGGCAATGCGCCGGCTCTCACGGTGAGCGAGGCGCGCGGCGTGCGCACGCTGCACGTCGGCGGCGAAGCCGTGCAGAGCGCCATGCGGCTCGACGATCCGCACGCGCTCGCCCTCGATTACACCCGCTGCATGATGGCATTCCTGCTGTTCCATCCCGAGCCGCGCGAGGTGCTGATGATCGGGCTGGGCGGCGGCTCGCTCGCCAAGTTCATGCATCGCAATTTGCGCGCCGCACGGACCCGCGTCGTGGAACTGGACCAGCGCATCGTGGCGGTGGCGCGGAGCCTGTTTCACCTGCCGCCGGACGACGCGCGGCTTGCCGTCGAGATCGGCGACGGCGCCGAGGCGCTGTCTGCCGAATGCGCCGACGTGCTGCTGGTGGACGGCTTCGACGACGAGTCGCTGCCCGGAACGCTGGTGTCGCAGGCTTTTTTCGACGCCGCTTGGGGCGCGCTCGCCGGGCCGGGGGTGCTGGCGATGAACCTGATGAGCGACGATCCGCGGCTCGACCGCGTGCTGCGGCGCATGGAAGCCGCGTTCGGCGGCGCCGTGCTGTGCATGCCGGCGCTGTCGGACCCGAACGTGATCGCGTTCGCGCTCAAGGGCGCGCCGACGCGATTTTCCTGGCAGGCGCTGCGCGCGCGTGCCGGGCGGCTGCAGGCACGCCACGGCCTGCCGTTCGCGCGCTATGTCAACCAGTTGCGGCGCATGAACCCCTGCGACGCGCACGACCTGATCGCGGTTCCGTCGCCGGCCGCATGAGCCTTCAGCCCGCAGAGCTGGCCGCGCTCGTCGGCATCGCCTTCCTCGGCTCGGTGGTCTTCGGCATCACCGGGTTCGGCGCGGCGCTCGTCACGATCCCGCTGGCGACGCACCTGGTGCCGCTGCCGTTCGCGCTCGCGCTGTTCGTGCTGATGGATCTCGCGAACGCGTTTCGCATCGGCTTCGAAAACCCCAGGCACGCCGTGCGCCGCGAGTGGACGCGTCTCGTGCCGACCATCGTGCTCGGCACCGCCGCCGGCGTGACGATCCTGGTCAAGCTGCCGCGCGAGGCGGCGACGCTCGCGCTCGGCATCTTCGTGATCGCGTTCGCGCTTTACAGCCTGGCGCGCCATCCCGAGTCGCAGGCGCGCCTCGCGAGCGGCTGGGCCTGGGTCGCCGGTTTCGCCGGCGGCGTCACGAGCACGCTGTTCGGTGCCGGCGGCCCGCCGTATGCGATGTACCTCTCGCACCGCGGCCTGTCGAAGGAGCAGTTCCGTGCCACGCTGGGGCTGGCGACGCTCAGCAGCATTTCGCTGCGCGCGACCGCTTTCCTGGTCACGGGCCTGCTCCTCGACCCCGAGGTCTGGCTGCGCGCCGCGGCGGTGGTGCCCGCGGGTCTCGCCGGCCTTTGGGCGGCGGGGCACCTGTTTCGGCGCATCTCGCGCGCAACGCTGATGCGCGCAGTGTCGCTGATGCTGCTCGCGAGCGGCGCCTCGCTCACGCTGCGGGCGCTGGCGTGAGCCTCGCTAGCCGAGGTGCTTGCCGAGAAACGCCATGGTGCGCTGCCAGGCCAGTTCCGCCAGCGCGGCGTCGTACTTGAGGAACGGCAGGTTTTTCGAGTCCGCCGTCTCGTTGGCGAAGGCGTGTTTCGCGTTGTAGCTGTGGAACTCGAAATTCACCTTGGCTGCGCGCAGCTTGCCCTCCAGCGTGGCGACATTGGCGTACGCGAAGGCGGCGTCGTCGGTCGCCCAGTGCGCGAGCAGCGGTGCCTTGATCTTCGAAGCATCGACGTATTCGAGCGGCGGATAGCCGTACCAGACGACGGCCGCATCGGCCTCGGGAACGTTCACCGCCGCCAGCAGCGTGAGCGCCCCACCCATGCAGAATCCCGTCACGCCGACTTTGCCGCTGCCCGTGGCCTTCAGATACTGGACGGCGCCGCGCACGTCCTGACCCGCCGCGTCGCCGAAGTTGAGGTCGTTCATGAGGTGCTCGGCTTCGTTCGCCGCGAGCGCGACCTTGCCGCGATAAAGATCGGGCACCAGCGCGCGGTAGCCGGCCGCAGCGAGCTTGTCGGCGACCCCCTTGATCTGGTCGTTGAGGCCCCACCACTCCTGGATCACGACCATGCCGGCGGCGGCGCCTTGCGCCGGCTCGGCGAGATAGCCGTTGACGGCCTGGCCGTCGGGTCGTTTGTAGCTGATCACCTTGCCCATCGTCGTTCCTCCTGGGTTGAACGCGTCATTTGAACAAACACCGGCCGCGGATACCAGTCGCTTCGCGGCCACGGCTCCTATAATGGTGGCCCGCTCACCGGGTCCGCGTTCGATTCCATGTATCTGAATTTCTTTGGCTTTGCCGAGGCGCCGTTTTCCATTGCGCCGGACCCGCGCTATCTGTACATGACGCGCAGCCACCAGGAGGCGCTCGCGCATCTGCTCTATGGCGTCAACGGCGACGGCGGGTTCGTGCTGCTCACCGGCGAGGTCGGCGCGGGCAAGACCACGGTATGCCGCTGCCTGCTCGAGCAGATTCCCGAGACCTGCGATGTGGCCTACATCTTCAATCCCAGGCTGACGGTCGAGGAACTGCTTTCCACGATTTGCACGGAGCTCGGCATTGCGTACCCGGCCGGGAACACCAGCATCAAGGTATTCGTCGACAGCATCAACGCGCACCTGCTCGATGCCAATGCCAGGGGCCGCCACACGGTGCTGATCATCGACGAGGCGCAGAATCTTTCGGCCGATGTCCTGGAGCAGATGCGCCTGCTGACCAATCTGGAAACCAACCAGCGCAAGCTCCTGCAGATCATCCTGCTCGGCCAGCCGGAGCTGGCGCAGATGCTGGAGCGGCCGGCCATGCGGCAGCTGGCGCAGCGCATCGTGGCGCGCTATCACCTCGGCCCGCTGGGCAAGCCGGAGGTCGCAGCCTACGTGCGGCATCGCCTCGAGGTGGCGGGAACCGAACGGCAGCTGTTTCCCGAGGCGCTCATGGGCCGTCTCTACCGCCTGAGCCAGGGCGTGCCCCGCGTCATCAACGTCATCTGCGACCGGGCGCTGCTGGGCGCGTACGTCCAGGGCAAGGAGCGGGTCGACGCCGCGACGCTTGCACAGGCGGCGCGCGAAGTCTTCGGACGGAAAACGTCGCGCCCGCGCGGCCTGCTGCGAGCGCTGACCGCGATCCTGGTCGTGACGGCCGGCGGCGCGATGGCGCTGGTGGTCTATCAGCGCGATCAGCCGTCGATCCGCGAACCTGCGGTATCACCGGCTGCGAGCGGCAAGGCGCGTGCGTCGGCGGGGGCGCCGGCGGCTGCGGCTCCAGCGCGCAGTGCCGAGCGCGACGCGGCGCTCGCCGCTACGATGGCGTGGCCGGCGAATGTGCCGCGCGCGCGCAGCCGCGAGTTGGCGCAGGCGGCGCTCGTCCGGGCCTGGGGCCTGGACTACGGCGGCGGCGACCTCTGCCGGCAGGCCGAAGGCCTGGGTTTGCGCTGCCGGAGCGCGCGCGGCGGGCTGGCCGAACTGCGCGAATTGAATCGGCCCGCGCTCATCAGCCTGCGCGACGAACAAGGCGCGGAGTGGCAGGCGACGCTCACCGGGCTCGACGACCAGTCGGCGACACTGGTGGTCGGCGGCGAAACCGTTCGCGTCGCACTGAGCGCCCTGGCGGCGCAATGGTCGGGGCATTACGTCGTGCTGTGGCGGGTGCCGCCGCAGGTGCAGGAGACCATCCAGTTCGGCCAGCGAGGGCCGGCAGTCGCCTGGCTGGACGCGCAGTTGGCGGATGGACAGGGGGGTGGTAAGCCGCCGGCTGGCGGTGATGCGGTCTTCGACGAAACTCTCAGGCGGCGGGTGAAGCAGTTTCAGCTTGCGCACGGCCTGATTCCGGACGGCATCGTAGGTCTGCAGACCCTGGTGCGCCTCAGCGCCGTTTCCGATCGGACGGCACCGAAGCTGCTGCGCGAGCGAGGCGCCCGATAGGCATGTCGTATATCCTCGACGCGCTCAGGAAATCCGATGCGCAACGCCGGCGCGGCGCGACGCCGCCATTGCTTGTGCCGCTGGCGGAACCGGCGGCGCCCGCACGTTCGCGGACTCTGTCCTACGGTCTGCTGGCAGCGGCGCTGGTTGCCGCCGGCGTGGTGATCGGTTCGTTGCGCCCGTGGCAGACCGAGCGACCGGCTGCGGCAACGGCCGCCGCCCCGGTCAAGCTGCCCGAGTCGCCCCCGAAACCGACCGCGACCGGGTCAACGCCTGCGCCCGCAGCGCAAATGGCAGCGCCGCCCGCGCCCGACGCGCCGAAACGCCAGTCACCCCCGGCGGCAAGATCCGCAGCCAAGGCGCGAGCCGCGCAGCCGCCGCACCCGGTTGTCGCTGCGGTCCCGAAGGACGCTGCAAAACCCGCGGCCGATGCTCCGCGCGAGCAGAAATTGCCGGCGTTCTCCGAACTGCCCGTCCCGATCCAGCAGGAAATTCCCAGCTTGGCGATTTCAGCGCACGCCTATTCGCCGGTGGCCCGGGAACGCCTGGTCGGTATCAACGATCGCGTCCTGCGGGAGGGCGCCGAAGCGGCGCCCGGCCTGGTGCTGGAGCAGATCACGCCGGACGGCATGATCATGAGCTACAAAGGCTATCGCTTCCGGCGCGGCGTTCGCTAGTCAATTCGAGGAGAACCGATCATGAGACTGCTGCTCGCCGCCTTCGCCACGCTGCTCCTGAATGCGGGATGGGCCGCGGCAACGCCCTCTGCCCCGCAGGGCCGCGTGTTCAAGGGCCAGGTGCTCGAGGTGAAGGACGTCGACGCTTACAGCTACCTGCGCCTCGGAACGCAGGACGGCGAGATCTGGGCTGCGGTCAACAGGGCCCCGATCAGGAAGGGCGCCGAGGTGACGCTCGAAAACGCGATGGTGATGAACAATTTCCGCAGCAAGGCGCTCAACCGGACGTTCGACCGGATCGTCTTCGGCACCTTGGGCGGGCCCGGCAGCGCGGCCGCTGCCGCAGCCGGCGATGCCAGGATCGCGAAGGCGCAAGGACCTGACGCCAGGACCGTCGCGGAGGTTATCGGAAGGAAGGCCGAGCTCAAGGACAAGGCGGTCGCGGTCCGCGGCAGGGTGGTGAAGTACACCGCCAACGTCATGGGCAAGAACTGGCTTCATCTGCGCGACGGCTCGGGAACGGCCCAGGACCGCAGCCACGATATCCTCGTCACCACCAAGGACCCGGCGAAGCTCGGCAACGTGGTCGTCGCGAGGGGCGTCGTGCGCACCGACGTCGATCTCGGCTCGGGCTATTCCTACGCGGTGCTGATCGACGACGCGAAGCTGCAGCCGTAAACCTAGCGGTACATGTATTCGCGCGACCAGGGCAGGACGTGGCCCGCCGGGTCGCCGTTTTTCACCGCCAGCACCTGCTGGATGGTGCACCAGTTGCGCTCGAAGGCGTGCGCGCAGCCGGCGAGATAGACGCGCCAGATGCGCAGGCGCCGCTCGCCCGCGTGCTCGCGCGCGGCGTCGCGATGCGCCTCCAGCCGCCCCGACCAGTGCGCCAGCGTGCGGGCGTAATGCAGGCGCAGCGTCTCGACGTCCATCACCTCCAGTCCCGCGGCAGACATCTCCCTGAGCGCGAGCGACAGGTGCGGCAGCTCGCCATGCGGGAACACATACTGCTCGATGAACTCGCCGGCGCCCAGTCCCACCTCGCGGCTGTCCGGATCGACCGAAGTGATGCCGTGATTGAGCGCGATGCCGCCGTCGCGCAGCAGGCGGTGAAGGATGCCGAAATACAGCTTCAGGTTCTTCAGCCCGACGTGCTCGAACATGCCGATCGAGGCGATCTTGTCGAACACGCCCTCGCCGGGGACTTCGCGGTAATCCTGCAGCAGCACGCGGCAGCGGTCCTGCAGCCCGGCGGCGCGGATGCGCTCGTTGGCGAGCGCGTGCTGGTTCTGCGACAGCGTGATCCCGGTCGCCTGCGCGCCGTAGCGCTCGGCGGCCCACATCACCAGCGCGCCCCAGCCGCAGCCGATGTCGAGGAAGCGGTCGCCGGGCTGCAGCTGCAGCTTGCGGCAGATGTGATCGAGCTTCAGCGCCTGGGCCGTTTCGAGGTCTTCGTCGCCGTTGCGGTAGTAGGCGCAGGAGTACACCATGCGCGCGTCGAGCCACAGGGCGTAGAAGTCGTTCGAGATGTCGTAGTGGTAGCGGATCGCCTCGGCATCGCGCTTTTTCGAATGCAGGTTCCGGAGCACCACCGGCAGCCGGCCCTTCTTCGGCCGGCCCCAGCAGCGCGACAGGGCCTCGGCGGTGCGCAGGGCTTCGTCGATGGGGCCCTCGACGTCGATGTAACCCTCGACGAATGCCCTGCCGAGCGAAGCCAGGTCGGGATCGGCCAGGTACTTCAGCGCGCTGGCGCCGGGCACACGGAGCGTGACATCGACATGGTCGGCGAGCGCATAGCGCTTGCCGTTCCACAACTCGATGGCGAGCGGCAGCTCTCCCTGGGACCTGAGCTCCGCGACTTTCTTCTCGACGCGCGTTTCGAGCAGCATGTCTGGACCCCTGCGGTGTCCAGTCTACCCAAACTCGCGCCTCTGCACACCTGCAGTCTGCGCCAGGCCCGAATCACGTCAAGGAACGGTCCCGAAGGGTCACGAACTCCTCGGCGGCCGTCGGGTGGATGCCGATGGTGGCGTCGAACTGCGCCTTGGTGGCGCCCAGCTTCACCGCGACGGCGATGCCCTGGATGATCTCCCCGGCGTCCGGTCCGATCATGTGCGCGCCGAGGACCCGCTGGCTGGCCGTGTCCACCACCAGTTTCATGAAGGTCTGCTCCTCGCGCGCCGACAGGCTGTCCCGGAGCGCGCGGAAGCTCGTCTTGTAGATTTCCACCTCGCCGAAGCGCGCGCGCGCCGCCTCTTCCGACAACCCGACCGTGGCGAGGTTGGGATTGGCGAACACCGCGGTCGGCACATTGTCGTGGTCCACGGGCGTCGGCTCGCCGCGAAACAGCGTCTTCGCCAGCCACATCGCCTCGGCGGTCGCGACCGGCGTCAGGTTGACGCGGTTGGTGACATCGCCGATCGCCCAGATCGAGTCCACCGAGCTCCTCGAATAGGCGTCGACCGCCACGGCGCCGTCGGCGGCGAGCTTGACGCCCGCGGACTCGAGGCCGAGGCCGGCCGTGTTCGGCTTGCGCCCGGTGGCGAACATCACCAGCTCGAAATCCGCGGCGCTGCCGTCTGCGAAGGCCACCCGCAGTCCCGGTTCGATGCGCGCGGGGTTGGCCTGCAGGCGCAGCGCGACGCCCTTCATCGCCATTTCCGCGCCGAGCCGCGTGCCCAGCTCGGCGTCGAAGCCCCGCAGCAGGCGCTGCCCGCGGTAGGCGAGCGTCGTCGCCACGCCGAGCCCGTTGAAAATCGAGGCGAACTCGAGCGCGATGTAGCCGCCACCGACCACCAGCGCGCTGCGCGGCAGCCGCTCGAGGTGGAAGGCCTCGTTCGAGGTGATGGCCCGCTCGCGTCCCGGTATCGCGGGAATCTGCGGCCAGGACCCGGTCGCGATCAGGATGTGCCGCGCCGTGATCGTCCTGCCATCGACTTCGACCGTATGCGCATCGCCCAGCGTCGCCCGGGCGCGGTGGATCGTCACGCCGGCGTTCACCAGCAGGCGCTCGTAGACACCGTTCAGGCGCGCGATTTCGCGGTCCTTGTTGGCGCGCAGGGTCGCCCAGTCGAAGCGCGGCTCGCCCACGGTCCAGCCGAAGCTTGCCGCGATCTCGAAGTCCTCGCGGAAATGCGCGGCATAGGAAAACAGCTTCTTCGGGATGCAGCCGACGTTGACGCAGGTGCCGCCGAAAAGCCTGGCTTCGGCGATCGCGACGCGTGCGCCATAGCCTGCGGCGACGCGGCTGGCACGTACCCCGCCCGAGCCGCCGCCGATCGTGAACAGGTCGTAGTCGAACTGCGCGCTCATCGAGCGACGACGTACTGCGGGCCCGAAGCCCGGACCACGCCTTCGGCGGCAAGCTTGGCAAGGTGCGCCGCGAGCGAGCGGGCCGCCACCGGATGCACGCGTGCCGGCACGTCGTCGTACACCGCGGCGACCAGTTCTTCCAGCGTGGGCGCGCCCAGGCGCCGGATGGCGGCGATTACCTTGGCCTCGCGCGCCAGGCGATGGGCAATCAATCGCCTGAGTTCCTTGTGCGGCGCGCCGATCAAATGGCCATGACCGGGGGCGAAAATCGCGATGTCCTCGGCGAGCAGGCGTTCGAGCGATTCGAGGTAGACGCGCATGTCGCCGTCGGGCGGATTGATGACCACGGTCGAGCCCTGCATGACGTGATCGCCCGTGAACAGCATCCGGGTTTCTTCCAGCAGGTAGCAGAGGTGGTTCGAGGCGTGGCCCGGCGTATGGATCGCGCGCAGCATGACGCCGCCCAACGCCAGGCGCTCGCCGTTTTCCGGTACCCGGTCGGGAGCGAAACTGTGGTCCTGGTTGCCGTGCTCGGGCCGCGGGCGGCCGAGCACCGTGGCCCCGGTGCGCGCCTTGAGCAGCGCCGCGGCGGGCGAATGATCGGGGTGCGTGTGCGTGCACAGGATCCAGCGGATGCGGCCCGCACCCGCGGCGAGCAACGCGGCGACGTGATCGTCGATCGCCGGACCGGGGTCGATCGCCACCAGCTCGTCGCCGCTGCCGACGAGGTAGCTGTTGGTGCCGGGGCCGGTCATGAAGCCGGGATTGGGCGCCGTGAGCCGCACGACGCGGCGATCGAGCCGCTTCGGCACGCCGGGCTGGATCACGTAGCAGGTTTCGCCGCTCTCCTCGGGGTCGCACCAGTGGATCTCGAAGTACTGCGGATCGGCGCGCCGGAACAGGCGCCTGGAGCCCTCGTGATCCAGCGCCCAGCAAGCGGCATTGACCTCGATGTCGCCCAGCCCGCGCGCGTACCCGATCGCGGCCGCCGCGGTCGTGAAGCGCCCCAGGTCTTCGAGCGAAGTGCGCGTCGGAAAGATGATCTCGATCTCGCCGCGGTCCTGGCGCGCCAGCGCTTCGCGCGGCGCGACCCAGA